>NZ_DBHHFZ010000005.1:0-210638 GCF_057238465.1 Arachnia sp.
GACTCCCGAGACGGACGACGTGACTCCCGAGACGGACGACGTGACTCCCGAGACGAGCGACGTGACTCCCGGGACGGACGACGCGATTCCCGGGACGGACGACGCGATCCCCGAGATCGGCGGGGCGGTTCCCGAGGAGAAACCCTCGGTGAGGAAAGGGAACGACATGTGCCGAAACCGGGAACGGCCCCGGCGCAGAACGAACCCCCCACACCCGAGAACTTTGACGAGTCGATGCTGCCAACCAGCGTGCGTGCAGAGCTGAAAAGTCTCCCGAAGGACCTGGCCAACACGGTGGGGGCCCACATCCTCGCCGCAGGGGAGCTGCTGGACGTCGACCCGGAACTTGCCTACCGGCACGCGGAGGCCGCTCGGAGGCGCGCCGGGCGCCTGCCGGTGGTCCGGGAGGCCGCCGCCGAAACGGCCTACGTGTCCGGCCACTACGACATCGCCCTGCGGGAGTTCCGGGCCATCAGAAGAATGAACGGGGGAGACGAACTCCTGCCGGTGCTCGCGGACTGCGAACGCGCCCTGGGAAGGCATCACGAGGCGCTCGAACTGCTGGCGAGCCTGGACCCCGGCACCAAGAAACTGGGGCTCCGCATCGAATGCATCCTCGTCGAGGCGGGGATCCGCAGCGACCTCGGGCAAAACGGCGAGGCAATGCGGCTGCTGAAAGCGGCAATATCCCACCGGATCGGCCCGAAACTCGGGCAGGCACGCCTGCGTTACGCCTACGCAGACCTGTTGGAGCGTGAAGGCCGGCTCGACGCGGCCCGGGAATGGTTCGAGTCCGTGGCCCGGATGGATCCTGAGAACCAGCTCGAGGTCACGGAGCGGCTCGCCGCTCTGGACGGCATCACCCTGCCCGAGGACTTCGACCTGGAGCCAAATCCCGAGGAGAAACCCGAAACGGTTGAAGAGAAAACCGAAGTGGTTGACATGGAGGACGCGATAGAAACCCAGGTGATCGACCTGGTCAGTCCGGAGGAGGAAATCGCCGAGGTGCTCGCGGAGATAGACGGGAGCCGGGAGTGAAGGCGCTCGTATCGAGCTACGACGCCGCCCTGTTCGATCTCGACGGGGTGGTCTACCTCGGTCCGAACGCCATCGACGGGGTGACGAGATCCTTGGCGAAGTTGCGTGAGGTGGGAACCCGGTTGGGTTTCGTCACCAACAACGCGGCACGCACCCCCGCCGCTGTTGCCGAGCATCTGCGGGAACTCGGGATCCAGGCCGACGACTCGGATGTGGTCAACTCGACCCAGGCCACGGTGCGCATGCTCCGCGGGGAGCTTCCGGTGGGGGCGAAGGTGCTGGTGGTCGGAACCGAAGCGCTCGCCTCCCAGCTAGCAGAGGGTGGTTTCGTTCCGGTCTCGACCCTGGAGGAGAACCCGGTTGCCGTCGTGCAGGGCTATCATCCGCAGCTTCCCTGGAGCCTGTTGGAGCTCGGCGCCATCGCCGTCCAGAGGGGAGCGGCGTGGTTCGCCACGAACCCGGACCAGACCCGCCCGACCGAGCGCGGAATCCTGCCGGGCTGCGGCGCGCAGGTGGATCTGATAGCGGATTGCGTCGGGTTCCGGCCGCCGATGGCGGGCAAACCGTTCCGGCCGCTCCTCGACGAGACCGTGCTGCGTCTCGGGGCGCGGCACCCGATCTTCGTCGGTGACCGAATCGACACGGACATCGTCGGCGCGGGAAACGTCCGCATGGACTCGCTCTTCGTGTTCACGGGGGCGCACGGCAAGTACGACCTCGCCGAGGCCGACCCCATCGGCCGCCCCACCCACATCGGTTACGACATCTCGGCCCTGCTGGCGCCGGCTCGCGAGGCGGAGCCCGTCGGGAACGGGTTCCGCTGCGGAGCGGCGGAGGCGTGGATGATAGACGGCAGGGTTGTCGCGGATGTCGTGCCGGATGACATCGAAGGACAACTCGACCTGCTGTGGTGCGTGCTGCACGCCATCTGGCGGTTCAACGCCGAGGGCGCCGACCTGCTGGCGAGACTGGACCTGCTGCGATGACGAACCCCACCCCCCGCGACGCCGCCCCGGGCGATGTTCAACGCCTGCAGGCGATAGAGGAGGCCCTGCCCGGTGACGACGAACTCGGGGAGCTGCCGGTCGATGACGCCCTCGCACGCCTGGAGGCGGCACACCAGGTGCTCGTGGAGGCCCTCAGACCCGGGCCGGGGCAGCGGGAGGAACCCGGGTCCGGGACGAACCGGTGAGGCTGGACCAGGCACTCGTTGCCCGCGGCCTGGCGCGTTCCCGCACCCAGGCCACCCGGATGGTCACGGAGGGGCGGGTCAGGGTGGCCGGGGTCGTCGTGCGGAAAGCCGCGATGAACGTGAACGCCACGACCGAGATCTTCGCCGATCCCGAGAAATGGGTTTCCCGCGCCGCCCACAAACTCCTGGGCGCGATCGCGGATTCCGGAACCCGCCTGCACGGGCGCGTGCTCGATGCGGGGGCCTCCACCGGGGGATTCACGCAGGTGGTGTTGGAGCACGGCGCGGAACGGGTCTACGCCGTCGACGTCGGACATGATCAACTGGCGGAACCGATCCGTTCCGATCCGCGCGTGCGGGTCCGGGAGGGGCTGAACCTGCGCGATCTCACCCTCGCCGATCTGGACGGTGAACCCGTTGACGTCGTGGTCGGAGATGTCTCCTTCATCTCCCTGAAACTCCTTCTACCTTCGCTGCTGGGGGTTCTCCGCCCCGAGGGGGTGGCGTTGCTGCTGGTGAAGCCGCAGTTCGAGGTGGGGCGGGGACGTCTCGGCGCTGGCGGGGTGGTTCGTGATCCCCGGCTGCGTGAGGAAGCCGTGGAAGCTGTGGTGGAAACCGCCCGCGCCCTCGGGTGGGGTTGCGACTGGCGCGGGTCCAGCCGGTTGCCCGGTGTCGGCGGCAATCAGGAGTTCTTCATCCGATTGTGCTCGATTCGCGGCGCTTATTACCCTTGATGACCGTGGAAACCCGAACCGTCGCCGTGCTGCTGCACCCGGAACGCCCCGAGGCCCTGGAAGCGGCAACAGTTTTCATGGGTCAGATGCCCGGCTTCAGGTTCTTGAGTTTCTCCGATGACGTTGACCGCCTGAGGGAGCTCGTGCCCGGAGTGGATCTCGAGCCCATCGACGGGAAACCGGCGGAGCTGGCGGTCGTCTTCGGGGGGGATGGCACCCTTCTGCGGGCCGCGGAATGGGCCCAGCCCCTGGATGTCCCGCTGCTGGGGGTCAATCTCGGGCACGTCGGTTTCCTGGCCGAGCTGGAGACCTCGGACCTCACCTCGTTGCCGCAGGCGGTGATCGACGGGCGCTACGAAACCGAACAGCGCCTGGTCCTGCAGGTTGAGGTGACCAGCCCCTCCGGGAAGGTTCTGTGGTCCTCGTTCGCCGTCAACGAGGTGTCGCTGGAGAAACTGATGCGAGAGAAGATGCTGAACGTCCTCGTGCACGTCGACGCCCATCCGCTCTCCCGGTGGGGATGTGACGGGGTGTTGGTGGCCACACCCACCGGCTCCACCGCCTACGCGTTCTCCGGTGGTGGGCCCGTCGTGTGGCCCGAGGTGCAGGCGATCCTGCTGGTGCCCCTGTCCGCCCATGCCCTGTTCAACAGGTCCATGGTGCTCTCTCCCGACTCGCACGTCTCCCTTGAGCTGGGCGGTCCCGTGCCGCAGGGCATCATCTGGTGCGACGGCAGGCGCAGCTTCGACGTGGGGCCCGGGCAGCGGGTGGCGGTCAGGGCCAGCGGGCATCCACTGCGCCTGGCCCGGCTGTCCGAGCAGCCCTTCACGACGAGGCTGGTGCGGAAGTTCAAGCTGCCGATCGACGGCTGGCGACGCCCACCCCGGAGGTGAACATGCTGACAGAACTTCGTCTGAATTCACTCGGGGTGGTGGCGGAGGCCGTCCTGCCGCTGGGGCCCGGACTCACCGCGCTGACGGGTGAGACCGGCGCCGGCAAAACGATGATCGTCGCGGGGCTGGGTCTGCTGCTGGGGGCCCGGGCCGACGCCTCGCTGGTCAGGAACGGGCAGGACAGGGCGCTCGTGCAGGGGCGTTGGGAGGTCGGAGGAAACACGGCCGAGGCGGTCGAGGCCCTCGGGGGTGACCTCGACGACGGGGTGGAGCTCGTCACCCTCCGGCAGATCTCCTCCCAAGGGCGTTCCCGCGCCACGGTCGGTGGGGCGCAGGTCCCGGTTTCCACCGTGGCCGGCCTGCTGACCGACCTGGCGACGATCCACGGCCAGTCCGAACAGACCCGGCTCTCCACCCCGGAGAGGCAACGGGAGCTGCTCGACGCCTTCGCGGCACCGGCTGCGCTGGAGGATTACCGCCGCGACTTCGCGGAGCACCGCCGGATCACCGAGGAGCTGGCGGAACTCGAGGCCGATGCGATGAACCGGGCCCGGGAAATCGATGTGCTGCGGTTCGGGTTGGAGGAGATCGCGGCCGTGAACCCCCGGGAGGGGGAGGACGAGGCCCTGGCCGCGGAGGCGGTTCGCCTGGCCGATGCGGACGACCTCAAGGCCTTGGCGATGACCGCACGCACGGCATTGAGCGGTTCGGAGGAGGACCTCGACGCCCCGAACGCGCTCGGGCTGGTCGGGGCCGCACGCAAGGCCCTTGAAACGCTGGCCGAACGCGACCCGGAGGCCATGGATCTGGCGCGGCGCCTCACCGAGACGAACTACCTGCTCACGGACCTCGCCCAGGACCTCGCCAGCCATGCCGCGGACCTCGTCGCCGACCCGATCAGGCAGGAGGCCGTCGCAGATCGCCGCGGCCAGCTCGCGAACCTGACCCGCAAGTACGGAAACGACATCGCGGAGGTGCTCGAATGGGCGGGGCGGGCAACCGAGCGGCTGGCTGAACTCGACGGGGCCGACGACCGGATAGAGAAGCTGCGCGAACGGGCCTCGGCTCTCGACGATGCCCTCGATGCCGCGGCGGCCGGGATCTCCCGGGTCCGCAGGGAGGCCGCGGGCAGGTTCGCGGAACTCGCGTCCGCCGAGCTGAAGGCCTTGGCGATGCCGCACGCCAGGCTGGAATTCGCCGTCACAGAGGCCCCGCGCGGCCCTCACGGCGCGGACCGGATCGAGCTGGTGTTCACCGCCAATCCCGGTTCCGCCCCCGGCCCGCTGGGAAAGGTCGCCTCCGGCGGGGAACTCTCCCGGGTCCGGCTGGCACTCGAGGTGGTGCTCGCGGGCCAGTCCCCGGGACACACCTTCGTCTTCGACGAGGTGGACGCCGGGGTCGGTGGGGTCGTCGGCCTGGAGATCGGCAGAAGACTCAAACGGCTCGCCGCGGACGGCCAGGTGATCGTGGTGACCCACTTGGCGCAGGTGGCGGCGTTCGCGGATCAGCATTTCGTGATCGCCAAGTCCAGTGACGGGCAGGTCACGACCTCGGACGTCACCCCCCTCGGTGAGGAGGAACGCGCCGCCGAACTGGCTCGTATGATGAGCGGTAGTGGGGACTCCGACGCCGGACTGAGGCATGCGGAGGAATTGATCAGGAGCGCACGCACCGGATGGAGTGGTTCAGAATGATTCGTGCATTGATAGTCGTCGACGTGCAACGTGATTTCTGCGAGGGAGGGGCACTCGCAGTGACCGGAGGTGCGGAGGTGGCCGTGCAAATCAACCGGCTGCTGTCGACCGATCACGGCTACGACGTGGTGGTCGCCACCCGGGACCACCACGTGGATCCGGGTGGGCACTTCAGCGACTCCCCGGACTTCAAGGACTCCTGGCCCCCGCACTGCGTCGCGGGTACCCCCGGTGCGCAGCAGCATCCCGGGCTGGTCTTCACAAGGTGGGACGGTCTTTTCCTGAAGGGACGCAACGAGGCCGCCTACTCCGGTTTCGAAGGAACCGACGAGGCCACAGGCGAATCCTTGGCGGATTTCCTGAGGAAACGCGGCGTCACCGAGGTCGATGTCTGCGGGATAGCCGCCGACTACTGCGTCAATGCCACGGCCCGTGACGCCGCGGCGACCGGTTTCGACACCACTGTCCTGACCGACCTCACGGTTGCGGTGCATCCTGATTCCCTGGTGGATCTCGTGAAAGAGTGGGGCGTGGCGGGTCTGCGGGTGCGCAGATCCGGGGAATGACCGGTCGTCCCCGTCACCGGCCCGTTTGTGGCGGACCTTAACTTTCGGATAGCCTTTCCTGCCGGGTGCGCCCGGGTGCGCGCACCCGGGAGGAACGGGCATGAGGAAACGGATCCTGGTCGGTATTTCGGTCTTGGGGCTCGGGTTGGGCACACTGACAGCCCCCGCGGCGCGGGCCGAGGGAGCTGCGATCTTGAACCTGCACGCCGTCGGGGCCAGGACGGACGGCACATCCCCGGTGTGGCTCGGAGGGCGGTGCGGCGGCAACGCGTCCAAGGCGGTCCTGCATTTCTTCTCCGAGAAGGCACCGCTGCCGGAGGCCGTCGGGGAGAGAACGGCCGAGACCGGGGGCCCGGAGGGAACGAGCGAGACCCCGGAGGCCGACAGGGAGGTGGACGTGACGCTGGAGAGCGACGGCACCTTTGAACACATCTACGACGCCACGGGCCAGCAGTACGTGGTGGCGGCCTGCATCCACTCGGAGGGGGAGGTGGTGACCAACGGCGTCGAGGTCGACGCGGACAAACCGACCGAACCAACCATTACCGCCACGAGCGACCAGCAGGACTTCCAGCCCGGCGGGACGATCAAGGTCTCCCTCAAGGGATTCGCACCGAATCAAGGTTTCGAGGTGTACATGCACTCCAGGCCCGTCAGGATCGGGACCGGCACCACGAACCAGGACGGCAGCGCTGACTTGAATGCGAAGATTCCCGATGATGCCACGCCCGGAAAGCATCACCTGACGGTCCGGGCCAAGAATGCGCAGCAGGCGATTTTCTCTTTCATCCTGAAGAACAAATCCGGGGCGAAGAATGATGCCTCCGCCACTGAGGGATCCGCACAATCCGGGAGCGAGCAGCGGGGAAAGGCGTGGAAAACCGGTGGGCAGATGCCGGCGAAACGGGTGGCGCTAAAACCCGGCCTGCCCCGGACGGGACACTGACCGGCGGTTTCATCTCCGGTAAAACCCCTTGTGAACCGCGTTAAAGACGGGGCGGTGTGGCAGTGGTGTCCCGGCACGCGGTAGAGATCGCACCGGACCGCCCGCATCCGGGGGACGGCTTTGCCCGGCGCGGAGCAAGGGTGACCGCGGCAGGTGGCGTCTGTTGAGGTGACCTTTCGGCTATCCGAATGGGCCATCAATGGTATAGCGTAAGTCGCGTGCGCGGCACTGGGCCGCGCGAAACAGAGGGGAAGATAAATGAAGAAGCGTGTCCTTGCCGGGGCAGCCGCCTTGACCTTGGCCTTCGCCGGGTTCACCGGGATCAACCAGGCCTCCGCCGATGACGGCGTCGCGCCTTCGCTGACGGTCCGTGCCGTCAACACCGCCCAGGGCGATTCCTCGGCCTATCTCGCGGCCAAGTGCCCCGAGCACACCGCGAAGGCGGTCATCAAGGTCGGCGACTGGAAGACCGAGACCATCAACCTGAAGGACCAGCCGTCCGAGTTCGGGTACATGATCACCAGCACCCAGGGGCAGACCCCGACGTCGCTGACCTGCTTCGATTACCAGGACCAGTCCACCAACACCACCATCACCGTTGACCTGACCAAGGCCGTCGGCCCGCAGGTCACCGTCACCGGCGACGGCGTGGCTCGCAAGGCCGCTCCCGGCGGGAACATCACGGTTGGAGCCACCGGTTTCACCGCCGGCCAGGAGCTCGATGTCACGCTCTACTCCAAGCCCTACCCGCTCGGCAAGACCACCGTTGCCGCTGACGGTTCCGCCCAGCTGAACGCAGTCCTCAGCGGCGACGTGACCCCCGGCAGCAGCCACTACGTCGTCGTCAAGAACGACAACGAGGTTGGCCTGGCCAACGTCACGATCGTCAACAAGGACGACCTGAAGAAGAGTGGCCAGCCCGGAGACAACGGCGGGAAGAAGAACAAGCCCGGTCTGCCTCGCACCGGTGCCGCAATCTGATCCGACCAGCAACCGCCCCGTGCCGGAAGGCCCGGGGCGGTTTGCCGTTCCCGGGTGGATCTGGAAACCCGGGGTGCTGATCCTCGCGGTGGTGGTCGGCCTGGTCACCGCGGGGGCGCTGCTGAATGCCCGGGCGAACCGCCTGGACGTGAGGCTCCACGCATCGCGGGACGACGGGCGAACCCTCCTGGTGGTCGGGATCGACGACCGCTCCCTGGCACCCGAGGGCACCACCGACTTCGGTGAGCTCGGCGACGAACACGGTGCCCGCGCCGACCTGATCCTTGCCCTGCACCGGCAGGGAGGACAGATCCGCGCCGCGAGCATTCCCCGCGACCTTGTCGTCGAGGTCGCCCCCAACGAATACGACCGCCTGGCCACCAGCTGGCTGCGCGGCCCGCAGGCCTTCGTGGACGGCCTGTGCCGCAGCCTCGCCATGCCCGTGGATCACGTGGTCGTGGTGAACCTGCGCGGATTCGTCACCCTCGTCGACGCGGTCGGGGGAGTGGACGTCACTTTGGAGCACCCTTTGCGGGACGAACACGCGCACATAGACCTGCCCGCGGGAACCCAGCGGCTCGACGGGCGTACGGCGCTCGGTTTCGTGCGCAGCAGGCAGGGGGAGATCCTCGTCGACGGCACCTGGACCGCCGATCCCGAGGGTGCAGCGGGGCGGCAGCGACGCGGCGGCGAGGTGTTCCGGGCCTTGCAGGGGCGGCTGCCACGCAACCCCGTGACCCTCTACTCGCTGGCCTGGAGGACGCTGCCGGAAACCTCACTCAGCGACGGCACATCCCTGCTGGACCTGGCCGGGTTCCGTGACCTGCCGGGTGATTTCGCCCGCATTCCCGTCGAGGGCGGCAGGGACGCCGACGACTGGGTAGCAACGGTCAACGACCAGACCCGCGCCGCCCTGGCCGAAACCGGACTGGCAGGTGGCTGTAGCGTCTGATGGGTGCGGGACGGATGACACCGCACCAGGACAGCAGCCAGGAGGAACCGGATGAGCTGGGATCGACCCGTCGCGTGGGAGGTCAGGAAACGAGTCGAGCTGGGGAGAGGGCGCGTTTCCGCGTTCGTCGACGAGACCATAGCCACCCCCTCCGGGGAGGTCATCACACGCCAGTACCTGACCCATCCCGGCGCGGTGGCGGTGGTCTGCTGGGATGAGGAACACGACACCATAGCGGTGGTGCGCCAGTACCGGCACCCCGTGAGGTACGAACTGGTGGAGATCCCGGCCGGGCTGCTCGACATGGCCGGCGAGGACCACGTGGCGGCGGCGCGGCGGGAACTCGCGGAGGAGGCCGAACTGGCCGCCGGGCGCTGGAACGTGCTGGTGGACATCACCACCACCCCGGGGGCCTGCGAAGAATCGCTGCGGATCTACCTGGCCCGCGACCCCAGGGACGCATCCCGCCCGGACGGGTTCGTCCTGGAGGGTGAGGAGGCGCACATGCGTTCCGAATGGGTTCCGCGCGCGGACCTGGTGGCGGCGGTACTGGCGGGGCAGTGCCAGTCCCCAACGCTGGTGGCGGGAATCCTCGCCCTCGAAACCGCCAGGCTGTCCGGCCGCATCGGCCAGCTGCGTCCCGCCGATGCGCCCTGGCCGATCAGGGCCGGTCGCTGAGTGAGCGCCGCCCAGGATGCGCTGGAGCAGTACCTGGCACACGTTCGGGTGGAACGGGGACTGCGTGCCAACACCGTGGCCGCCTATCGCCGCGACCTGGAACGCTACCTCGCTTTCCTCGCTGACCGGGGCGTGACCGACCTGGGGGAGGTGAGCGCCGTGGAGATCAGCGAACACGTCCGTGAACTGGCCGCGGAACTCAAGGGGGCCTCGGTGGCGCGGGCCCTCGTCAGCGTGCGGAACCTCCACGCATTCGCCCACGAGGAGAAAATGACCTCCGAGAACCCCGCCTCCGAGATCCGGGTTCCCAAGCTGGGCAAACGACTTCCCAAGGCGCTCAGCATCGCCGAGATCGAGAGGCTGCTGGCCACCCCCGACCGGGAGGACCCCATCGGACTGCGGGACGCCACCCTGCTGGAGCTGCTCTACGGCACGGGAGCCCGGATCTCGGAGATCACAGGACTCGACGTCGACGACGCCACCGCGGCCATGGCGGACGAGGGCGCGGGGTTGAGGCTCAAGGGCAAGGGCGGGAAGGAACGGGTGGTTCCCCTCGGCAGCTTCGCGCGAGAGGTTCTCGACGCATACCTGGTGCGGGCCCGCCCGGGCCTCGCGGTCAAGGGCGACGGCGGGGGAGCGCTGCTGCTGAACACCCTCGGGAGGCGCCTGTCGCGCAACTCGGCGTTCATCGTCGTCTCCCGGTGCGCCAGGGCAGCCGGAATCGGGACGGAGGTATCTCCCCACTCGCTGCGGCACAGCTACGCCACCCATCTCCTCGAGGGCGGCGCCGATGTGCGGGTGGTGCAGGAACTGCTCGGCCACGCATCGGTGGCCACCACCCAGATCTACACTCTCGTGACCGTGGACCGTCTCCGCGAGGTCTACCTGGAGGCGCACCCGCGGGCGAGGTGAGGTGTGAGGAGCCACCGCTCGAACCGGACGGGAACCCTTCACCGGCGCGAGCCCCGAATCGCGAGCGTGGCAGCTCCGGCCTCGCTAGGATGGACTTGTCGACATTTTTAGGAGGCGAAGTGGCCGACGAGCTGTTCAAGGTTCCCGACGCTCCCGCGGAGTCAACCCTTCCCGAGGAACTCGGGCCCACCGGGCGGCCCATGCCGGATCTACCCGTACCCGCGCCACCCGCGCCCGGCCGGGACATGCACGCCGTCATCATCTCGATGTGCAACCAGAAGGGCGGGGTCGGCAAAACCACCACCACCATCAACCTGGGGGCCGCGCTGGTGGAACTCGGCCACAAGGTGCTGCTGGTCGACTTCGACCCGCAGGGATCGCTGTCCGTCGGGCTCGGAGTCAACCCCCACACCCTGGAACACAGCGTCTACAACCTTCTGCTCTCTCGCGATTACACGGCGGACGAGGTGATCCAACCCACCTCCGTCGAGGGGATGGACATCCTCCCCAGCAACATCGACCTGTCCGCCGCCGAGGTGCAGCTCGTCAGCGAGGTGGCGCGCGAACAGACCCTCAGTCGGCTGCTGGAGCCGCTGCGCAGCGAGTACGACTTCATCCTCGTCGACTGCGCCCCCAGCCTCGGACTGCTGACCATAAACGCCCTGACCGCCAGCGACTACGTGATCATGCCGCTGGAGTGCGAGTTCTTCGCTCTGCGTGGCATCGCGTTGCTGACCGATACCATCTCCAAGGTTTCCGACCGCATCAACCCGAACCTGAAGATCCTCGGTATCCTCGGCACCATGTACGACGGGCGGACCCTCCACTCCCGAGAGGTGCTGGAACGAGTCGTCCAGGCCTTCGGTGACGACGTCTTCCACACCGTCATCCGGCGCACCGTGAAATTCCCCGAGACCACCGTCGCCGGTGAACCCATCACCACCTATGCGTCGGCCTCCAAGGGAGCCGACGCCTACCGGATGCTGGCGCGAGAGGTGCTGCGGAAGTGCCGGTGAACAAGAGGGCGAGCCTGCCCGGGGCGAGCGAACTGTTCCGTCCCACAAAGGCCCCGGAACCGGTGACCCCGGCCACTCAGACCCCGCAACAGGAACCGGAACAAACCGGGAAACCCAAACAACCGGAGCGGCGGAAACCGTCCCGGCCCGTGGCGACGGGCCGGGTCAAGCACGACCAGAAGATAACGGTCTATTTCTCCTCCGAGGAGCTGTTCGCGCTGGAGGACGCCACGCTGGAACTGAAACGGCGGCACGGCATCAACCTGGACCGGGGACGCCTGGTGCGAACCGCCGTCGCCCTGGCACTGCTCGACCTGGCCGAGAACGGCGCCGAGTCGGTGGTGGTGACGGAGCTCAACCGGAAGTGAGTCGACGACCTCGTGCCCGCGCCGAGGAGACACCGCAGACCACCCCCGGGTTCGATGTTCACCTGGAGAACTTCGAGGGGCCGTTCGACCTGCTGCTCCAGCTCATCTCCCGCCGGGAGCTGGACGTCACCCGGGTGGCGTTGAGTCAGGTCACCGACGAGTTCATCGCCCATGTCCGCGCCGCCGGTGACGTCTTGGGACTGGAGCAGACCAGCTCCTTCCTGGTGGTTGCCGCCACCCTCCTGGATCTGAAGGCGGCCCGGTTGCTGCCGGGCGGTGAGGTGACCGATCCCGAGGACCTGGCGGCCCTGGAGGCCCGGGATCTGTTGTTCGCCCGGCTGCTCCAGTACCGGGCCTTCAAACAGCTGGCCGCCTGGGTGGAGGGAACCATCGCCGCGGCTGGCCATCAGCACTGGCGTCCCGGCGGGTTGGAGGAACGATTCCGAGGCGTCCTGGTCCAGGTCGAGCTGCCGGTCGGTCCCGAGGACCTGGCCCGGCTGGCCGCCCGCGCGTTGACCCCGAAACCGGCGCCGGCCGTGCAGCTCACCCACCTGCACGGCAGCCGCGTCAGTGTCGTGGAGCAGACCGGGATCGTCGCCCGGCTGCTGGCCGGGAAGGGGCAGCTCACCTTCCGGTCCCTGGTGGCGGGTTGTGACCGGTTGACCACCGTCGTGCGATTCCTGGCGGTCCTCGAGCTGTTCCGTGCCGGACGGGTCAGTTTCGAACAGGCCGGTCCGCTCGCGGAGCTCAGCATCCGCTGGTCGGGTGGGGCGACCACGGGAATCGTCGTGGACGAATACGAACCCGAGGAGCAGACGTGAACGTTGCCCGCGCCGTAGAGGCGCTGCTGATCATGGCCACCGATCCCGTTCCCCCCGCCGACCTGGCGGCCCAGCTGGGGGTGCCGGAACACGATGTGGTGGCGGAACTGGAACAGCTGGCCCGGTTCTACCAGGAAACCGAACGGGGCTTCGAGTTGCGCCGCGTCGCGGGGGGATGGCGCCTGGCCACCGCCCCGGATCTCGCCGAGGTGCTGGAGGCCGCTGTGGTCGCGGAAACCCGGGCCCGGCTCAGCCAGGCGGCCCTGGAAACCCTCGCCGTCATCGCCTACCTCCAGCCCGTCACCCGCGGCCGGGTCTCCGGGGTGCGGGGTGTCAATGTCGACGGCGTCGTCCGAACCCTGCTGGCCCACGGCCTGATCACCGAGGCGGGGGAGGAACCGAATGGGGCCATGACCTTCGCCACCACATCACTGTTCCTGCAGAAACTGGGGCTCGACTCGCTGGACGAGCTGCCGGACTTGGCGCCGCTGCTGCCCGACGCCGTAGCCTTGGAGGCCGAACTTCGCGCAGCATCGGGAATCGAGGAGCAACATGACAGAGCCGGAGGGCATCCGCCTGCAGAAGGTGCTGGCGGCGGCCGGGGTGGCGTCGCGACGGGCCAGTGAGATCCTGATCTCCGAGGGACGCGTGGAGGTCAACGGCAAGGTGGTCTCCGAGCAGGGACGCCGGGTGGATCCGGAACGTGACACCATCCGGGTCGACGGGGCCCGCATCCCCCCGCCGCGCAGGCACCGCTACCTGGTGTTGAACAAACCTCGCGGGGTGGTCTCCACCATGGACGACCCGGAGGGCAGGCGCACCCTGGCGGACTATCTGCCGCGGAAATCGGAACGGCTGTTCCACATCGGGCGCCTCGACACCGACACCGAGGGCCTGATCCTGCTGACCAACGACGGCGAATTCGCGCACCGGCTCTCCCATCCCAGCTTCGAGGTTCCGAAGACCTACGTGGCGGAGGTCGCCGGCGTCGTGGACCAGCGGACCGTTCAGCGCCTGGAGAAGGGCCTGCGACTCGATGACGGTCCCGTCAAACCCGATCGGGTCAAGCTGCTCTCGCGCGGTGAGTCGCGTTCGCTGCTGGCGATCACCCTCCACGAGGGTCGCAACCGCATCGTCAGGCGCATGATGGATTCCGTGGGCCACCCGGTGGACCGGCTGGCGCGCACCGGCATCGGCCCCGTCCGGCTCGGGCAGCTCGCGGTCGGGACCACCCGCGAACTGACCCGCGAGGAGCTGGGGGCGCTGCTCGACCTGGTGGGCATGTGAGGAGCGTGGCAACCGGTCTGGGGTAACATCTGCTGGGTGCGTTTGAGTGAAGTGATGACCCGAGCACGGACGGCCCTCGCCGCCGCCGCGCTGTCCGCTCTGGCCCTGACGGCCTGCTCCGGTGATACGGGCACCGAGCCCGCCGGGGGGAACACGGATGATGCGGCGACAACACCCGCCGCGTCCCCGAGCGATGCCGCTTCGTCCCCGGCCCCGCTTCCCACGGGAAACATCACCCCCTCGGAGAACCTCGACGCCATCACCGTCTCCGACGCGGATACGCCCGAGATCACGGTTCCCGCGCCGTGGGCCATCAACAGCACCCAGACGAAGGTGCTGCGCGACAGCAGCAACACCCAGGTCGTGGGTGCGGCCTCCACGGTCACCGTCAACTACGTCGGTGTCAACGGACGCACCGGGGCAGTGTTCGACAGCTCCTTCCAGAGGGGGCAGGCGGCCACCTTCTCGATGGACGGGGTCATCACAGGATTCAAGAACGGTCTCACCGGGCAGAAGGTCGGTTCCAGGGTGCTGATCGGCATGACCGGGGCCGATGGCTACGCCCAGGGCAATCCCCAGGCCGGTATCCAGGCGGGCGATTCCCTGGTGTTCGTCGTCGACATCGTCTCCGCCTCCTACGATGAGGCGACGGGAGAGGCCGTGACACCGGCGGCGGGGCTGCCCACGGTGACCGTGACCGAAGGCAAACCGGAGTTGACGTTCCCGGAGGGTGGTGTCAACGCCGAACAGCTGGTGGTGCAACCCCTCATAAAGGGAGCCGGCACGGCGATCGAGGCCAATTCCACCATCTCGGTGAAATACCGGGTCTGGGGGGCGAAATCCGGGAAACTGATCATGGACGGTTGGCAGGGGCCCCAGACCGGCAAGCTCTCGACCCTCATCAACGGCTGGAAGACGGGCCTGCTGGGGCAGACCGCGGGATCGCGGGTGATGCTCGTCGTGCCCGCCGCGGACTCGTACCCCAACGGCGAGCCCAGCAAGGGACTGGAGGTCGGTGAGGGTGTCGTCTACGTGATCGACGTCCTGGACGTCAAGGCCGCGTCGTAGCCGAGTCGACGAAACCATTTCCCGTCCAGGTGACGGGGGCACAGAAAGCATCGGGAAGGGGCTCCGGCATCACGGCCAGGGCCCCTTCCGGCGTCTCGTGGCGTCCGAGCCCGAGCGAGTCCGTCAGCTCGGCCACAACCTCGGGGATTCGCCAACCCAGGGCCAGCAGGTCGGCCAGGGTGACCGCCCCGTCGCGTTTCGCCAGGCGCTTCCCATCGGGATTGGTGACCAGACCGATGTGTGCATAGCTCGGCGGCCGGCCGCCGAGCAGAGTCGCCAGCCAGGCCTGGCGGGGCGCCGAACCGAGGAGATCAGCTCCCCGGGTGATCCGGTTCACCCCCTGGTACAGGTCGTCGACCACGGCCGCGAAGTTGTACGCCGGCACCCCGTCGCCCCGCACCAGCACGAAATCATCGACGACACCTGTAACCTCGCCCGCGAAACGATCGGTCACGGTGAACCGGGCGCCCTCGGCGCGGATGCGGATCGCGGCAGGGCGCTGCCGCCTGCGCCGCACCCGCTCGGCCTCGGAGAGCCGCGCGCAGGTACCCGGATAGGGGCGATGACCCTCGCCGTGCGGGGCGGATGCGGCCTGTTCGATCTCCTTGCGCGTGCAGAAACACTCGTAGGTGCGGTCCCGCAGCCGGGCGAGGGCGTCACGGTGGGCGTCCAACCGTTCGGACTGGGTCACGATCTCGCCGTCCCAGGCCATTCCCAACCTCCGGAGGTCGGACAGCTGCCGGGCAGCAGCCCCTCCGGCCGCTCTCACCCGGGCCTCGTCCAGGTCCTCGATGCGCAGCAACCAGCGTCCGTTCTCCCACCGGGTCAGCAGCCATCCGGCAAGCGCTGTGCGCAGGTTCCCGAGGTGCAGATCGGAGGTCGGGGAGGGGGCGTAACGGTCGACGATCGGCATACCCCCATTGTTGCGGGGCGCAGTCCCCGGTACCCTCTAACCCACCAGGCCACCAGGGAGGTGCGATGTCGGCAAGCAAATCGGAGAGGCTGCTGAATCTGCTGATCATGCTGCTCAGCACCCGAGGCTGGGTGGGGCGTGACCGCATCCGGCAGGTAATCGAGGGGTATCGCGGGCTGGATGACCAGAACTTCGAGCGCACCTTCGAACGGGACAAGGCCGAGCTGCGGAGCATCGGGGTTCCCGTGGAGACGGGTTCCCACGACTCCGAGGGAGGAGAACCCGGCTACCGGGTGGATCGCTCCGCCTTCGAACTTCCGCCCATCTCCTTCACCACGGACGAGCTGGCCGCTCTGGGAGCCGCCGCCCGCGTGTGGCAGGACAGCGTCGCAGCCGACGACACCCGGGTGGCGCTCGCCACGCTGCGGGCCGCCGGGGCAGATCCGGACGCCGCCCGGTTGCTGACCCTGCAGCCGCAGCTCACCGCGATCGAGGGCCTCGACATCTGGTGGGAGGCGCTGCGGGACCGGCGCGAGGTGCGTTTCGGATACCGCGACGAACCCCGCAGGCTTCAGCCGTGGCGGATCGTGCAGCGCCGCGGGCACTGGTACGTGATCGGACTGGACATCGACCGCGCGGAACGCCGCCACTTCAAGCTGTCCCGGGTCACTGCCCCACCCCGGGCGGTCGGGGAGAGCGCCGCCTACGAACCACCGGACAAGGTGGTCATCGAATTCGCCTCGGCGGAGCAGCGTCCCGCGGCCAGGGTCGCCCTGCGCCCCGGGTGCGGGCACGACCTGGTCCGCAACGGCCGGCTGGCCGCGCCGATGGCCGGTGACCCTGAGGGTTTCGAGGTCTACGAGCTGCCGTTGACGCCGGTGCTCGTCGGCGAGATCTGCGCGCTGGGGGCGGATGCCATCGCCTTGGCGCCGGAGGAACTGGTGGACGATGTGGTTGCCCGGCTCCGGGCGGTCGCGGGGAGGTGGGCCCGGTGAGATCAACGGATCAGGTGCAGCGTCTCATCCAGCTGGTGCCCTACCTCACCCAGAACCCCGGGGTGACGGTGACTGAGGTGGCCCGTGACTTCCGGACCACCCCCGCCGTGATCCTGCGGGACCTGGAGGTGATCCAGTTCTGCGGGCTGCCCGGGGGACTGACCGACGACCTGTTCGACATCGACATCGAGGGGGTCCGGGCCGACGGGGAGATCTACCTGTACAACTCCGACGTGCTGGCCCGTCCCATGACCCTGACCGCGGTCCAGGCGGCGAGCCTCATGGTGGCGCTGGGAGCGCTCGTCGAGCTCGGATCCGAAGCGGCCGCCAGCGCCAGGGCGAAACTCAGCGAGGCCTGCGGGCAGGCGGGAACCGGGATCGAGGTCACCCTGACCGCGGGGGACGAGGAGATCCGCCGCGTCCTGACCCGGGCCTGCGAGGAACGCCGGGTGGTGCGGATAGAGCATGAGGGCACCGGGGGGCGGGCCGTGGTGGAGGTGGAACCCGCCCGCCTCAGGGTGGTGGACGGCATCACCTATCTCGACGCCTGGTCCCGGCTGCGGGACGCCTGGCGTAGTTTCCGCATGGACCGGATCCGCGCAGTCGTGATGCTTGAAGAGACATCCCCGCAGCGGGAGGGCCTGGAGGAGGCCACGGGATCCTGGTTCGCCGATTCCGAACGCAGGGTGGAGATGTCCCTCGGGCCCGGGGCGGCCTGGGTGCCCGAGTACTACCCGACCCATTCGGTCGAGTCCGATGTGACCGGGTTGAAGGTGGTGCTTCCCGTCGGCAGCCGCGACTGGTTGGTGTCGCTGCTGCTGCGGCTCGGTGAGGACGTGGTGATCGTCAGCGACGGTGAGGCCGTCACCGAGGCCGCGGAACGGGCCTGGGAGGCGCTTCGCGCATACGGTCACGAGGAAACCAGACCGGATCCGCCGACCGGGTCGGGTACGATCGCGTAGTGTGATCTGGGTAATCGTTCTCGGCTGTCTGGCGGCGGCCGGGGTGGTGGTCCTGGTGGTGCTCGCCATCGGGGTTCGGAACAAAATTGACGACGTTCTGGTGGAGACACGAGCGTTGGAGGAACGTCGCGAGCAGTTGAAGGAGCTCACAGCGAGCATCCAGCTGCCCCACAAGCACCACGAGTAAGCTTCACAGGAAACGAACGAATCCAAAACGAGGTAACTGCACTATGCCGAATATCGGTCTCCCGGAACTTCTGATCATCCTGCTCGTCGCCCTGCTGCTGTTCGGTGGCTCCCGCCTGGCGGGGCTCGGGAAGGGAGTCGGGCGCTCCATCCGGGAGTTCAAGGAGGAGGTCAAGTCAGCCGATTCCCCCGACCAGGACAAGGACAAATCCTCCGAACCCGAGGTGGTTGAGGCGGAGATCGTCGACGAGAGGGCCGCGGACCTGGAACGTCGCCAGCGAGAGCTGGAGGCCCGTGAGCAGGCCCTCAAGGAAGCCGAGTTGAAGGCCCGGGAGGCTGCGCTCCGCGCCCGTGAAACCGAGACGGGGAACTGATCACATTGAGTCCCGACGCCAGTCGTGCTGAGGCGAAACCGCGTCGGTCCAGCTGGTTCCGCCCGCCCAAGAAGGAGTCCCCGGACGGCAGCATGTCGCTGGGTGACCACCTCCGTGAGATCCGCTACCGCGTCACGATCTCGGCCCTGGCGCTGGTCCTGGCGGCCATCGGATGCGCCTTCTTCTACCAGCCGCTGGTGCTGTTCATCATGGAGCCGTACAACGTCGCGAGGGCGGACGTGAAGGCAGCGAATCCCGAGGCGAACCTCCAGCTCGCCAACACCGGGGTGACCGGGCCCTTCACCCTAGGAGTGGTGATCCTGATCGTCTGCGGTCTGATCATCACCATCCCCGTGTGGCTCTATCAGATCTGGGCCTTCGTGGCCCCCGGCCTGCTCGCCAAGGAGAAGAAGTACGTGCTGTACTTCATGGCGGCGGGAATCCCGCTGTTCCTGGCGGGCTGCGCCATGGGCTACTGGGTTTGGCCCAAGGGCATAGCGGTCATGCTGAGCTTCACACCGCAAGACCTGGGGATCATGAATTACCAGGACATGGGGGAGTTCGTGACCCTGGAGTTGAAGGTCATCCTCATCTTCGGGGCGTCCTTCCTGCTGCCCGTGATCGTGGTGGCCCTCAACCTGCTCAATGTGGTGCGTGGCCACCAGCTCAAGAAGTGGCGCAAGGGTGTGTTCTTCGGTTCTTTCGTGCTGGCCGCGATCGCCACCCCGTCGACCGATCCGTTCACCATGCTCTGCATGGCGGTCCCCATGACACTGCTGTTCTACCTCTCCGAGCTGGTCTGCCGCGGCCTCGACAAACGCAAGGGCATCGTCGCCGCGGAGGAGGAGCAATTCAACATAGACGTGGATGACGGCAAGTGAAGCAACTGGCGAAACCGCGCCTGCTGACCCTGGTGGTCAACGAGCGCTCAGGCGGGGGACGCGCTGGCCGCATGCTGCCCAAGGTGGCGCGCAGGCTCCGCGAACAGATTCCCACCGCGGAACTGCACATCATCTCCTCCAACTCGTGGACCGAGGCCGAGAAACTGACCCGCACCGCAGCCATGGAGGCCCGCCCCGGGGATGCGCTGCTGGTGATGGGCGGAGACGGCATGGCCCATCTCGGGCTCAACGCCGCGGCGGGCACCCAGGCGACCCTCGGGTTGATCCCCGCGGGAACCGGCAATGACTTCGCGCGCGGCGTCGGTGTGCCCCGCACCGTGGACGAGGCCGTCGGGGTGATCGTCGCGGGCCAGACCCGCACCGTCGACCTGGCCCACATCTCCAACGACACCTTCCCCCGGCGTTACGTGGGAGCGGTGGTCTCCACCGGCTACGACGCCCGGGTGAACCGCTCCACCAACCACATCAGGCTGCGGCTGGGGGCCCTCAGCTACGGCTACATCGCCATGCGGGAGCTGGCCTCCTTCTCCCCGCTGCACTACGACATGATCATCGACGGGGTGCGCCGCCGCCAGGAGGCGATGCTGGTCGCGGTCTCCAACACGGGAATCTTCGGCGGTGGCATGCGCATCGCCCCCCAGGCCGACCCCACCGACGGTCTCCTCGACGTCACGGTGGTCGGCCCGGTATCGCGGACCACCCTGCTCAGACTGCTGCCCGCCATGTATTCCGGGACCTTCGTCAAACACCCCTGCGTGGAACAGTTCCCGGCACGCAGCATCGAACTGGCCGGTGAGGGGCTGTTCGTGATGGGTGATGGCGAGGAACTGGGCGAGGTGCCCGTGCGTGTCGAGTGCGTGCCGGGAGTGCTCAGGGTCTTCGTCGCCTGAGGCACCCTGCTACCTTGGGGCGGTGACCGATCAGGTGCAGCGCTTCGCCGCGCTCTACTCCTTTCCGCTCGACGACTACCAGATCGCCGGCTGCGAGGCCTTGGCCTCGGGGTCGGGGGTGCTGGTGGCAGCACCCACCGGGGCGGGCAAGACGGTGGTGGGGGAGTTCGCCGTGTGGCTGGCCCTGGAGACCGGCACGCGATGCTTCTACACCACCCCGATCAAGGCGCTGAGCAACCAGAAATACCACGACCTCGTGGCGCGGCACGGCGCGGACCGGGTGGGGTTGTTGACGGGCGATTCCTCGGTCAACGGCGACGCCCAGGTTGTGGTGATGACCACCGAGGTGCTGCGCAACATGATCTACGCCTCCTCGACTGGACTGAACAACCTGGACCACGTCGTCATGGACGAGGTGCACTACCTGGCCGACCGGTTCCGAGGCGCCGTGTGGGAGGAGGTCATCCTCGGGCTGGCCCCCCGGGTGCAGATCACGGCGCTGTCGGCGACCGTCAGCAACGTGGAGGACTTCGGAGACTGGCTGCGAACCGTGCGGGGAAGTTTCGAGGTGGTGGTCTCCGAGAGACGTCCCGTCCCCCTGTACCAGCATGTGCTGGTGGGAACGAAACTGGTGGACCTGTTCGAGGGCGTCGCCCCGACCGCCAAGGAACTGCCCGGCGAGCGGGTCGCGAAGGTGAACCGGGAACTGCTGAAGGTTTCCCGCGCCGAGGCCACCCGGGTGCGCGACGACTCCCGGCGACCCCGCGGGCGTTCCGGCCGGGGGAAGAGACCCCACGGCTCCGGTTCCTTCGGTGGCGATGTCCATCCGCGGTTCGCGGGGCGCCGCACCTCGCGGGCCGAGGTGGCGCGGGTCCTGGAGAGGGCCCGGCTGCTGCCCGCGATCTGGTTCATCTTCAGCCGCGCCGGATGCGACGCCGCCGTCGAGCAGCTGCTCACCGCAGGGGTTAACCTGACCACCCGCGACGAGGCCGCCCTTCTCGGGGAGATCGCCGACCGGCACGTCAGCGGATTGTCGGTCGCCGATCTGGACGCGCTCGGCTACGAGGACTTCCGGAGTGCCCTCTGCGCGGGGATCGCCGCCCACCACGCCGGGCAGCTGCCCGCCTTCAAGGCGATCGTGGAGGAGGGGTTCGCCACTGGGGCCTGCAAACTGGTTTTCGCCACCGAAACCCTGGCGCTCGGCATCAACATGCCCGCCCGGACCGTCGTGCTGGAGAAGCTGGTCAAGTACAACGGCGAGGCCGTGGTGGACATCACCCCGGGGGAGTACACCCAGCTCACCGGGCGCGCGGGCAGACGCGGCATCGATGTCGAGGGACACGCCGTCGTGCAGTGGCAGCCGGGCATGGATCCGCGAGCCGTCGCGGGCCTGGCGTCGAGGCGCACCTATCCGCTGCGCTCCTCCTTCGCGCCGAGCTACAACATGGCCGTCAACCTGACCGCGTCGCTGGGCCGGGAGCGGGCACGCGAGGTGCTGAACCAGTCGTTCGCGCAGTTCACCATCGACAAGACCGTGGTCAAGGCCAGCCGTGCGGACCGCGACCGCCGCCGCGAAATCGCCGCCAGCCGCGACGAGGCCGAGTGCCACCTGGGGGATTTCATGGAATACGCGGCCCTGCGGGAGGAGATCTCCCAGCTGGAGGGCACCTCCGCGGCCGCCCGCAGGGCCCGGCGCGCCGACGACATCGCTGAGGCCATCTCGAAGCTCATGCCCGGGGATGTGATCTGGGTGCCGAGGCAGGGTTGGTGCGTGGCCCTGGCCATCGGGCAGAAGCAGAGCCGCGACGCCGTGCCGTGGGTGCAGGTCATCGCAGCCGATCACACCGTGCTGCGGCTACGACCCCACGATCTGCCCGGCGCACCCACCCCCGTCGCCCGGGTCAGGGTGCCCCGGCGTTTCTCCGTGCAGGACCGCAAGGCGCGCAGGGAACTCCTGGCGGGCCTGTCGTCCAAACTGGAATCCGTCGACCCCGAAACCCCGGTCTTCGAACCGACCCCGACCGACGAGGAACAGGCACAACGGATCGCGGAGCTGAGGCGCAGGATGAAGCGGCATCCCTGCCACGGCTGCGAGGACCGGGAACTGCACGCCGTCGCAGCCGCACGAGCCATCCGCCTCGAACGGGAGGCCACACGCAAAGAGGCCGAGCTGACGGGACGCGCGAACTCCCTGGCAGTGCAGTTCGACCGGGTCTGCGGGGTGCTCTCCGACCTCGGCTACCTGCACGGGGACGAGCTGAGCGATGCGGGGCGGATGCTGCGCCGCATCTACAACGAACTGGACCTCGTCGCCACCGAGTGCATCCGCCGCGACGTGTTCGCGGACCTGAACGGGCCACAACTGGCCGCCGTGCTGTCGTCGCTGCTCTACGAGTCGCGGCCGAGTCGCGACCAACGGCACCCGCGGATGCCGGACGCCGCCAGCGAGGCGGCGCAGTCCGCGCTGCGGACGGTGTGGCGTGAGGTCGGGGCGCTGGAACGCAACCACCGCCGCGACCGGGGACGCGAACCCGACATCGGCTTCGCGGAGGCGGTGTGGCGCTGGGCCAGCGGCCAGGAACTGGCGAAGGTGCTGCGCATCAGCGGCCTGCCCGCCGGTGACTTCGTGCGCTGGGTGCGGCAGGTCGTGGACCTGGCCGGCCAGATCGCGACTGCCGTGGGCCCCGGGGACCTGCGCCGCACCTGCCGGGAGGCGATCGCCGCGATGCGCCGTGGGGTCGTCGAAACCGATATCGAGGAGGACTGATGGGAGTCGCGTTGCGCGTGATCCCCTGCCTGGACGTTCACGACGGGCGGGTGGTCAAGGGGGTCAATTTCCGCGACCTCAGGGACGCCGGGGACCCGGTGGAACTGGCCGCCCGTTACGGGGCGGAGGGGGCCGACGAACTGACCTTCCTGGACATCTCCGCATCCACGCAGGGCCGGGAAACCACCCGGGAGATGGTGACCCGGTGCGCGGAGACCGTGTTCATCCCCCTCACCGTGGGAGGCGGGGTGCGGTCGGTGGCCGACGTGGATGCGCTGCTGCGCTGCGGGGCCGACAAGGCGGGCATCAACACCGGGGCGCTCGCCGATCCGGGGGTGATCGACGAGATCGCGGCGCAATTCGGCAACCAGGTGCTGGTGCTGTCCCTGGATGCCAGGCGGGCCGGTTGGGCACCCTCCGGGTTCGAGGTCACCACCCACGGCGGGCGCAGGCCGGCGGGCAGGGATGCCGTCGAATGGGTGAAGGAGGCCGCCGACCGGGGGGTCGGGGAGGTGCTGCTCAACTCCATGGACGCCGACGGCACCACCGACGGTTTCGACATCGAGATGATCCGGGCGGTCCGCTCGGTCGTGGATGTGCCGCTGATCGCCTCCGGTGGGGCGGGAACCGCGGCCCACTTCGTCGAGGCCGCCCGCGCGGGCGCGGACGCGGTGCTGGCGGCAAGTGTCTTCCACTACGGGAGGCTCACTATTGTTGAGGTCAAGCAGGAGTTGGCCCGGGCCGGCTTCGAGGTACGAGGAGTCTGAAGACCATGAGCGATTGCCTGTTCTGCCGGATCATCGAGGGCGAGATCCCTTCGAAGTTCGTTTACGAGGACGAAACCGCCGTCGCGTTCCTGGACATCAACCCATGGCAGCAGGGACACACCCTGGTGGTTCCGCGCCGCCACGTGACCGACGCGCTGGAGGACCCGACGGCTCTGGGGGAGATCGCCCCCGCGATCGGGGAGGTCGGTAACCTGCTGAAGAAGAAACTGGGTGCCAGCGCCTGCAACATCCTCAGCAACGCCGGCGCCGACTCCGGGCAGGAGGTCTTCCACCTCCACGTCCACATCCTGCCCCGCTATGCCGACAACCCGGGTATCTCCAACATGCGCGGACCGATCAGCGAGGACCTGGACCAGGTGTACTCCCGCATCACCGCGAAGCGATGACACCAGGTGCGGTTGGCGCGCCGCACCTGTTCCCAAGGAATCAAGAAGGGCCTGGACCCGCCGGGCGGATGGCATCTCCTCGCCCGGCCAAGGAGGTTTCCTCCCGAACCGGTCTCACACCCGCCGCATGACCGCCACCACCTTGCCCATGATGCGGGCGCCGGTGCCGTCGATGGGCGAGTAGGCGGCGTTGTGGGGCATCAGCCAGGCCTTGCCGCCCCTGCGACTCAGGGTTTTCACAGTGGCCTCGTCGTCGAGCAGCGCGGCGACGATGTCACCGTTGTCGGCATCGGGTTGCTGCCGCACCACCACCCAGTCGCCGTCGCAGATGGCGGCGTCGATCATGGAATCCCCCCGCACCTCCAGCATGAAGAAGGTGCCATTCCCGACCAGCTGCCTGGGCAGGGAGAAGACGTCCTCCACCCGTTCCTGGGCCAGAATGGGACCGCCCGCCGCGATCCTGCCCAGCAGGGGCGTCTCGACGGCCTCGGGACGTGAGGTGTGGGTCTGTTCGGGGTCGGGCAGCTCCGGTTCGGGTGCCTCGGGGGCGATGTTCTCCGGCAGGGTCACCACCATGGCCCGAGGACGGTTCGGGTTGCGGCGGATGAAACCCGCCTTCTCGAGCACCTTCAGCTGGTACGCGACCGAGGAGGTCGAGGCGAGACCGGCGCGCTCGGCCAGTTCGCGCATGCTCGGGGGGTAGCCGTTGGCCTCCACGGCGTCCCGGATCAGTTTCAGCAGCAGCTGCTGGCGAGGAGTGAGGTTGCCGGTTCCGCCCGAGGGGGATGAGAGTTCGGCTATGCGCGCCACGTCGGCGGCCGCCTGTGCCTTGCTGGGACGCCCTGCGCGCGAAGTCTTGCGGGAGGGAAGCCGGATGATGGTGGCCTCCGCGGTTTCCTCGTGGGTCTCGTCTGCCATGACGCCATTCTACCCCAGAATACGAACACTTGTTCGAGGATCGCGGCGTGGAGCGAAAATGTCGGTGCCGATGTGTTGACTCCTCCTGTGACGCAACAGGAATCGAAAAGGTGTTTGAAACCGCGTGTGGGTTCGTGTAGCGTTTCGAACACAGGTTCGATGTGCCGCGGATGGCGGCCATCGTGGCAACAGGAGGAAGCATGAGCATCGAAGCCGCAGTGACAACCACCGTCGCCCGCTCCGGTGGGGGACGCCGCGTGGGTGGCCCCGCCGGTCGTCCCACCCAGCCCGCACCCCGTGTCCGTTCATCCCGCGGCCCCGCGACGCGCGGTCCCATCAGGGGCAGGTCCTGCGTGGTCGTTCGTCCCGGTTCCCGTTTCGTGCAGCGCCTCAAGTCGGTGGCCTTCGCCGCTCTGGTGGTGCTCTCCTTCGTCGTCGCGGCGCCGGGAATCGCGTCCCTCAACCAGCCCGACCCGACCACGACGCCCACCGCGGGGGATCCCGCCTGGGCGCACGTCACGGGTCGCTGAAAAGTTCTCCAAGACTTCCCAACGACACGCCGTCGGTGTTTGACGCCGAGGGGGCATCGGCATATGGTTCCTACATCTAGTAGTTGCGACCCCGCTTTTGCTCAACACTTTGTATTTATTGGGTGCTGAAGGGGGCTTAGGGGGAGCAGCGTCGCAAGCCGCGCCCCAGGGGACGGGGCCACTTGAAAGGACTCTGCCGTGTTCTGTCCGTTCTGCCGTCACGCAGACACCAAGGTGTCTGACTCGCGTGCGACGGACGACGGCCTGGCCATCCGCCGCCGCCGGGTGTGCTGCTCCTGCCAGCGGAAGTTCACCACCGTGGAGCAGATCCAGCTCTACGTCCTGAAACGCTCCGGAGTGGTGGAGGCTTTCAACCGGGAGAAGGTGATCCGGGGGGTCGCCAAGGCCTGCCAGAACCGCCCGGTCACCGCGGCCCAGCTGGCCGCCCTCGGCCAGCGCGTCGAGGAGGACCTGCGTTCCATCGGGCAGGCCGAGCTGACCAGCGAGGACATCGGAATCGCGATCCTCGGCCCCTTGGCGGAGCTCGACCCCGTGGCCTACCTCAGGTTCGCCTCGGTCTACAAGAATTTCGATTCCGTTGACGATTTCATCGACGAGGTCGGCTCCATGAAACGCCGCCAGCCGGCTGGGGACGCTTTGCTACCCGAACCCGTCAGGGGGCCGCGGCGCAGACGTCGGCGCGAGGCCGACTCCCAGGATCCCCTCATCGGCTGACCCAATCAAACCGACGCCATTCTCGTAGTGAGGAAGACATGACCACCACTGTGACCAAATCCGCCAACCACCGGGGACGCTCCGGTGAACAGCCCGTCCTCGGGGTGGGTCTCACCATCGAGAGGGTGTTCTCCACCGAGGGCGTGCACCCCTACGACGAGGTCACCTGGCAGTCGCGCGACGTGGTCCAGACCAACTGGAAGACCGGTGAGGTGGTCTTCGAGCAGTGCGGCGTGGAATTCCCCGACTTCTGGAGCGTGAACGCCTCCACCATCGTGACGAACAAGTACTTCCGGGGGGCTCTCGGCACCCCGCAGCGCGAAGCCAGCCTCAAGACCCTCATCGACCGCGTCGTCAAGCAGTACGTCAAGGCCGGGCGGGACAACGGCTACTTCGCCACCGACCGGGATGCCGAGATCTTCGGGGAGGAGTTGACCTGGCTGCTGCTGCACCAGTACTTCTCCTTCAACTCGCCGGTGTGGTTCAACGTCGGCACCCACTCGCCGCAGCAGGTCTCCGCCTGCTTCATCCTCAGCGTCGACGACTCCATGGAGTCCATCCTCAACTGGTACAAGGAGGAGGGGTTCATCTTCAAGGGCGGTTCCGGGGCAGGCCTGAACCTCTCCCGCATCCGTTCCTCCAAGGAGCTGCTCAGCTCCGGTGGCACCGCATCCGGGCCCGTGTCCTTCATGCGCGGTGCCGACGCATCGGCCGGAACCATCAAATCCGGCGGCGCCACCCGGCGCGCCGCGAAGATGGTGGTCCTGGACGTCGACCACCCGGACATCGAGGAGTTCATCGAGACCAAGGCCCGCGAGGAGGACAAGATCCGGGCGCTGCGCGACGCCGGTTTCGACATGGATCTCGGGGGCAAGGACATCACCTCGGTGCAGTACCAGAACGCCAACAACTCGGTGCGGGTCACCGATGAGTTCATGTCCGCCGTCGAGGCGGGCACCGAGTTCGGGCTGCGCGCCCGCACCACCGGAGAGGTCATCGAGAAGGTCGACGCCCGGGAACTGTTCCACAAGATCGCCAAGGCGGCCTGGGAGTGCGCCGACCCCGGTATCCAGTACCACGACACCATCAACGCCTGGCACACCACCCCGGAATCCGGGCCCATCACCGCGTCCAACCCGTGCTCCGAGTACATGAGCCTGGACAACAGCTCCTGCAACCTGGCCAGCCTCAACCTGCTCAAATTCCTGGGTGAGGACGGGGTCTTCGACGCGGAAACCTTCGTGCGTGCCGTCGAACTGATCATCACCGCGATGGACATTTCCATCTGCTTCGCGGACTTCCCGACCGAACCGATCGGCGAGACCACCCGCAACTTCCGGCAGCTCGGGATCGGGTACGCCAACCTCGGGGCGCTGCTGATGGCCATGGGCAAGGGCTACGACACCGACGGGGGACGCTCCACCGCGGCCGCCATCACCTCCATCATGACCGCAGCCTCCTACCGCCGCTCCGCGGAGCTGGCCGGGATCGTCGGGCCCTACAACGGATACGCCCGCAATGCCGAGGCCCACAAGAAAGTGATGCGCAGGCATCGCGCCGCCAACGACTCCGCGCCCGTCATGCCCGCCGACACGGACCTCCACGCGGTGGCCAGCCGGGAATGGGAACAGGTGGTCTCGATCGGTGAGGCGAATGGCTATCGCAACGCCCAGGCCTCCGTGCTCGCCCCCACCGGAACCATCGGTTTCATGATGGACTGCGACACCACCGGCGTCGAACCCGATTTCTCCCTGGTGAAGTTCAAGAAACTCGTCGGCGGCGGTTCCATGCAGATCGTCAACCAGACCATCCCGCGGGCGCTGACCAAGCTCGGCTACGACGACGAACAGGCCCGTAGGATCGTCGATTTCATTTCCGAGAACGGACACGTGATCGGTGCGCCGGGGCTCGCCAGGGAGCACTACGAGGTCTTCGACACCGCCATGGGGCAGCGGGCCATCGCCCCGATGGGGCACGTCCGGATGATGGCTGCGGTGCAGCCCTTCCTGTCCGGGGCCATCTCGAAGACCGTGAACCTGCCGGAATCCGCCTCCGTCGAGGACATCGCGGATGTCTACCAGCAGGGCTGGAAGCTGGGTCTCAAGGCGCTTGCCGTCTACCGGGACAACTGCAAGGTCGGCCAGCCGCTCTCCGACGGCAAGAAGACCGAGAACAAGGAGAACGTCAAGGTCGTCGAGAAGGTGGTGGAGAAGGTCGTCTACCGGCCCAAGCGGGAGCGTCTGCCGAAGTCGCGGCAGGGCCGCACCACCAGCTTCTCCGTCAGCGGGGCCGAGGGCTACATCACCTCCGGCGCGTACGAGGACGGGCGGCTCGGTGAGGTGTTCCTGAAACTCGGCAAGCAGGGCTCCACCCTGGCCGGTGTGATGGACGCCTTCTCCATCGCGGTGTCCATCGGCCTGCAGTACGGGGTGCCGCTCGAGAGTTTCGTGCAGAAGTTCACCAACCTGAAGTTCGAGCCCGCGGGCATGACCGACGACCCGGACATCCGCATCGCGCAGTCGTTCATGGATTACATCTTCCGCCGCCTCGCGCTGGACTACCTCTCCTTCGACGACCGCGCCGATCTGGGGATCTACACCGCCGCCGAGCGCGCCCGCTACGTCGAGACCGGTTCCTACCTCTCGGAGGAGGAAGAAGCCGAGATGCCCGAGGCGGAGAGCCTGCGCAACGACGCCTACGACGACTTCAACGTCGACGGCGCCCGGCAGCCCTCCCTGATCGACGCCCACACCACGGCCGAGCTGATGGAGTCGATGACCGGGCGGGCGGTGGACGCCCCGCTGTGCATGACCTGCGGCACCAAGATGCGCCCCAGCGGATCCTGCTACGTCTGTGAGGGTTGCGGTTCCACCAGCGGCTGCAGCTGACCCGATGGTGAGCGGTGGGGTACGGGCGCTGCCCGTACCCCACGATGCTCTGATCCTCAACTGGGCGGTTTGTCAGATTCTCGATCCCGAGCGCCACGGGGGCAAAGTAGTCGTACCGCTGGTGCTACTATTGTGGTATGGGTCAGGTGAAGTTGAGCGTGAGTCTGTCGCCGAGCGAGGTCGCCGTGCTCGACAAGTACGCACAGTCTGCGGGTTTGAAGTCACGATCGGCGGCGATCCAACAGGCCATCAAGCTGCTGGGCGATCCCGACCTGGAGGATGCCTACACCGCTGCCTGGCAGGAGTGGGAGGACACCGGAGAGGCCGAGGCCTGGGCGGTCACCGTCGCCGACGGGGTGAAGTAGTGCTCCGCGGCGAGATCCGGCTGGTCGATCTGGAGCCCGCACGGGCGGGGGAGGCAGACAAGCGTCGTCCGGCGGTCATCGTCAGCAACGACCGCGCCAACACCGTCGCCGCTCGACTCGGGCGAGGCGTGGTCACGGTCGTCCCCATCACCAGTAATACCGCGCGGGTCTTTCCATTTCAGGTGCTTCTCACCGCGGATGAGGTCGGTATCCGCTTGGATTCCAAGGCCCAGGCCGAACAGGTCCGAGCGGTGTCAGTCGACCGCATCGGCCCGGTGATCGGGCGCCTTCCCGCCCGCCTGGTCGCCCAACTGGATGAGGCGCTCCGGCTGCACCTTCAGCTCTGAATCCCCGTCCCTTGCGATCGTGAATACGCCTTCCGGTGGGGAAAAGCCGTTGACGAGAGGCGGGGGAGCCTGCCGGAATGGGCCCTGGGTTGGTCCGCCCGGGCCGGGGAGCGGGCGCGTAGAATCACCGCCCGTGAATCAACCAGATCCCGAGTGCTACGGCGACCAGGAGTTCGAGGACTCCCTGGAACCCAGGCACCTGATCCTGCGGACCGACGCAGTGGCCCGGGCCGGGGGGATGATGCTCGGCGCCGGTACCAGTTCGCTCCGGGTCAGGCAGCTCATGCGACGCTCTGCCAAGGCCCTGGGGCTGGGACACATCGCGTCGTCGATCACGTTCACGTCGCTGGCCATGACGGTGGAACGCCGCGGGGTGTTCCGCACCAAGGTGGTCGAGGTGCCCAAACCCGGGGTGAACGCGCACCGCATCGCGATGCTGCAGAAACTCAGCAACGAGATGCCGGAGCGGATAACCGCAACCGAACTCCACCAGCGCCTCGACGCCATCGAGAAAACTCCCAACCTGTATCCCGCCTGGTTGCGCGGCATCCTCGTGGCGCTCGCCTGCGCCGCCGTCGCGATCCTGGCGGGAAGCGGCTGGCGGGAGGCCGCGGCGGTCGTTCCCGCCTCGGGGCTGGCCTACCTCATGTTCCGGCGCCTGGGTCGTTGGTATCTCAATCACCTGGCCGTCGTCATCGTCTCGGCATTGACCGCCTCGGCCGGCTACCTGCTCGCGGCGGCGGGGCTCGCCGGCTGGCTCGGTGAACCCAGCCCGCGCCTGGCGGTGGGTTTCATCTGCGCGTCGATCTTCCTCATCCCCGGGTTTCCGCTGGTCACCGCGGGCCTGGAACTGACCCGGCTCGACCTCACGGCGGGCATACCCCGGATGACCTACGCCGCGATGATCTTCGTCGCGATCACCATCGGCGTGTGGGTCGTTGCCAAGGCCGGGGGCATCACGGGCGACCCACCCCCGCCGGTCGTCCTGGCGCCCACCGTTCTCTGGATCCTCCGCGCGGTGGCCGGTTTCGTCGCCGTTTTCGGTTGGGCCCTGATGCTCAATGCGCCACTGCGCACGGCCGCGGTGGCGGGGGTGATCGGCGTCGTCGGCAACACGGTTCGCCTGGCCATGACCGACTCAGGGATCCCGGATCACGTCGCGGTTTTCACCGGCTGCGTCGTGATGGGGTTGGGCTGCGCCTGGCTGGGTGGTGTGTTCCGGCTCGAGAAGGTCATCATGACCGTCCCGACCCTGCTGGTGATGGTGCCCGGCTCGTCGGCGCTGCGCACCCTCCTGTACTTCGACGCCGGGGAAGTCAACCGCGCCGTCACGCAGGGGATCGCGACGATGCTCGGCGTGGTGGCCATGGTGGCGGGTCTGTCGGCTGCCCGCATGCTGACCGATCCGGAGTGGATCTTCACCCGCGACGATCCGCCCGCGATCCGGGTACCCGTTCCCCGGATCCGCCGGAGAGGGAACTGACCGGGGTTCCGTACGCGAACGGGGCCGAGCGCCTGGGACAGCTCGAATGACACCCCACGCCCCACCCGGACCTCGTACAGTTCGTCCGCGGTGACCGGGAACACCTCACTCTATGCAGCGTCCCGGCTCGAACGAGGCGACGTGGGCGACGATCGCATCCACCACCGAGTCCACGGAGGCGTGGTCGGTGTCCACGGCGAGACTCGCCAGCCGCGCATACGTCGGGGCGCGTTCGGAGAGCATCTTCCGCAACCGGACCACGGCGTCCTGCCCTGCCAGGAGCGGGCGGCCCTCGTCGCGCCCGATCCGCCGGGCAGAGCTCTCGGGCTCCACCCGCAGCCAGACGACGGGATGGCCGTCGAGGGCGTTTGCGATCGCCCGGGTCATCGGGGCGCCTCCCCCGAGGCTGAGAACCCCCGGCACCGCCAGGAGCTCGATCGTGATCTCACGCTCCAGCGCCCGGAAATACGGTTCCCCGTCGGTGTCGAAGATCTCCCGGATGGTACGCCCTTCCCGTTGCTCCAGGACGAGGTCGACATCGAGATGCGGCAGGCCGAGCCGCTCCGCGAGGAGCGGCCCGACCGTCGACTTACCGGAACCCGACAACCCGATCAGGGCGATTGCGTTCATGGCAGCCGTCCGATCGTGGGGAGATCGCGGACCGAATGGTTTTCCACGGCAGGAGCCTAGTGCATCACCCCTCGCAGGCCTCGGCGAGCACACGGATGAGAGACGCCCGTGCGTTCACGCACCGCTTGGCCAGGGGTCTTCACCGACAGCGGGGTCCCGGAGCGGTTGGAGCACTGCTGTTCGATGATCCTGAACTGGCTGCGGGCCTGAGCGGCGCGCTCCTCAGGGGAGGTTCGCGTCGATGAGCTTCAGGATCGGCTGGAGCTCCTCCACCGGGATCTGCCCGGGCGCGGAGGGGCGGCCCGCCATCGCGAACGTGGCACATGATCCCGTCACCCGGGGGGACAACCGGGTGATCAACCCCAGGCCACCCATGGACATGGTCAGCACCGGGGTTGACGGGTGTCGGCTGGTCATGGTCCAGGTGGCCTCCATGAGCTGGAGCACGTCGCCCGTGTTCCGGGGCATGACCGCAGCCTTGGCGACGGCACAGCCCCGCTCCTGCATCTCCACCAGGCGCCGGACCAGGTCCTCGGCCGGCGGGGTGGCCGTGAAGTCGTGGAGGCTGCCGACCACCGGCACCCCGGCGTTTCTCGCGGCCGCGATGATGGCGTCGCCGATCGTCCGCTCGAAGTGGTGCTCGACGTCGACCGCATCCACCAGGCCGGATTCGATTACGGCGATGTTGAGGTCGTGGTACTCATCGGGGGTGATGGGCTTGTTCCCGTTCTCGTGGTGGGTGCGGAAGGTGAAGAGAATGGGCCGCCCCTGGGCGGCGGCGCGCACCCGGGCGGCAGCCTCGAGGACAGCAGTGGGGGAGGGGGCGACGTCTAGGAAGTCCACGCGCCACTCGATGATGTCGAACTTCACCCCCACGAGCGTGGTGGTCTGGGAGACGAGCTCCTCTACCGTGGTACCGGTAACGGGCACGATGACCTTCGCTCTTCCCTCACCGAGGGTGACGCCTCGCAGCTGAACCGGTGACATGGTGACCTCCTATGGCCTCAGGGTAACCGAGAGGACCCGCCGGTCCCGTGCCCGGGGAAATCGTGGACCCGCGCCGCGGCGGGGTGGTGAGCGGCTCGGCGTCACTTGATCCCGCACCACCAACCCCTGCCGCGTCGGCAAATCCCTCCCTGACAAGCATCATTGCAACGGCCACGTGGCGACAGTATTAACGATATGAATTTCTATTCTATTTCCATGAGGTTTACCTGTGTTCATGGAACTCTTCTTCCCTTGGAGTTCCTAGGCTTCCCATGGTTTTTGTGTTAGTGTGTCTCTAAACCACTCGGTCCCACCAAGTGGTGCGGTGGAAGCGGCACCGGGGACACTCGAAGAAGAGGCACTCATGAAGCGTTTCATCCTTGCGAGATGGCAAGACTTCACTCGTGCCTTTACGGGCTGGACAGGTGTGGCCCTGGCTGCTCTGCTCGGCGCGGTCCTGGGTGTCGGGGTCTTCACCGTCTTCTACTCCGGGTCCACCGAGTACCTCGGTGACGACCCCGCCAGTTGCGCGAACTGCCACGCCATGAACGAGCAGTACGAGGGCTGGCTGAAGGGGTCCCATCACGACGTGGCAACCTGCAATTCCTGCCACGCCCCTCACAATGACATTGTTTACAAGTACATCAACAAGGCTGACAACGGTTTCTGGCACGCGCTGAAGTTCACGTTCCAGAACTACCCCGAGAACATCAAGATCCGCGACCACAATCGCGAGATCGTCGAGGCCGCCTGCATCGATTGCCACGGTGACTACGTCGATCAAGCCAAGAACAGTTCCGAGCACAAGGGCGAGCGGATGTCCTGTCTCCGCTGCCACGACGGCGTCGGTCACAAGAGGTGAGGAGAGATGAGCCCCACGACTGACAACAACGACAAGCCCACCACGACCGAGGCAGTCGAGCACACGCCTGACGAGGTGGAGAAAAAGAAACCCACCACATGGACGGGGCCCCGCAAGAGGTGGGTTCCCATCGTGGTGCTGCTCTTCGTGGCGGTGGTCGCTGCCGGGCTCACATGGCTGCTCACCAACATCTTCCAGCACAAGGAGGAAGCCAGGAACCCCTTCACCAAGGTCGTCGAACTGGATGATTCCACCTACGACCCGGCGGTGTGGGGGAAGAACTTCCCCATTCAGTACGAGCAGTACAAGAAGACCGCCGAGGACACCGACGGTGACTTCGTCAAGGTCGACCCCACGGCAGACGATCCGCGCGAGTACCACACCCTGTCCCGCATCGAGATGGAACCCCGGGCCCAGCTCATGTGGCGCGGCTACGCGTTCTCGGTGGACTACACCGAGCCGCGCGGCCACGAGTGGGCGCTGGAGGATCAGAAGCACACCCAGCGCACCCAGCCGAAGTTCAAGCAGCCCGGCACCTGCCTCAACTGTCACGCCTCGATGCCCGAGGTCTACGACAAGCTCGGCAACGGCGACCGGATGGCGGGTTTCCACGCCATGAACTCCATGTCCTACGACGAGGCCGTCCAGCACGCCTCGTCGACCATCGCCTGCATCGACTGCCACGACCCGAAGACCATGGAGCTGCGGATCACCCGTCCGGCCTTCATGGAGGGGATCAAGAAGGTCAAGGCGCTGGAGGGAATCACCGATTACGACGTCAACCGCGACGCCACCAACCAGGAGATGCGGTCCTACGTCTGCGCGCAGTGTCACGTCGAGTACCACTTCGCGGGCGAGGGCAAGACCCTGACCTTCCCGTGGGACAAGGGCCTGACAGCCTATGACGCCATGGCCCACTACGACGAGATCGGCTGGACCGACTACAAGCACGCGGAGAGCGGTGCTCCCATCCTCAAGGCCCAGCACCCCGACTTCGAGACCTGGTCCCAGGGCATCCACGCCGCCAACGGCGTCACCTGCGCCGACTGCCACATGGCCTACCAGCGCAACGGTGCCGCGAAGGTGAGCAACCACCAGATCATGAGCCCGATGGCCAACGACGAGACCATCAACGCGTCGTGCCTGACCTGCCATCACTCCACCGAGGCCGAGATGCGCCAGCGCGTCGAGAAGATCCAGACGACGTGGCAGAGTTCGCTCAACGTGAGCTTCACGGCCCTGGAGGGGCTCATCAACGACATCAAGGCGGCCGAGGCCAACGGCACGGCCACTGAGGAGCAGCTGACGCTCGCCCGCGATTACCAGCGCAAGGCGCAGTTCGTCGTCGACTACTCGTTCTCCGAGAACGGGCGCGGCTTCCACGCTCCGCAGTACTCGGTGTCCATGCTCAACCAGGCCACCGACTGGGCGCGTTCCGGACAGCTCGCCCTGCGCGGGGTCTCGGTGGAGAACAGCGTGCCCCCGGCCATCCCGGAAAAGCACATGCCCAACAAAGAGAACTGACCGACCACACACAGAAGGGATTGATCCGGGGCGATGAAGAACAAAGGTAGGACTTTCACGAGGGAAGACCTCGAGTCCTTCCTCACCACCGCCCCGGATCAACTCAAGGACTGGGCGCAGCAACAACTCGACCGGTTCGACGAGACCAACCGGGAAAGCCCGGAGGACGGGGACGACGACGGCGCGGACCTGGCGGATCTCCTGCCAGAAGATGAGGACGACAACGAGGAAGGCGCGGAGAGCAGTACCCCCAAGGTCTCGGCCCTGGAACGCCGCGCCGGGGTTTCACGCCTCAACCTGGTGCTAGTTACGCTCCTGGCGGCCGCCCTCGTCGTCATCATCCAGATGGCCGGGCGGCCCCAACCGGAACCGACCACAGCGATGCCGAGCAACCACCCATCCGTCGACGCCTCCGCCCTGGCCGAGATGGACAAGGCACAGAAACTCGACAAGGACCGCGAGGCCGAACTCAAGGCCCAGATCGAGGCCAACCCGGCCGATTTCGAGGCCCGGCTGAAACTGAGCACCCTCTACTACAACGCCGCCCTGTACCCAGAGGTGATTCCCCAGCTGCAGTACGTCCTCGACCAGGACCCCGACAACCTGGACGCGCTCCTCGGCATCGGAGCGGCGGAGTACAAGACCAACCAGTACGACGCCGCCGAGAAGCACTGGTTGCGCATCACCGAACTGGCCCCGCAACGCGTGGAGCCCTGGTACAGCCTCGGCTTCCTGTACATGGCACGCACCCCTGCCGACCCGGCGCGGGCCCGGGAGGCCTGGAAAAAGGTGATCGAGATCGATCCGGACTCGAACATGGCCAAGGAGGTCACCACTCATCTCAACTCCTTGGCCACCCCCACGGCGGCCACGAGTTCCGGGAGCTGAGAGATGGAACTGACGGTTCCGGTGGCCCTCCTCGCGGGGATCGTGTCCTTCGCATCCCCCTGTTTCCTGCCCATCGTTCCGGTCTTCGTCGGTCAACTCGTCGGCTCCGGGCCCGGGCGGGTGGACCGGCGCGTCGCGCTCGGGAACTCGCTGGCCTTCGTCGCCGGGTTCTCCATCGTGTTCATCGCCTTGTGGGCGTCGCTGGGGTTGCTGGGCAGATCCCTGGGTCCCCACGCCGTTCACGCCCGGATCCTCGGGGGAGCGGTGCTGGTGTTCATGGGGCTGCACGTCGCCGGGATCCTGCGGCTTCCCGTGCTCGACAGGCTGGTGAGGGGCCGGCTGCCCGTCGCGGGCGGGACCACGTCCGTGTGGCGCGCGGGACTCATGGGGGTGGTCTTCGGAGCCGGGTGGACGCCCTGCATCGGTCCGGTGCTCAGCGGCATCCTCACCCTGGCCACAGCCAGCTCCACCGTGTGGTCGGGGATGCTCCTGATGACCGCGTACTGCCTGGGCCTCGGCCTGCCCATCGTCGCGGTCGCCCTCGGATCGGCCGAGGTCACGCGGCGTTTCGACTGGTTCGCCAGGCACCACGTGGCGGTGTCCCTGGTGACCGGGGGGCTCCTGGTGGTGGTCGGTTTCCTCATGATCACCAACCTGTTCGCGTCGCTGGCCGGGTTGATCCCCGTGTTTGGAATCTAGAGGTGACCGATGAGTGATGACACACCCCGTCGAAGGGGAACCACCGACGGACTGGATGAGGCCCTTGACCTCTCGCCCGGCCGGTTCCTGCACGCGATCTATGCGCTGTTCCACAACAAGGCCTTCGGGCTCGTCCTGATCCTGCTGACCGGGTTGTTGTCGCTCATCGGGGTGCTGCTGCCGCAGAAGCCGCCGAACATCGCGGGCAATCCGGAGCGGCAGGCCGCCTGGCTCGACAAGGTGCGCGGCGGCACCGGAGGGTGGACGTCGATCCTTGACACCCTCGGTTTCTTCTCGATGTTCTCCTCCATACCCTTCCTGGTTGTGATGGGGCTGCTGGCCGCCTCGATCATCGCCTGCACCACGCACCGGATCCCCGTCATCTGGAAGGCGGCCCGCCACCCCCACGTCCGTGTGAAGCCCAGGTTCTTCGACGTCGCCGGGCTCCGCACCCGGTTCTTCACCTCGCAGAAACCGGACGACGCGCTGGATGTCATCGTCGCCGACGCCCGCCGCCACGGTTTGCGGGTCATCCGCGACGACAAGGGGCCGGGGCGGGGTGCCTACCTGGACCGCAACGCCTGGATGCCGTTCGGCACGGTGTTGGCGCACACGGCGTTCGTAATCATCATGGCGGGTTTCGTCGTCTCGTCGCTGACCGGGTTCCGCGATGAACGGTTCGCCCTTACCATCGGGTATCCCCGCGAGGTCGGGCACGGCACCACTCTGGTGGCCGAGGCCACGGGCTTCCGCGACACCTATTACGAAAACGGGGCCCCGAAGGATTACGTCGCCGACCTGGTGCTGCGCGACGGCGACAAGACGGTGGCGCAGCAGGAGGTCAGGGTCAACAGCCCACTCAGCCACGCCGGGTTCATGTTCCACCAAGCCTACTTCGGGGTCGCGGCGGTGATGCGTGTGACGGACGCATCCGGGGCGACGGTCTTCGAGGGTGGGGTGCCGCTGGAGTGGACCACGCAGGACAAGATCTTCAACTACGGGCACGTCACCCTGCCGGATCAAACCGTGATGTACGTGATCAGCCCCGCCTCCGGGCAGGTGGGGACGGGAATCGCGCCCGGCCAGGTGAGGGTCGAGCTACGCCGGGGAGAGAAGACCGCCCCGCTGACCTCGACCGTGATCGACATGGGGGTCGCGACCTCCGCCGGGGACTACTCGTTCACGTTCCAGCGGGAGCAGCAGTTCACGGGGATGATCCTGAGAAACGATCCCGGGACGGGAATCGTGTGGGCCGGGTTCGCCCTGCTGGTCGTTGGCACCTGCATGACGATGTTCTTCCGCCATCAGCGCCTGTGGGTGCGGGTGAGCGAGACCGAGGAGGGAACCTTGGTGCAGATGGCCTCCCCGGACCGGCGTGACTCCGGGTTCACGCGTTTCGTAACGGATATGGTCGAACGCGTCAGCACCCAACTGGCCGGCGCCACGACGAAGGGAGAACAACGATGATCGAGTACTCTCAGGCCTTGCTGCTCATAGCAACGATGCTCGTGGTCGTCTCCACCATCGCCTATCTCGGCGCGGTCCTCGCGGCGAGGATGTCGAGAACCTCGATTGCCACCTCGGCGGACGGGGTTCTCGTCGCTGCGGGTGACAGCGAGATCAAGGTCACGGGCGGCCTGCGGCGTGCGCCGCTGCGGCGTTTCACGGTGGCGTGGTGGGCCGCCAAATCCACCCAGCTGGCCCTGCTGCTGATGACGGGTGTGTTGATCACCCGGATGATCGCGACGGGGCACGCGCCCTTCTCGAACCATTACGAGTTCGCCATCGCCTTCTCCTGGGGCATGCTCCTGGCGCAGGTCTACTTCGAGTGGCGCTACCGGATCCGGACGATGTCGGTGATCACCCTGCCGGTGATCCTGGCCATGCTCATCTACGCCTCCACCATGTCGTACAAGCCGAACCCGTTGATGCCCGCGCTGCAGAACTCGCCGTTGCTGACGCTGCACGTGGTGACCGCGTCACTCGGGTATGGAGCCGCGCTGGTGGCCTTCGCGGCGGCCGTGATGTACCTGCTCGCGCCACACGTGAAGTGGAAGGGCTGGCCGAGCCAGGAGTCCCTCGACGAACTTGGCTACAAGGCCACCGTCGTCACCTTCCCGATGCTCACCCTCATGCTCATCCTCGGCTCCATCTGGGGCAATGTCGCGTGGGGCCGGTACTGGGGCTGGGATCCGAAGGAAACGGCGGCCCTGGTCACCTGGCTGATCTACGGGGCCTACCTGCACGCCAGGGTGACCAGGAGCTGGCGCGGTAAGAAATCGGCCTGGCTGCTGGTGCTGGCCTTCGTGGCCGTGGTGTTCACCTATCTCGGTAACCTGTTCTTCGGAGGACTGCATGCCTACACCTGATGACGACGAGGTGGCCGAGTTCCTGGAGGCCGACGAATCCACCCCGAAACCGGACCGGTCTCCCGGGCAGGAACCGGCTTGGCGCTCGAAGCTGCGTTCCTCGAGTTTCGGCCAGATCGCGGTGGTGCTGGTTACGGCCTTCGCCATAGCGGTGGCCGCCTGGTGGGTGGTGAAACCGGAGGATCAGGACCGGATCCGGGCCGAGACCGAGGCCGTGTCCCGGATCGAGGTCGCAGGGGTGCAGCACCCCCCCGCAGTGGGTGAGAGCGCCCCGGAATTCACCGCGACGGACATCAACGACGCACCTGTGTCGCTGGGGGAGCTGCGTGGCAAACCGGTGTGGCTGGTGTTCATGGCCACCTGGTGCACGGGCTGCCGCACGGAGATCCCGGATGTCCAGGGTGTCATCGCATCCCAGGGTGACGCGGTCCGGCTCGTCGTGGTTTACGTCGGTGAGAGCCGGAACACGGTGAGGGACTACTCGAAACGCGTCGGAAACGATTTCCCGGAGATCGCGGACCAGGACCAGCAGATCTCCGCGGCCTACGGAATCATGGGGGTGCCCACGCACTACTTCATCGACGCGGAGGGTGTGGTACGGCAACGGCACGTCGGGGTCCTGAGCCCCGACGCGATGGCCCAGGCCATCCAGAACGCGATGTCCTCCTAGGGTCTGCTGCGAAAGCCGTTTCCGGTCGGAGCGCCAAGTTTCCGGCCGCGTGTTCCCGGGCTTGTCGCCGCACCTTGAAACCGGTGCGCCACGGGTTCTGCAGGTGTGTTCGACCGGGCCGGGTTTTCGGCACTGTCCATGAAACACATGGCGTTCCGGTCCCATCCCCGGAACCTCCTAGACTGGGTGGGTTCGACGCATGAAGGAGAGACATGCCCGCGCTTCGTTCCCGCACGTCCACCCACGGCCGAAACATGGCCGGCGCCCGCGCGCTCTGGCGCGCCACGGGCATCACCGACTCCGATTTCGGTAAACCCATCATCGCGGTCGCGAACTCCTTCACCCAGTTCGTTCCCGGTCACGTCCACCTGCGTGACATGGGAAAACTCGTCTCGGAGTCCATCAGGCAGGCCGGGGCCGTGGGGCGCGAGTTCAACACCATAGCCATCGATGACGGCATCGCCATGGGGCACGACGGGATGCTGTACTCGCTGCCGAGCCGCGAGCTGATCGCGGACGCGGTCGAGTACATGGTCAACGCCCACTGCGCCGACGCCTTGGTGTGCATCTCCAACTGCGACAAGATCACCCCCGGCATGCTGCTGGCCGCGTTGCGTCTCAACATCCCCACGGTGTTCGTCTCCGGTGGTCCCATGGAGGCGGGCAAGGCCGTCATCCGCGACGGCCAGGCCGCCACCTCCCTCGACCTCATCAATGCGATGACCGCGGCTGTCGACCCGAATGTCAGTGACGAGGAACTGGGGCGTATCGAGGCCAGCGCCTGCCCGACCTGCGGGTCGTGTTCCGGGATGTTCACCGCGAACTCCATGAACTGCCTGCTGGAGGCGATCGGGCTGGCCCAGCCCGGCAACGGCTCCACCCTCGCCACCGCCGCGGCCCGCCGAGACCTGTTCGTCAACGCGGGGCGGCTCGTCGTCGACCTGTGCCGCCGCTGGTATGACGAGGACGACGCCTCCGTCCTGCCCTTGTCGATAGCCACGAAATCGGCGTTCAGCAACGCCATGCGCCTGGATGTCGCGATGGGTGGATCCACCAACACCGTTCTGCACCTGCTGGCCGCAGCCCAGGAGGCCGGGGTGGACTTCGACCAGGATGACATCGACGCCATTTCCCGTCTCACCCCCTGCCTGTCCAAGGTCGCGCCCAACTCGGAGCGCTACTTCATGGAGGATGTTCACCGCGCGGGCGGCATCCCTGCCATCCTCGGGGAGCTGCACCGCGGCGGGAAACTCGACGAGGACGTCCACGCCATTCACTCGCCGTCGCTGGAGCGTTGGCTGGCGGATTGGGACGTTCGCGGTGGCAGCGCGACCGAGGAGGCCGTCGAGCTTTTCCATGCCGCCCCGGGTGGGGTGCGCACCACCGTTCCGTTCAGCTCCACCAACCGTTGGGAATCCCTCGACCTGGATTCCGCGAACGGCTGCATCCGCTCCGTCGAGCATCCCTACACCGCCGACGGTGGCCTGGCGGTGCTGAAGGGCAACCTCGCACCCGACGGCGCCATCGTCAAGACCGCGGGGGTGCCGGAGCACCAGTGGGAGTTCACCGGCACCGCCTTCGTCACCGAATCCCAGGAGGAAGCGGTCGAATCCATCCTCGGCAGGAAGGTCAAGGAGGGTGACGTCGTGATCGTGCGCTACGAGGGCCCCAAGGGGGGTCCCGGGATGCAGGAGATGCTCTACCCGACCTCCTACCTGAAGGGGCTGGGGCTCGGGCCGAAGTGCGCGTTGATCACCGATGGCCGGTTCTCCGGTGGTTCTTCAGGGCTGTCGATCGGGCATGTCTCGCCGGAGGCTGCCGCAGGGGGGCCGATCGCGCTGGTGCGCACCGGTGACGAGATCACCGTCTCCATTCCCAACCGGTCGATCACGCTGAACGTGCCCGACGAGGAACTGGCGGCCCGTCGCGCCGAGCTGGAGGCCGGCAACGGTTACCGTCCCGCAGCCCGGCAACGGCAGGTTTCGACCGCGTTGAGGATCTACGGTTCGTTGGCGCAGTCGGCGGACAAGGGGGCGTCGCGGCGTTTCGACGGTTGATTGCCGCGTTTGTGTCCGAACAGGAAGAAGCTGGCCACCGCCGCGGCCATCACGGTGAGTCCCGCGATCGTCATCGCGGGGCTGTGTTCCCACGCCATGGACAGGAGCATGAGGCTGATCATTCCACCCGTGCCCCAGATGAACGCCCAGACGATGCAGCCGACGATCACGGCCGGCAGATAACGGCGCATCGGCACCCGGGCCACGCCGGCGGCCAGGTTGACCATGGTTTGCAGACCGATGACGAGGAAGCTCAGGGTGACCGCGGGCGGGCCCCAGCGTTTCAGCCAGGAGCTTCCCACCCGGTAGGGGCGGGTTTCCAGTACCCGTCGCCAGCGGGTGTGGCTCGTACCCGCGACGATGCCGCGTCCGATCCAGTAGGTGCCGTTGGAGCGGATCATGACAATGCAGAAGAGCGCCAGGATCGTCAGCCCGTAGGGCAGGTTCCAGTCCTGTGGGTGCATCGGATCCTCTCGGGTCGGGAAGCAACAGCTTAGGCCACCCTGACCTCGGGAACCAGCGGTGGGTTCTGCCCGTTCCCAAATGCACAGGGACGATGGCCGGGCGGTTCGGGTGGTGGGCCCGGGCGGTGGGGTGTGAGAATTCTCGGGCGCTCCGCCGGGGCGCCCCCCGTTTTTGGTTTGCTAGGTTGAGTCCGGGAGGTGGGCTGCATGGCTGACATTGAAGATTTTGATCTGGACAAGACAACCAGGCAGGCATGGGACGACTTCACCGAGAGACTCGCCGATGTGCTGTCCGTGATGGACGCCAGCGCCGACCTGACCATTTCCGCGGTCAACGGAGAGGAGACCCGCGAGACCCCACCCACGGTGCGTTTCTCGGCCGTTGAACCGGGGGTGGTCGAGGCCACCCTGGTCGGCGTCGACTCGCCGCGGCTCGCGGAACTGGGCTGGATCTCCTCCCCCCGGGGGATCACCGCCCGCAGGGACCAGGAGGAGGCCACCGAGCTGGCAAACCTCACCACCGCCACCATGACCGAGGTGGTGGGTGTGCTGCACCCGATCTTCCTGGAACCCGATCAGCTGGCGGAGCTGTTGACCGCCCGGGAGAGCACCCCGGTCAAACCCACCCCCGGACCCTACGGCGTGGTGCTTCCCACCAGCCAGGCGCAGCTCGACGCCATCGTCGATGCGGAACTGGAACAGATGTTCGGGCATCCCGCGCTGCGAAACGCGGCGGGGGAGGTGGCCATCCGGGTTGGTTCCACCATGGTTTTCTGCCGTTCCACCCCGGACTTCGAGGAGCTGGTGCTGTTCGCGGTCCTCGTGCACGACGTGAACGGACGCTCCCGGGCCTGTGAGGTGCTCAACGACCTGAACGTGGAGTCCCGTTACTGCCGGTTCGCCCTGCACCGCGACCGGGTGTTCGTGCAGGTCTCGGTACCCGCCCAACCGTTCGTCCCCCGACACCTGCGGCAGGCCCTCGAATCCATCTCCCACGTCGCCGATGGCATCGACGACGACCTGGCCCACAAACTGGGTGGACGCACCACCTTCCCCACCACCGGCTGAGTGGATCCAGCCACTAGAGTTCTCCCATGACCGAGGTCACATACTTCGAGCGGCTGGACGTTCCCGAGTGCCTGCGACTTCTCAGGGGTGGGGGAGTCGGGCGTGTGGTCTGGCAGGACGACGACGGACTGAGCGTGCTGCCCGTGAACTACCGGGTCATAGATGACTCGGTGGTGTTCCAGACCAGTGCCGCCTCGACGCTGGCGCGCCTGGCGGAACCCACGCCGGTCGCGTTCCAGGTGGACGAGGTCGACGACGCCACCGCGGTTGGCTGGTCGGTGCTGGTCCGGGGGACGAGCGGAGCCCGGGATGCGGGTGAAGTCGTCAGTTTCCTGCCGCGGGACCCGGCCGTCGGCGTGGTGGTGAGAATCGAAGAGGTGACGGGCCGGGTGATTTCCGGCAATCCCGTTCCCCGGAGTTGAGGAGGAAGACATGGAGGACCGCAAGCTCGTGGTGGTGGGCGTCGACGGCAGCGAGGACGGGTTGCGTGCAGTCAAGTACGGTGCCAGTTTCGCGGCCGAGACCGGCGGCGAGCTGCTGCTGGTGCACGCCGTCGACGACGCCATGCTGGCCGGGGCGTGGGGCGTGGTCTACGATCCCGAGGTGCTGCAGAACGCCGGGGTCAGCGCCAACGAGGCGGCGGCTGCCCGGGCCCGGGAGATCGGCCTGCCGGAGGAACGAATCCGCACCGAGGTGGTGCTCGGTTCACCCGGCGGGGTGTTGGGGAGGCTCAGCGAGGTGGCGGACCTGATCGTCGTGGGTCGGCGTTCCGTGTCCGGGCTGGAGCGCATGTTCGTCGGTTCCACCAGCGTTTCCGTGGTCGCCGGTTCACGCTGCCCGGTGCTGGTGATCTCCGCTGCCGCGCACCCGCAGGACGTCGGGAACAAGAAACTGATCGGGGTCGGGCTCAACACCAGCCGGGTGAATCACTCCACCTTGGCGGCCGCCTTCGAACAGGCCCAGCTGCTCGGTGCCCGGCTTGAGATCGTCCACGCGCTGCAACCACCCATCGGGCTGTTCGGCCCGAAACTGGGGCCCGCCGACCTGGAGGAGCTGATCCGTTTCACCCGGGGCGGCATCGAGGCGATGGCAACGGAACAGAGCAAGACCTTCCTCGACGTGCCCTACGAGGTGGTCGTGGTGGCGGCCACCCCGATCAACGAACTCGTCACCCGGTCCGAGAACTACGACCTGTTGGTGCTCGGTGCCGGCGAGGAGGCCATCCCGGGGTTCGGGCTGGGTGGCCTGTTGCGAGGTCTGATGGCCCACTCGCTGTGCCCGCTTTACATCACCCACGGTAAGTGAACCAGCAGCCACGGCTCGCCTTCGACCCGGCGCTGCCGATCTCCGCGGAGGCGCCGGGAATCGCATCCCTCATTCGCGATCACCAGGTGGTCGTGGTGGCCGGTGAAACCGGGTCGGGCAAAACCACCCAGCTCTCGAAGATCTGTCTGCTGGCGGGCAGGGAGCGGATTGCCCACACCCAGCCGAGGCGGATCGCGGCCCGCACCGTCGCGCACCGGATCGCCGAGGAGTGCGGCACGGAGCTGGGGGAGTTCGTCGGCTACCAGGTGCGCTTCACCCGCAGGGTGAGTCGCGCCACCCGCATCAAGGTGATGACCGACGGCGTGCTGCTCAGCGAACTGGCCCACGACCGCGACCTGGAACGCTACGACACGATCATCATCGATGAGGCACACGAACGCAGCCTCAACATCGACTTCCTGCTCGGCTACCTCAAACAGCTCCTGGCACGTAGGCCGGAACTCAGGGTGATCGTCACCTCCGCCACCATCGACACCGCCCGGTTCGCCGCCCACTTCGGCGACGCGCCGATCGTGGAGGTCTCCGGGCGCACCCATCCCGTCGAGATCCGCTACCGGCCCGTCGGGGAGGACGACGACGAGGTGGACGCCATCGCCGCTGCCGTCGGCGAGTTGGCGGCCACCACATCCTCGGGGGACGTGCTGGTCTTCCTGTCCGGGGAACGGGAGATCCGTGACGCCGCGGATGCCGTGGGTGCCCTGAAACTCGCGGGCTGGGAGACCGTTCCCCTGTACGCGAGGCTGGCGGCGGCCGACCAGCAGAGGGTCTTCCAGGCCCATTCCGGCAGACGGGTGGTGCTCGCCACCAATGTCGCGGAGACCTCGATAACGGTGCCGGGCATCCGGTTCGTGATCGACGCCGGCACAGCCCGCATCTCCCGTTACTCGGCGCGCACCAAGGTGCAACGGCTGCCGATTGAGCCGGTCTCGCGGGCCAGCGCCAATCAGCGGGCGGGTCGCTGCGGCCGGCTCGGCCCGGGGGTCGCGATCCGGCTCTACAGCGAGGAGGACTTCAACTCCCGACCCGAGTTCACCGAACCGGAGATCCTGCGCACCAACCTGGCCACCGTAATCCTCCAGATGGCCCAGGCCGGGCTCGGCGAGATCGAGAACTTCCCGTTCGTGGAGGCCCCGGTCGCCTCGCAGATCAGCGACGGCCTGCGGGTGCTGCAGGAACTGGGTGCGATCAAACCGCGCCGCCGTCACGAAAGAGTGCGGCTCACCCGCACGGGACGCCTGCTGGCGCGGATGCCCGTCGATCCCCGGCTCGGCCGGATGCTCATCGAAGGGGCCCGGAGAGGGGCGTTGCGCCAGGTGCAGGTGATCGTCGCAGGACTGACCGTGCCCGATGTGCGGGAACGCCCCAGCGAACACCAACAGGCCGCCGACGAGATGCACCGGCGTTTCACGCAACCGCCTGCCGGCGAAACCGATTCCCCCGCAGACGGAGAACCCCGACGCCACACCGTCCACACCGGCACCCGTCCCGTTGAACAGGGCAGGGGTTCCCTGGCGGGCGGCGACTTCGAGGCCCTGTTGAATGTCTGGGAATACCTCAGGAAACGTCGCCGGGAACTTTCTGGAAGCGCGTTCCGCAAGCTGTGCCGGGCCGAGTTCCTGCACTTCGTGAGATTCCGGGAATGGGAGGACCTCGTCTCCCAGCTCCGTGAGGTGTGCCGGGAACTGGAGCTGCCCGGTGAGGGAGACGCGGCGATGGATGTCGTCCTCGACTGCCTGCTCACCGGGTTGCTGTCCAACATCGGGCTGGCCCTGCCGCCGCCCCCGAAGGTGCACGGCAGGCGCCGGCCCCTGACCGAGTACCAGGGAGCGCGGGGCGCACGGTTCGCCATCGCGCCCGGTTCGGCGTGCTCGAGGTCCACACCCCCGCTGGTTGTGGCCTACGAACTGGTCGAGACCTCCCGGCTGTGGGCGCGCACCGTCGGCCCGGTGACCGCGGCACAGATCGAACGCGCCGCCGGGGACCTGGTGACCCGCACCCTCTCCGAGCCGACCTTCTCGCCCCGCAGCGCCACCGTCACCGCCAGTGAAACCGTCAGCCTGTTCGGGGTGCCGATCGTCTCCGGGCGCCGCACGAACTACGCGGCGAGCCATCCCGAGCAGGCCCGGGAAATCTTCATCCGCACCGGACTGGTGGAACGGGAATGGGAGACCCGCAACCCGGTGGTGGTGGCGAACCGGTTCGCCTACGACGAGGCCGAGAAGCTGACCGACCGGATGCGGCGACCCGAGCTGCTGATCTCCGACCAGGCCCTCCACGACTTCTACGCCGCCAGGCTGCCCGCCGAGGTGGTTTCCGGGGCAACGTTCGACAAATACGTGAAATCCCTGGGCGACGACTCCGCGCTGCGGCTGACGCCCGCGGACTGCATGACCGACCCCGGGGCGCTCAGCATCACCGATTTTCCCGACCGGTGGCAGGTATCGGGACTGGAACTGCCCGTCAGCTACGTCTACGACCCCGGGGCGGGGCACGACGGCGTGACGATCGAGGTGCGGCTGGAACAACTCGGGGTCCTGGAGCCGGAACCCTTCACCTGGCAGGTGCCGGGGCTGCGTGAGGACCTTGCGACCGCCTTGATCCGCAGCCTCCCCAAGAAGGTCCGAACATCCTTCGTACCCGCCCCCGACTTCGCCCGCCGCGCAGTGGCCTGGCTCCGGGAACGGGAAACGGGAGACAGCACCGCCTTCCCCGAGGCGCTGGGACGGGCACTCACCGCCCTCACGGGGGAGCGGGTGGCCCCCGGTGACTGGCGGCCCGAGACCGTGGACTCCCACCTGCGGCCGACCTTCGTCGTGGTCGAGGGACGCAGGGAGGTGGGCCGGGGCGAGGACCTGGCGGCTTTGAAGACCCGGCTCAGCGCGAAGGTGGCCTCGCGGCTGACCCGCTCCGCGGGGCGGATCGCGACGACGGGCCGCACCGACTGGGACTTCGAGAAGCTGCCCCTGACCCAGCGCCTCGGCGGGGGAGTCGAGGGCCATCCCTGCCTGGTGGACGAGGCAGACAGCGTCGGGGTGCAGGTGGTGGACTCGGCCGCGAAGGCGGAACGCCTCCATGCCGCGGGGTTGCGGCGCCTGCTCACGCTGGTGAACCCGTCGCCGATCCGCTGGGTGGTCTCCCACCTCGGAAACTCCGAGAAGCTGGCTCTCGGGGCGAGCCGGTACGACTCGGTGCCGGAACTGCTGCAGGACGCCTGGCTCAAGGCCTCCGACCGGCTGCTGCGGGCGGTAACGGATCCGGTCAGGGTCCGTGACGAGCAGGAGTTCCGGCGCGTCGCGGAGGCGGTACGTGCCGACTGTCCCGCCACCACGGTCGCCGTGGTCGGCACCGCGGCGCGGGCCCTGGCGGCCCAGGCGGTGGTGGAGCGGCGGCTCGCTGCGCTGCCGGGGGACGACGAGGTGCGCTCGGACATCACCGAGCAGCTGGCCAACCTCACCTTCAAACGGTTCATCTCCGCCACCCCGGATCCGTGGTTCGACCGCATCCCGGTGTGGATCGAGGCCTGCGAGACCCGACTCGCCACCCGCGGCAGGAATCCCGCGAGGGAGGAGCGCAACCGCTTCGAGATCATGGAACTGGAAACCCGGTACGGACAGCTGTGCGAGGCACAGCCCCCCGGGCCGCTGCCAGCTGAGGTGGAGGAGATCGCGTTCCTGCTGGAGGAGCTCCGGGTCAGCCTGTTCGCGCAGGGGACGCGCACCCTGGTGCCCGTCTCGGCGAAACGAATCTCCCAGGCCATGGGAAGGATTGGGCGATAATGGTCGGGTGCCAGCCACCACAGACGACCTGATGCAGCTCTTCGACCTCGTCGAGGTCGGCAGGGGAAGGTTCCGGGGCCCGCAACCGGACACCGAGTGGCAGCGGCTGTTCGGCGGGCAGGTGATGGCGCAGAGCCTCGTGGCCGCGATGCGGACCGTTCCCGAGAACCGGGTGGTGCACTCGCTGCACGGGTATTTCCTGCGCCCCGGTAGCCGCGAGGAACCGCTGCGGTTCGCGGTGGAGCATGTCCGGGACGGTCGCACCTTCTCGGCGCGCCGGGTGATCACCCGCCAGTACGACGACGTGATCTTCGACCTGAACATCTCCTTCCAGAAACCGGAGGAGGGACTCAGCCATTCGGCGGTCCAACCCGAGTCGGTGGCCTCGCCCGAGGACTCCTCGCCGCTGGGACAGGTGCTGCAGGACCGCTTCGGGGCCCCGATCCGGATGCTGTCGGAGTGGGACGCCCTCGACGTGCGGCTGGCCTCCACCCCGGTGCCGAGCCAGAACGGTGGAGTGATGCGGGCCTGGGTGCGAACCCAAGACGCCATGCCGGAGGATCCGCGTCTGCACGGGGCCGTGCTGGCCTACCTGACGGATCTGCTGCTGCTCAGCGTCTCCACCGTGCAGCACGAGGTGGAGTTCCTCTCCCCGAACCTGCAGACCGCCTCCATCGATCACGCGATGTGGTTCCACCGCCCGGCCCGCTGCGACCGATGGCTGCTCTACGACATGATCTCGCCTTCGGCCTCCGGGGCCCGGGGGTTCTGCCAGGGCAGGTTGTTCCAGGACGGGAAACTGGTTGCCTCCTGCGCCCAGGAAGGACTGATTCGGATTCTCAGGTGATTCGGATCAGGGATGGCGGGCGGTCAGGCGGCGGCCTGGTATTCGCGCATCTTGGCCAGGGCGAGACGCTCGATCTGGCGGACCCGTTCGGCGGTGATCCCCCAGTGCTGCCCGATGTCGGCCAGCTTGGCCTGGCGTCCGTCGAGGAGACCGTAGCGGCGGCGCACCACGTCGGCGGAGCGGTCGTCGAGGGCGGAGAGCATCCCGTCGAGGCGGGCGCGTTCCTCCGCGTCGAGCACCACCTCGTCCGGACCGGGGGCGGTTTCGCGGGCGATCAGGTCACCCAGCGCGGTGTCGCCGTCGGCCTCGACGGGGGCGTCGAGGGAGACGTGATCGCGGGCGTAACGGATCAGGTCGATGACCTTCTCCTCGGCCAGGTTCAGTTCATCGGCGATCTCGCCGACCTCGGGTTCGCGGCCCAGGGTGCGTTCCAGGTTGCGGCGCACCGCGGACACCTGGTTGACCTGTTCGGCCACGTGCACGGGCAGACGAACGATACGGCCCTGCTGCGCGATGCCGCGGGAGATGGCCTGCCTCACCCACCAGGTGGCGTAGGTGGAGAACTTGAAGCCCTTGGTGTGGTCGAACTTCTCCACGGCTCGGATCAGGCCGGTGTTGCCCTCCTGCACCAGGTCGAGCAGCGGCATCTGGGCGCGGCCGTACTTGCGCGCCACGGAAACCACCAGACGCAGGTTCGCCTTGATGAAACGCTGCATGGCCTGATCGCCGAGTTCGACGAGTTGTTCGAGTTCTTCGCGAGTGGCGTCCGTTGAGGTGGTCTCGCTGCCGTCGAGGATTTCGCGGGCGAACAACCCGGCCTCTATGGCCCGGGCCAGCTGCACCTCTTCCACGGCGTTCAGCAGAGGGGTCTTGGCTATCGCGTCCAGGTAGAGCCCCACGGCATCCTTGCCATCGATGCCGTCGGTGCTACGGGTTCGCGCAGTCGTGATCATTGGATCCGCCTTTCTGACGTCTACACCCATCAAAACGCTCCTGGCGGGTCAAAGGTTCCCGAAATTGTGACCCAATCGTTATCTCAGGGGTACCTCAGACCGTGGTATGACGCCTGCGGTGGCCAGTCAGGCCCGAGGTGGGGAGGAACCCGTAGAAGGTCGTGTTTGAGTGTCGGGGGAGCCCGTGGAAAGATGGATTTCAACGCCCCTTGACCGCAACGGGGGTGTTCTGTGCCCAGATGCGAGGAGAAACCGCTGTGACCTCTGGTTCGAGCTCCGAACAGGCTCCGAAGACCACCCGTAGTCGCGCGAGGAAGACCGCCACCGAAACCGTGGAGAAGGAAACCGAGCCCACCACGAAGCGCACCCGCGCCACGAAGGCCGCGAAATCCGAGGACAAGGAGAAGACGACCGGAACCAGGACCACCGCAGCCAAAACCGCCGCCTCGGCGACGGCCAAGAGCAAGGCCGCGGGAACCAAAACCACCGCATCGAAGGCAACCAAGACCAAGACCGCCGCAACCAGGACCGCGAAGGCCACGGGCGGGACGACCGGCACCAAGAGCACCAAGGCAGCCGCGAAGACCACCAAGACCGCAACCACCAAACCAACCCGTTCCCGGGCGAAGTCGAAGGCGGATGTGGAGGATGCCGAACCGACCATTGCGCAGCTCACGTCGGGGGAGATCGAGGTCGAGGTGCAGCGCGACGGCAACGATGTCGTGTTGAAGGTCGGGGGCAAGAAACGTTCCCTCGACGAGGTGGACGACTCCCAGTTCGTGGAGGAGAAGGAAGCCACCCTCGAGAAGGAGCTCGTCGAGGAGGAGGGCTTCTCCCTCTCGGACCAGGACGACGCCGACGAACCGGAACAGCAGGTCGTCTCGGCCGGCGCGACCGCCGACCCCGTCAAGGACTACCTCAAACAGATCGGCAAGGTCGCCCTCCTCAACGCCGTCCAGGAGGTGGAGCTGGCCAAACGGATCGAGGCCGGGCTCTTCGCGGAGGAACGGATCGCGGATGTCGAGAACCCCGTTCTCCCGGAGGACCTCGAGGACTTCGAGTGGATCGCGAACGACGGGCGCAACGCCAAGAACCACCTTCTCGAGGCGAACCTGCGGCTCGTCGTCTCCCTGGCCAAGCGTTACACGGGCCGCGGGATGCTGTTCCTCGACCTGATCCAGGAGGGCAACCTGGGTCTGATCCGCGCCGTGGAGAAGTTCGACTACACCAAGGGCTACAAGTTCTCCACCTACGCCACCTGGTGGATCAAGCAGGCCATCACCCGGGCCATGGCCGATCAGGCCCGCACCATCCGCATCCCCGTCCACATGGTGGAGGTCATCAACAAACTGGCCCGCGTGCAGCGGCAGATGCTGCAGGACCTCGGCCGGGAACCAACCCCGGAGGAGCTGGCGAAGGAACTCGACATGACCCCGGAGAAGGTGGTCGAGGTTCAGAAATACGGGCGCGAACCCATCTCCCTGCACACCCCGCTCGGTGAGGACGGCGACTCCGAGTTCGGTGACCTCATCGAGGACTCCGAGGCGGTCGTGCCCGCGGACGCGGTGAACTTCACCCTGCTGCAGGAACAGCTCAACGACGTCCTGGACACTCTCTCCGAACGGGAGGCGGGTGTGGTCTCGATGCGTTTCGGGCTCACCGACGGCCAGCCGAAGACCCTCGACGAGATCGGCAAGGTCTACGGGGTGACGCGGGAACGTATCCGCCAGATCGAGTCGAAGACCATGAGCAAGCTGCGGCACCCGTCACGTTCCCAGGTGCTTCGCGACTACCTCGACTGAACAACGGCCGCCTGCACTTGGGGGCATGTTAAGGAGAGAACTTGCGAGAAAATCCACGTTCCTTCGAGGACGACACCCCGACCGTGGAGCTGCCAGCCGTCACGGCGCCGCTGCCCCCGGTGCAGCCGGCTCCAGTCCGGCAGCAGGCGCCGGCGCAGCCACCCCCGACGCAGATGCAGCCGCGGGTGGGGTCGTGGGCAACCCCGACCGAGGTCGACGCCGTCGCCATTCCCGTTTCCGACAGGCGAGCCCCGGGGCCCCCGGCCGAATCCGAGAAGGAACGCCTGCGGCGCGAGATGAACGAGTGCCGGCTGGCGGTCTGGGAACGTAGGTTCGTGGCCTGCGTGCGCTGGTTGTATGCGCGTGCCAGGATGGCGGTTTACATCACCGCTGTCGTGGTGCTGCCGGGACTGCTGTTCCCGCCCGTGAAGGCATACCTGAACTGGGTGATGGTCGCGAACCTGGCCCTGGTGGGTTTCGTCGCGGTTTCCCTGGTGGCGGGGGAGGTCACCAGCCGGAAACCGCAGTGGCCCTGCATGTTCGGTGCCCTGTTCCGGCTGCTGCTGGTGGGCGGTTTCGCCATAGCCTGCGGCTACGTCAGCGATGCCGACCCGTGGAAGGAGACGTTCGCTTCGCTGTTGAGCTTCGCCAGGCCCGTCTGGTTGCAGATCCAGGCCTTTCTGGACTACGCATCCCTCGATCACGCCGTCTTCATGTGGTTGGGTGTGCTGCTGGCGCACCGCAGCCTCAGGACCCTGGCCGAGGGCGGGAGAATCCACCTGGAGGGCATGTCACGATTCGGAACCCGGCCCGGCTGGGGTCTGAAGGACTACTACATCGGTCCGGATCCGCGCAGGCAGCAGGGCCGGGTGGACGCCCCCGGCGTTTTCGCCTACCGCCGGGCGGCGTTCCGTTTCTACCTCGGCCGTTTCTGGGTGCTGCTCAGCAGCGTCTACGTCGTCGTCCTGATTTTCCTGATCGCCTCGGCGTGACGGGTCACCGGGCCCGGACCGTGGCCACGGCCTTCGCGACGGCCTCCAGGTTGCCGTCGTTTAGGGCCGCGACACACATCCGGCCCTTCTCGGTGCCGTAGATGCCGTGGTCGCGGCGCAGCGTGAGCATCTGGTCCCGGGACAGACCCGAGTAGCTGAACATGCCGACCTGCTGGGCGATGAAGTCCATGTCCTCGATGCCCTCGGCCCGCAGCGCATCCACGAGGCGGGTACGCATCTGCTTGATGCGGTCACGCATCCGGCCGAGTTCCTGCTCCCAGGAGGCCCGCTGGGTGGGGTCACCGAGCACGCTGGCGACGATGGCCGCGCCGTGGGTGGAGGGGTTGGAGTAGTTGGTGCGGATGCAGATCTTCACCTGCGACAGCACACGGGTGGCCTCCTCCGCGTCCCGGCAGACGATGTGCAGGGCGCCGATGCGTTCGCCGTAGAGCCCGAACGACTTCGAGAACGAGGTCGAGACGAACACCGGCAGCCCGGCCGCCACGAAGCGGGAGATCACGGCCCCGTCCTCGGCTACCCCGGCCCCGAAACCCTGGTAGGCCATGTCCAGGAACGGGATCAGATCGTGATCCGTGATGACCCCGATCACCCGGTCCCACTGCTCGGGGGTCAGGTCGTAGCCGGTGGGGTTGTGGCAGCAGGCGTGCAGCACCACCACGGTGCCCGGCCGCGCCGCCTCGAGGTCGGCGACCATGCCATCGACATCGATGCCTTTCGCCTCGGCGTCGTAGTAGCGGTATGTGCCGACGGTGAAACCGGCGCGGGTGAAGATCGCCCGGTGGTTCTCCCACGACGGATCCGAGATCAGCACGGGGGAGCCGGGGCTCAGGGTCGCGATGAAATCGGCGCCGACCTTCAGGGCACCGGTGCCACCCAGGCTCTGCGCCGTGGCGATGCGGCCCTGCGCGACTGCGGGGGAATCGGCGCCGAAGACCAGTTCCCGCACCAGGCGGACGTAGTCGGGGAGTCCGTCGATGGGGAGATAGGCGTGCGGTTTCGCGGCCGCGGCCAGCCGGTCCTCGGCGGCACGGACGCATTCCATCAGCGGCATCCGCCCGTTCTCGTCGAGGTAGACGCCGATCCCGAGGTTAACCTTGGAAGTGCGCTCATCCGCTCTGAACGCTTCGTTCAACCCCAGGATCGGATCGGCGGGAGCCAGTTTGACGTCTTCGAAAACGGACATGCGTGGGCCTCATTTCTGTTCAGCATCCCAAGCCTAGCGTTTCGCGTCCCGCGGGCCCGTGGTTCGCACCAGGCCGCTCGCCCGCCGGGCCCGGGTGCCGACCGCCTTCCGCAGCGCGTCCGGGGAGCCGTACAGCCGAACCCCCGATTCGGCGCGGGTGACGGCCGTGTACAGCAGTTCCCGGGTCAGCAGCGGTGAACCCGGTGGGGGCAGGATCACGCTGACCCGCTCGAACTGGCTTCCCTGCGACTTGTGGATGGTCATGGCGTGCAGTTCCTGGGCCGCATCCAGCAGCAGCGGGTTCAACAGCTCCGCGTTTCCACCCCGGTCCACGGCCGCCAGCAGACGCCCGTCGATCTTGATGATCACCGCGACATCACCGTTGCTGACCACATCTGAATTGCGAGTGACGATCAACGGTTGGCCCGGGTACTGCCCCACATCGGGTGCGTAACCCGGCAGCGTCGCGGCCAGGTGCCTGCGCACCGCCTGCTGCCAGTGCCCGGTTCCGAAGGGCCCCTCCCGGTGCGCGCAAAGCAACCGGTGACGCTCCAGGGCCCGCACGGCCCGGTTGCCGTCACCCGCCAGCGCGGCGGCCAGGGCATCGTGGGCGGCGGCCCCGACATCGGCGGCCAGCGCAGGCAGGTCGGCCAGCGGCTCGGTGCCGGTGTACGCGGTCAGCGTGCACGTCTCCGATCGTTCCAGCAGCGCCAGACAGCCGTCCGCGTCGCCATCGCGGATGGCCTCGGCCAGCCGGGCCACGTCGTCGAGGTTGCGGTGGCTGCCGCCCAGCTGCACCACGGCGGGCCCACCCGGGGAGGTGACCAGGTCCGGGGCGGCGGAGATGTCGGCCAGCACCGCCCCCGCATCCACGGAGGCCAGCTGGTTCGGGTCGCCGATCAGGACCAGCCGGGTGGAGTCGGCCACCGCATCCAGTAGCCACGACATCAACGTGATCGACACCATCGACGTCTCGTCCACGATCACCACGTCGAAGGGCAACGGGTTCAGTGCGTCATGGGTGCGTTCCGCGCGACCCGGGACCACGCCGAGGATCCGATGCAGCGTGCCGGCGGTCAGGGCGACCCGTTCCGGGTGCTGCAACCTGTCGCGCACTGCGGTCTCCAAACGGGTGGCGGCCTTCCCGGTGGGGGCGGTCAGGGCGACGGTGACCGGGCTCCGGCTGGTCAGCGCGTCGATGATCCGGGAAACCACCGTCGTCTTGCCGGAACCGGGACCGCCCGTTATGACGCTGGTGCGGGCCCGGATGGCCGCCCGGACCGCGGCGTCCTGGGTGGGGTCGGGAACCATGCCGGGCCCGGGGGCGGGTGGTTCGGGGGAGGGTAGATCCGGCAGTGCGCTGCGACGCCTGAGGCCGGCGGCCAGGTCCCGTTCCTCTGTGAAGAACCGGTCCAGGTACAGCAGACCATCGACCAGACGGAACGGCCGCGGCCCGGCCTCCGGGCCGGCCACCGCAGGTGAGGCCGCCACCGCCGCGGCCCAGGCCTGCGGTTCCGGCCAGGGCAGTTCGACGGGTTCCGCCACCGATCCGTCGTCGGTTTCGCCGGGAACGATCAGCTCGGGTGCGCAGGCCAGGTCCAGGCACACCGACCCCAGGCGCAACTCCCGCACCGTCAGGGCGAGGGCCAGCAGCACCCGGTCGTCGCTCTCCCCGAAGTAGGCGGCCATCCGGCGGGCCAGGTGGAAATCGGCCACGTGAATCATCCCGGCCTCGGCGAAGGTCCTCAGCAATCCCGTGGCCGCCACGGGAACCTCCGGTCCTCTCACCTTCCACCTCCCAGCAGATCGGAGACCTCGACCACCAGCGCGGCCGGCGGGAACCACTCGAAAACCCCGCAGCGGCCACCCGCCACCACCGGGGTCCCGGGTCCGGCCATGCCCCGCACGAACAGATAACCCACCCCACCCAGGTGTTTCCCGGGTGAATAACCGGGCAGCCGCCAGGTCAGGAAACGGTGCAGGGCGGCGCAGTAGAGCAGCGCCTGCAACGGGTAGTGGGCCTGCATCATGGCCTCCGCCATCGCGGATGGGCCGTAGTGTTCGACGGACAGTTCCTGCTCCGGTGGGACCGGGAGCCGGTTCGTCTTGTAGTCCACCACCACGAACCTCCCGGAGGGTAATTTCAACACCACGTCGATCGAACCGGTCAGGAAACCCCTCAGCGGAGCGCTGGCGGTGTCGGTGGCGAGCAGCCGGGCCGGATAGGGGGCGAGCGGGTCGGAGGCGGGCAGGTGCCCGGACATCGCCTCCGCCAGGTCCGCGACCAGACTGGCCGGGCCGCGATCCCCCAGGGGCAGGTCGAAGTTCAGTTCCGCCAGCCGCTCGGCGACGGGCAGGTCCGCCAGGGCGCCGTCCCACAACCCCCCCAGCGGGGTTGTGACCACCAGCTGGAGGGCGTCGGCCAGCCGCTGCGCCTGGTCCCGGTCCAGCCCGAAGGCGGGGGCCTCGGCGGCCACCGCCTGCTGCACGTGCCCCGGATCGCTCCAATCCGCCTGTTCCAGGACCTCGTGGACGAGAGTTCCGAAACGCGCCCCGGCGGGCAGGTCGTTCATGGGGGAGGGGGTGGTGGGGCCGTCGGTTTCCCCGGGGAGCAGGTCGAGCTCCTCCGGTTCGTCCGGTGCGTTCTCGTGGAGGTTCGCGGTCAGCCCGGAATAGGAGGTGCGACGCCAGTCCTGGTCGATGTCGCGGGTGAAACGGGCAACCCGGAGCTCCCCGGAACCCGGTTCGGGGGCGGGGACCGGGAGCCCGGACCCCCAGGGGGGTGAGGTGACCGGGGACAGGTGCACCAGCCCCGGGTCGAAACCGAAAGCGGGGGGCAGCCCGGGATATTCGGGGCGAAGCCGCGGGACCGAGCGGTCGCGGCACAGCAGCGCCGTCAAGGGCCCCGAGGATGCCCGGCGGTCCATCACGTGCCAGGCGATCGCCAGGTGCTTGGCGCGGGTGAGGCCCACGTAGAGCAGGCGGAGTTCCTCGTCGCGCGCCTGCCGCCTGGCGACGGCGGCAAGTTCGTCACGGCTGCCGGGGCGGGCACCGACGTGCAGCACCCGCCGGCCGTCCGCGTCCAGGTAGGGGAAGGCGCCGCGCAGGTTCACCTCGGTGACACTCACCTGCGGCAGCAGCACGATCGGGAACTCCAGGCCCTTCGCCGAGTGCATAGTGCACACCCGCACCGCCGCCTCGTCGGAGGCCAGGCGGGTGGCCGGTTCGTCCCCGGGGGTGGTGGCCCGGGAAACCAGCCAGGCGTGGAGCCCGTCGAGGTCGGTGGCGTCCGAGCCGAGCAGCAGTTCACCGACCCGGGTCAGGTCGGCCAGGTGGCGTTCCCCGTCCCCGAGCCGGGCCAAGTGGGGGCCGAGACCCGCCAGCAGCTCACCGACCAGCGAGGCCACCCCGCCGGCCGCGAAACACCGCGCCAGTTCGTGGACCCGCTGCGACGCGGGGGTTTCGTCGCGCCCGGCCAGCAGATCGGTGGCGGGCAGGCCGAGCAGCTCACCCAAGGCGGCCTGGAGGATGCGGGCGCGGGTCGGCTGGGCGACGGCGGCGAGCACCGCCAGCCAGTCGGCCACGGCCGGGGAGTCGAGGGCGGAACCGGGACCGTGCCAGGTGGCGGGCAGGCCCGCAGCGCGCAGCTCGGAGACCAGGGCCAGGCCCCGGCCGCGGGTTCGGGTGAGGATCGCGATGTCGTGGGGTCCGACGGGCCGCTCCCCTTCGCCGCTGCGGAATCGCGCCCCGGCCAGCAGCGCCCTCACGTGCGCCACCACGTCTTGTGTCACGGCGCGTTCCGGGTTTTCGGTGGCCCCGGGGCCGTGTCCGCGCAGCCAGATGCGGGCCTCGGGGGCGGCGTCGAGAACCAGGACCTCCTCATCCGGGGAGCGGGCGGGGCGCACAGGGGTGACCCGGATGTCCGAATCACCCAGGTAGAGATCCCCGAACAGGTTCGTCACCCCGGCGACCACCCCGGGTTCGCTGCGGTGGTTGGTCTCCAGGGTGGCGCGGTGCCGGACCACCCGTGTGGCCTCCAGGTAGGAGCCGAGATCCGCGCTGCGGAAACCGTAGATCGACTGTTTGGGATCGCCGATCAGCGTGATCATCGCGTCTGCGTCCACGAAGGTGCGCCGCAGGATGGCCCACTGGTCCGGGTCGGTGTCCTGGAACTCATCGACCAGCACGACGGGGAAGCGACGCCGGAGCTCCGCGCACACCTGCTCGGCAACCGGGGAGCTGGTGACCAGGGACCGCAACCTGCCCGGCAGGTCGTCGAAACTGACCAGCCCCAGGGCGCGCCGCCGTGCCGTGAAACGGGCCCGCACCCGCTCCTGGAAGTCCAGCAGCTCTTGGTTGGCCGAGGCGAAGGGCAGCCGCGACGGGGCCGCGGTGGCGGCGACGAGAAGCGCACGGCGCGCGTCCAGCGGCGGGGCCGGATGGTGGAGGTAGCTGGCCAGGTACTCGTCGGTGGCGCACTCACGCACCAGGGTGGAGACGTCGGCGGTCACCTCGTCGGCGCCGTCCCAGTCACCCAGCACACCCAGGCTCTCCAGCTGTCCCTGGCAGAACGAGTGGATGGTGGTGATCGTCGCGGTCCCGAAGTGGTCCAGGGCCGCCTGGAGCCGTTCCCGGTGACGTGGGGCGTGGCGACCCGTCCCGAGCAGCCGCGAGACCGGATCCGCGGGTTCGGGCCCGCCCGCCAGCAGATCCCCCAGGTCTTTCGCCACGGATGCGATCCGGGAGTGGACGCGGCCCCGCAGTTCCGTGGCGGCCGCGTTGCTGAAGGTGATCAGCAACAGCTCCCCGATTCCCACCCCCGTCTCGGCGATGTGGCGTGCCGCGAGTCCCGCGATGGTCCAGGTCTTGCCCGTCCCGGCGCTGGCCTCCAGCAGCATCGGGCCATCGGGCAGGGGATCGGTGATATCGAACGGAATCATCGCGAGGCCTCCAGGAGGGGGGAGTGCAGGGCCAGCGCCCAGCCCCCGAAAGCGCCGAAACGTTCGGGACCCGCCGGGTCGCCTTCCAGGGGAGGATCGGTGAACAGCTCCGAGGCGGGGCCGGTGTAGAAATGCTCCCAGTGCGCCGGACGCCAGGCCCAGGGGGAGCTCCAGTTGGTGGTGGGCAGGTCCCAGTCGGCGGCGTTGAATCTTCGTTCCCGGGCCGACTCCGCCAGCGCCCGGGCCGGTTCCGCCGGAACCGGGACGAGCCTGGAACGACTCAGGCGGGCCCCGCGCACCAGAACCTCCAGGTGTGCGGCGGCCTCCTGCGGTGGGGTGAGCGTCACCGACCCCGGGAAGAGTTCGCCGTAATGGCGTCGCAGGTGATGGATGCGGGCCCGCGCGCTGAACCCGGAGGCCGCCAGGGCCAGCAGCTGCACCCACGGCTCGAACAGGGGACGGGGCAGGTCGCTGGGGGAGAGCACCACCAGTTCGTCGCCGCGCAGCCGCACCGTGCCCGTCAGCCGCAGACCGGAGCATTCCAGGTCGACGGGGATGTCGCGGACCGGGCGGTCCCAGTCCGGGCGGGCCTGCTGCCAGAGCCGCCGGACCAGTTCCACGTCCGCTTCGAGAACCGCACCTCCCAAGGGGCCGGTGGGCAGCAGCTCCCTGCGCGCCTCGGCGAGGACCGCCTCGTCGGGGGATTGCCCGCCGCGGGCCGCCGCCAGCAGCCGGGAACGAATCCCCCAGGCGTCCAACCCGGCCGCGCTGAGCGGCAGGTCGTTGCTGATCTCCGGGGCGAAGTTCCCCCGGATCCCCGCCCGTTCACGCAGGAAAGCGGCCGCGGGGTCGCGCAGGAAACGGGTCACCTCGTCCAGGGACATGGGGCCGGTGTCGTCACCGACGGGCAGTTGGAGGGCGGCCCTGCGACGCACCGCGCTGGCCGGCGCGGCCCCGGCGGGTTCGATTCGCAGGCTGCGGGCCATCTCCAGGGCGGCGGTGTCGAAACTCGGGTCGGGGCCCGTGAAGTTCTTCTCCGAATGCGCCGTCAGGGGCGGTTCCCGCATCTCGGGTGTGACGCCCAGCCGGCGCCACAGCCAGGTGAGGGTGGTCGGGTGTTCCCGGACGGCATCGGTGGTCTCGGAGCGGTGCTGGTGCACCACCACCAGGTGCCGGGCGGCCCGGGCATGATCCAGCAGGTCCTCCAGGCGTTCCTGCCCGGGATCCGGCAGGATGCCGGGGATTGCGTCGGGAATGGGATCGAGCATGCCGTCCTCGAAACCGAGCAGCGCGACCACGGGGAAGTCCACGCCCTTGAGCTCCCCCGGGCCGACGACGGCGAGATTGCCATTGCCGACCACCGTGCGCGATGCGGGCTCGGTGGCGAGCTGCTCCAGCAGCCGGGTGAAATCGGAGGCCGTCACCCTGACGGGGCTGGTGGCCCCCTCCTCCGCCAGCCGTTCCAGGCGGGAGGTCGCCTCCTGGAGCAGCGGATCGTCCGCGGGCGGCAGGCCGACGAGCTCGTCGAGCAGCCCCCGGGCCCGGGTGATCCACTCAGGAATGGTGGCGGGTTCGGCGGCGGCCGCGTAACGCCGCAGCCGGGTGAAGATCTCCGTGAGCGACCCGATCAGTTCCAGCTCCGACGTGCCGACGGCATCCACGCCGGAGATGGGCAGGGCCGTGCTTCCGGGGGTCAGGGCGAGCCCTGCCAGCAGCCGGTCGAGGCCCCGGGCCCAGGTGTTCTGAGCGATCCCGGGAAGCCCCTGCTCCGCGCGGTGCCGGGCGTCGAGGCCCCAACGGATCCCGGCGGCGTCGACCAGCCGGGCCAGTTCGTCGCGTTCCGGCAACCGCCAACGGTACGAGATCGGTGCCAGGTCCAGCAGATCCAGCAGGGAACTGGCGGTGACGCGGGAATCCCGCAGCCCGGTGGCCTCGGCCAGGGTACGCAGCACGGGATTGGGGGCGCGGACCTCGGGTGGGGCCTGGAGTCGCAGGCGCCGGCCCGGGTGGGAGCTGCCCTCGAGCGGCGCGAATGCCAGGCAGAGGGCGGGCCACCAGGCCGCGGGGTCGGGAACAACCACCAGGATGTCCCGCGGTTCCAGGCCGGGATCCTCCTGCAGGATGCGGCACAGTTCATCGCGCAGCACCTCGGCCTGTCGCAGCGGGTCGTGGGAGCCCAGCCAGGTGATTCTCTGCGGCCTCGCCGTGCCGTCCAGTTCCAGGAAGGGGACCTCCCGGCGCCGACCGATGGCCTCCAGCAGCAGCTTCGTCGCCGCCGGCAGGTCCGGGCAGTGCAGCACGGCCGTGGCAGGTCCGGGTGTCTCCGCCAGGGCGGCGCTCAGCCGTGTCAGCTCCTCGACCGGATCCCATTCGAGGATCTCGGTGACGCGCACCGTGAGCTCCGGTTGCCAGCTCAGATGCCCGGGTAGTTCCTCGGCGGCCTCCTCCGGGTCCGCCAGCCAGCGGGCGAGCAGCTCCGGGTGATGCTCCGAGTAGCGACGCAGCAGGACGGCAAGGCGCTGCGAGGTGCCGCGCAGCCTGCCCGGGCCCGCCCCGAGATGCTCCGCCACCACGGGATGCGATCCCTGGAAATCCGGGTCCTGGAGGACCTCCCGGATCGCCAGTTCCAGTGCCAGACCCCGCCACGGGGAGGGTTCCCCGTCGCTCAGTTCCGCCTGCAGCTGCGCCGCCCAGCGGTCGGCCGGTATCAGATCCACCCCCGCGAGGATGCCGATCCGGGCGGCCAGCGCCTGTCCCGCCAGGCGCGCGGTGGCGGCCGACGAAGTGACGATCCGAACGCGTTCCAGCACCCCGGGACGCAATTCATCCAGCCACGCCGCCAGGGCGTCGATCAGATCCTCCCAACGCCCCGCCACTCTCCTGTCCAAAGCGATGATCCTCTCCTTCCCTGCGATCGATCACATTAGTGCGCGCCACCGACAAAACCGCGGGGCGGGGCACCGGTCGGGGTTTTGTCGGCTTGGCCTGTTTGAATGGTCCTCGTGACTGACCCGATCCTCGACGCCCTTGACCCCGAACAGCGGCAGGTGGCGACGCTGCTGGACCGGCCGCTGGTGGTGTTGGCGGGGGCGGGGACGGGCAAGACGCGGGCGATCACTCACCGGGTTGCCCACGCCGTCCGGGAGGGGCGTTACGCCCCGGCCGCGACCCTCGCGGTCACCTTCACAACGCGGGCGGCGGGCGAACTGAAGTCGCGGCTGGCCGGGCTCGGAGTGCGCAGGGTATCGGCCCGGACCATCCATGCCGCCGCGCTCAGCCAGTGCCGTTACTTCTGGCCGACGGCCTACGGCTCCGAATTCCCCGCGTTGCTGGACAACCCATTCCCACTCGTGGGGCGGGCCGCGAACCGGGTGCTCGGCAACGCCGACACGAACCTGGTCCGGGACCTGATCGGCGAGATCGGCTGGGCCAAGTCCAGCAACGTTCCCCCAAGCCGCTACTCCCGGCTCGCCCGCGGCCGCGAGGTCGCGGGGGTGGAACCCGAACGCGTGGCCCAGGTGATGGAAGCCTACGAAAAACACAAGACCAGCGCAGGGGTGGTGGATTTCAACGACATCCTCCTGTGCGCGGCCGCGCTGCTGGTGGAGCATCCCGCCGTCGCCGAGCAGATCCGGGGCGCCTACCGGCACTTCGTGGTGGACGAGTACCAGGACGTCTCCGCGATCCAGCACCGCCTGGTGTCACTGTGGGTGGACGGCCGCCCCGACATCTGCGTGGTCGGTGATCCCCAGCAGGCCATCCACGGTTTCGCCGGCGCCAGGGCCGACTGCCTGACCGGTTTCGCCTCCGAACATCCCGGGGCCCGGCAGGTGAGGCTGGTCCGCAACTATCGTTCCAGCCCGTCAATCGTCCAGCTCGCGAACCGTATCGTGCGCCGCCGTCCCGGGGCGGGGGACCTGCGCCCCACACGCCCCGAGGGGCCGCCCCCCGAGTTCCACGACGACGGCACGGAGGAGGACGAGGCCCGGGCCGTGGTCGCCTGGCTGCGGGAACGACACACCGAGGGCATCCCGTGGGGCGAGTGCGCGGTGCTCCACCGCATCAATGCTCAGTCACCCATCCTCGAATCCGCCCTGGACGCCGCCCGCATCCCCTACCAGGTCAAGGGCACCGACCGGTTCTGGGAGCGCCCCGAGGTTCGGGACGCGGTGAACCGGCTGGGCCGCGCTGCGCAGCAGAATTCCGGGAGCCGCCCGGGGGAGCTGCTGGACGAGGTGCTGTCCGAGCTGCGATGGAGCCCGGAGGCCCCGTCGGGGATGGGTGCGCAGCGGGAACGCTGGGAGTCCATCAATTCCCTGGTGCAGATGATCCGTGACGTCCAGGAGACCACCCCGGAGTGGACGGCCCCCGAGTTCACCGCCTGGCTGAACGACCACGCCAGCCTCGAGACCCCGCCCGCCACCAGCGCCGTCACGCTGGCGACCATGCACGCCGCCAAGGGGCTCGAATGGGATGCGGTGGCCGTGGTCGGGGTGCGCGAGGGCATGGTGCCCTTCGCGCTGAGCCAGGAGGAACCAGCGCTGTCGGAGGAGCGGAGACTCCTGCACGTCGCGGTCACCCGGGCCCGCCAGCGGCTGCGGGTTTCGTGGCCCGGCAGGCCTTCCCGTGGCCGTGGCGCGCGTTCCCGTTTCCTGACGGGTCTCGTGCCCGAGCAACAGGTTCCCGCCACCCGCTCCGGCAGGGCCGGGCGGGGCAGCGTGCGTTCCCGGACATGTTTCGTCTGCCGGGAGCAGTTGACCGCCGCCTCCGAACGCAAACTGGGGCGTCACATCGGCTGCGAGGCGCCTTTCGACGAGGAACTCCTGGCCGCCCTGAAGACCTGGCGGTTGGAGACCGCCAACGCCGCATCCCAACCGGCCTTCGTGATCTTCACCGACACCACCCTGCAGGCCATCGCCGAGGCCGAACCGGCTGATCGCGCCCAGCTGCTGCGGATCAGCGGCATAGGTGCGGTGAAGGCTGACCGGTTCGGTTCTGACGTGCTGCGGATCGTCGCGGAACACAGCGAGCGGGGTGCCGCACCGGAAGGGGAATGAAAAAGCCCCGCCCGGGGGTTCGCCTTCCCCTGCGAACTTTCCCGGGCGGGTGCTGTGATGCAAGTCAATCGCGTGGAGGGTGCTTTAGTCAAGTGCTACTCACCAAGCAGTTTGCGAAGCTCCACGTCGAAGTCCCCGTCGTCCTCGTCCCGGTGGGCCGGGTGCACGTAGGAGAGGGGATCCTCCAGGTGCCGGGCGGTCGGCAACATGTCGGGATGCCGCCACACATCGTCGCGTTCGGTGGGCCCGTGGCGGTGCTCCATGGCCGCCCACAGGTTCTCCGCGTCGCGCACCAGACGGGGACGCCGCTCCAGGCCGAGCAGGTCCCGGAACACCTCGCGGGTGGGGCCCGCGGAGGCGCGGCGCCGACGCACCACCTCGTCGAGCTGCGCGGAGTTGGTCATCCAGTTCGAGGCGGCCCGGTTCGTGACGTGATCAACCCAGCCCTCGATCAGGGCCAGCAGCACCTCGAGGCGACCCAGGATCTCCAGCTGCAGTTCGGTGCTGGCGGGTTTGAAGAACGAACCCCGCACCTTCTCGCCGACGGCGACGATGTCCTCCAGCGAAACCTCCTCACCGCCGATGTCCAGCTGCGAGGACAACGCCTCGAAGTCGATCCGGATCTCGCGGGCGTAGTGGGCCAGGAGCGCCTCCAGCTGCGGGGACAGCCACCCGACTCCGTGGAACAGCCGTTGTCTCGCGGCCTCGCGCAGCAGCAGGTAGAGCATGACGTCGCTGTCCGGCAGGTCGAGATCGCGGGTGAACTCGGCGACGTTCGCGGGCAGCACCGTCACCGCCGACCCCTGGGCGAGGGAGATCCCGACCTCCGATCCGGTCAGCGTGGAGCCGGCCACCGAGGCCAGCACCTTGCCCAACCGGTCGCGGTAGATCAGCGATGCCGAGGTCCGCATCAGGGGGGCGAGCATCGAGGAGAGGTCGGCGAACTGCGGATCCTCGGGGGCTGCGGTGCCGCGCTGCAGCGCATCGGCGAGCCCGTCGATGATCGGTTCGACCAGGCGCCGCCACCCCGCGGAGGTGGATTCGATCCAGTCCCCGCGGCGCTGCGTGACCGGGGGTGTCCCGGACGAGGCGAATCGTGTCACCGGGTCCAGCCAGGACTGGGCCAGCCGCTCCGCGTCGACGATGGCGAGCCGTTCCCCGGGCGAGAGGGACGGGTCGGGGCCAAGCTCCGAGGCGAGACGACGTGCCGCGGTGATCGTGGTTCGCCAGGCGGCTTCCGGGTCCTGGTCGGCCGGGGTGATGCCGAACCTGATCCCACCGGATGCATGCAGCCGCTGCATCTGTTTCATCAACTCGTCGAGATCCAGGTCCTCGGCGCTGAGGCCGAGCTGCTCCATCATGCGTCTGAGCTGTTCGAAATCGAACCCTCCAGGAGTTGACATTGGGCATCAAGCCTTTCACACGGGAGAACCGGTTTTCGGAAACCATTCAACCCTACGGGATCAAGGAAATCCGGGTTGACGACCCGGTGAACTCCTCTTGGTAGGCTTGTCGCCACCCGCGTGGCAGGCAAGGAGGGGCGAGAGTTGTCTCGAAACATGGTGGCCGTCGTTTCCTCGGCGTTGTTCGTGGTGCTCGCTGCCGGTCTCATCCTGATTCCGGTGCCGTTCGTGACCTGGCATCCCGGGCAGACCGTCGACGTGATGGGAAGCACCGATGAGGGGCCGCTCATCGAGATCTCCGGCATTCCCACGAGCAACAGCGGCGGCAAACTGCTGATGACCACGGTCTCCACCACGCGGGTCGATTCCGGCATCAGCCTTCCCGAGGCGCTGCTGGCGCACATCGCCGTCGACTCGGACGCCCTGCCGCGTGATGTCGTGTACCCGGCCGGCAAAACGAACGCCGAGGTGCAGAACGAGGCGGTCGCCATGATGGACTCCTCCCGCGTCAACGCCACCGTCGCCGCCCTCAGGGCCGCGGGACAGACGGTCACCGAGATGCCGATGGTGTCCTCGGTCAGCCTGTCGGGACCCGCGAACGGACAGCTGCGTCCCGGCGACCTCATCGAGGCCGTGGACGGCAGTGAGGTGACCACCAACGAAGAGGTGAAAACCGCCATCCAGACCAGAGCCGTCGGGGACCCCATCGTTTTCAGGGTGATACGCGGCGGCAGCAGCGAGAACGTCACGGTGACGACGGTCACGGAACGGGACGGGGCCCCCTACCTCGGGATCTCGCTCTCGATCGGTTACCGCTACGCGCCCTCGGTCTCCTACCGGATCGACTCCGGCATCGTCGGTCCCTCCGCGGGCCTGGTGTTCGCCCTTGCCATCTACGACCGCATCACCGACGGGGTGCTGCGCGAGGGACGGGTGGTGGCGGGCACCGGTCAGGTGGATGCCGCGGGGAAGGTGTACGGCATTGGTGGGATCCGGGAGAAGATCAAGGGCGCGGAGGCCGCCGGGGCGAAGCTGTTCCTCATGCCGGCCAGCAACTGCGCCGACCTGGGGGACCTGCACACCAACCTCAGGCTGGTGCCCGTGGGTACTCTCAAGGACGCGATCGCTGCGTTGCAGCTGGTCAACGAAGGACAATCCACACAGGAGGTGCCCAGCTGTGGCTGAGGTGGATCCGAGCCGCCTGATCGCGGCCCTGGCCGACATCGAACGTCACGTCTCGGAACTCGGGTGGGATCAGCCCGCGCGGCTCTTCGCGTTGGTTGAGACCGCCACGCTGCTTGAGCTGGAACCGCAGCTGCGGGAACGGGTCACCTGCACCGCGGCGGACGCATTGACCGCCGTTGAGCAGGAGGACTTCCAGCTCGGGGGCGACATCGCCGCGCGGCTGGCGCGCCTGACCTGGCCGGCGACCGTGACCGGATGCGCGATCGCGATGGAGCGCACCTTCCTGCCGTCCCGCTTCGAGTCCCAGATACCCGCCGACCCCGACGAGGCCGTCGAGTTCGTGAACAACCACGAGGCCCGCATCGACGTCCGGGTGGTGGTCGGTGCGCTGCGCGACGGGTCGCGGCACGGCCTGGCCCGTGTGCTCAGCAACCCGGAAGACCTGCTCGGAGCCGAGGAACTGGTCCCCGGCCTGGCCGATGCCCTGCTGGCCACGTTTAAGGAGGAGAACGCATGAGCGCGGAAGCCGAAGCCGGCACGGAGAAGCGCCAGAGCCCACTGCTGATCTCTGTTCTGATCTTCGGGGTTTTCGCCCTGCTGGTGGTGCTGGCATCCCGGTTCTACACGGACTACCTGTGGTTCAGCAGCGTGTCCGCCTCGACGGTGTTCACCACCCAGCTGGCCGCCCGGGTGGGGCTGTTCCTGGGATTCGGGTTGCTGATGGGTGGCGGGCTGTTCGGTTCCCTGGCGCTGGCCTACCGGCTGCGTCCCCCGGTTCGGCGCGCGAACCTGGATTCCGAGTTGCTGATCCAGCTTCGCGACAACCTGGACCGGCGTTCCCGGCCCCTCATGTTGCTGCCCGCCATCGGGGCCGGAGTGCTGGGCGGCGGGGTCGCTGCCAGCCAGTCCCAGGTCTTCCTGGCATGGACCCGCGCCACCGATTTCGGCACCGCCGATGCCGTCTTCGGGCTGGACGCGTCCTTCTACGTGTTCCAGCTGCCCTGGTGGCGGTTCGTGCTGAGCTACGTGAGTTTCATGGTGGCGGTCTGCCTCGTCGGGTCGCTGCTGGTTCATTTCCTGACCGGGGCCATGAACTCCACGGCCTTCCGGAAGTCGGGGAATCTCAAGGCCGCGGGCAGGGCGGCCCAGCGGCAGGTCTCCATTCTGCTCGGGGTGGTGCTGCTGCTCTACGGGGTGGCCTCCTTCCTGGACCGTTACGGCTACCTGACCACCCAGAACAGCCTGTTCACGGGGGTCAACTACACGGATGCGACCTCCCGGATCCCGGCCAGCCTGATCGTCGCCGCGATCGCGGGGATCTGTGCCCTGCTGTGTTTCTACAACGCGTGGCGGGTGCGGTGGAGCGTGCCCGGTATCGCAGTGGGGCTGCTGGTGATCTCCGCGATGATCCTCACCGCCGTCTATCCGTGGGGGGTCCGCAGTTTCGTGGTCAAACCCAACGAACCCGACCTGGAACGGCCGTGGATAGCCAACAACATCGAGGCGACGCGCGGGGCCTTCGGTATCAACGCGGTGCAGATCACCGACTACGAGGCCGTGGACAGCGTGAGCGCCGGCCAGTTGCGTGCCGACGCGGCCGCGTTGCCCGCGATCCGGCTGATGGACCCGGCCATCATCGCCCCGACCTTCGAACAGCTCCAACAGGTGCGCGGCTACTACCGCTTCCCCCAAACCCTCGACGTCGACCGTTACAACGTGGACGGCAAGGAGACGGACTCCGTCGTGGCCGCCCGCGAACTCGACCTGAACGCCGTCGAGGCGGGCAACACCTGGAACAACATGCGCACGGTCTACACCCACGGCTACGGCCTGGTGGCGGCCTACGGCAACCGGCGCGAGTCGAACGGGGAACCCACATACTTCTCGGGAGGCATCCCGACCGAGGGCCTGATCAAGCAGGAACAACCCCGCATCTACTTCGGCGAGGAATCCAAGCACTGGGTCATCGCCGGGGCCCCCGAGGGAGCGGAACCGGTTGAGCTCGACACCCCCGGTGGCGGGCAGGAACACACCGAGACCAAGTACACCTATCAGGGAAGCGGTGGCGTTCCCGTCGGCAACTTCCTGAACAAGGTCGCGTTCGCCGTGCGTTTCGGGGACATCAACCTGCTGCTCTCCGAACGGGTCAACTCCAACTCGCGGTTGCTGTTCAACCGGGTTCCCGTGGACCGGGTCAAGGAGGTGGCGCCGTTCCTGACGGTCGACTCCGACTCCTACCCGACGGTGGTGAACGGGCGAATCGTCTGGATCATCGACGCCTACACCACCACCGCCGACTACCCGAACTCGACCCGGGTCGACTGGACCCAGGCCACCAAGGACACCCGCACCAGCGGTGATCGCACGTCCTCCGGCACGCAGGTCAACTACGTCCGCAACTCGGTCAAGGCCACGGTGGACGCCTACGACGGCACCGTCACCCTCTACGGCTGGGACGAGTCGGATCCCATCCTCCAGACCTGGTCGAAGGTCTATCCGGGGCTCATCACCCCGAAGTCCGAGATCAACCCCGAACTGATGGCCCACCTGCGTTACCCGCAGGACCTGTTCAAGGTGCAGCGCCAGATGCTGGGGCTCTACCACACCACCAACCCGTACACCTTCTTCCAGCAGTCGGACATCTGGGAGGTGCCAACCGATCCCGTCAAGGGCGGCGAGAGCGGAACCAAGGAACCCCCCTACTTCCTGACCATCAAGTGGCCGGGTGAGGAGCAGGCGCACTACTCCAACACGACGGTCTTCGTCCCACGGGGACGGGAGAACCTCTCGGTCTACATGGCCGTCAACGCGGATGCGACCAGCCCGAACTACGGGCAGCTGCGGGCGCTGAAGTTGTCCGACGCCAAGCAGATCCCGGGGCCGGGCCAGACCTTCAACGCGATCTCGACCAACGAGGCCGTGGCGGAGCGACTGCTCCCGTTCAACCGGCAGGGCAACACGAGCGCCATCTACGGGAACCTGCTCACCATCCCGGTGGGCGGCGGCCTGATGTACGTCCAGCCGATCTACACCCAGACCAGCACCACCAGCGGCGGCTACCCGGCGCTGCGTTTCGTCGTGGCGCGTTTCGGCGAGCACGTCGGGATCGGCGACACCCTGAAGGCCGCCCTGGATCAGGTGTTCCAGGGCGATGCCGGGGCCGAGACGGGGGAGAAACCCGTGGAGACCCCACCACCAAGTGGGGAACAGACCCCGCCGGCCTCCGAGGCGGACAGCAAGGAGCAGGCGAAAGCGCTGCTGAAGGAGAGCACGGACCTGTTCGTGGCGGCCGATCAGGCCCTGAAATCAGGTGACCTGGCCACCTACCAGCAGAAGACCAACGAGGCCAAGGCCAAGACGGAAAAGGCCCTCGAACTGCTCAACCGGTGATCTCGACAGCGATTCCGGCGGCCCTCAGACCGGGTTCCAACAACCGGGCGGGGCCGCCGATCGCGACGGTGATGCCCTCGGGGTGGATGTTCTCCCGCCAGGCCGCGTTGACCTGCTCGGCCGTCGCGCCCGACAGCGCCGCGCGGTGCCGGTTCACGAAATCCGGATCGAAACCCGCGGCGATCAGCGCCGCGGTCTGGACCGTGATGTCGGCGGCCGTTTCGTACTGGAGCGGGGAGGCCTGCACCAGGTAGCGGGCGGCGGCCAGGACCTCGTCATCGGTGAAGGGGATCTTCAACGTGAGCGCGTCCAGGAGCCGGGCGACGGCTTCGGCGGCCGAGTTGCTGTTCAGGGCCGTCTCCACGACGAGGGAACCGCCGGTGCGGCGTGCCGACACCCCTCCCGAAACGCCGTAGGTGTAGCCGAGGCGTTCGCGGAGCTCGAGGTTGAGCCGGCTGGCGAAGGCCCCGCACATGATGTGCCCGCCCAGTTTCAACGCCGCCCATTCCGGGGCGTCACGCCCGGGGGTCGGGACGAACGCCTGCACCACGGTCTGGGCGGCCTGCGGGAGATCGACCAGCACGATCCTGGGTCTGCCGGGGACTCCCTGGGGGGCCGGAGCCGGGGCGCGGACGCCACGCCAGGCCTCCAGAGGGGCCGTGAGTTCGTCGGTGTCCGACCCTTTCAGGTCGCCGGCGAGAATCAGGGTCGCGCCCTGGGGCACCCAGGTGCGTTCGTGCCAGTTCCGGGCCGCATCCCGGTCGATCGCCCCCAGGGTTTCGGGGGAACCTGCGACGGGGCGTCCCTCCCGCTGATCCGGGCCGAACAACGAGGTCCGCAGGGCCTCGCGGGTGACGGCGGTGGGGGAGGCCATTCTCGTTTTCCAGGCGGCCACCTGGGTTTCGACGTGATGGGCCAGGTCGGGTTCGTCGAAGGCCGGTTCCCTGACCACGGAGGCGAACAGCTCCAGCACCTTCGGCAGGCGACGGGCCGGGGCGCTCACGCCCAGCCGGGTGTATCCCCAGGTGGAGTGTCCGAGAAGCGCGGCCCCCTGAAGCTCCAGTCTCTCCACGATGTCGGGCAGGGTTACGGTGGCCTCGTCGCAGGCGTGCAGGACCACGGTGGCCACCCCCTCCAGTTCCCGTGGTTCGGCTTCCAGCGGGGTGGGCAACACCAGTTCAACGGAGGCCAGGGCCTGATCCGGCAGGTCGATGAAGGCCAGCCCCAGCCCCGAGTCGAGGGAGGAACGGGCAGGGTTCGGGAAACGCCAGGGGCGGGGTTCTGCGATGGCGGGACGGATCACGATGCAGCCTTCGGGAGGTAGTGCAATTGGCTGGGTGCCGGTCGACTGGAAAGCACCCGGAACACCTCGCCGGGGGTCACGGCCGCGAGGTCCGCCAACCGGTGGTTGATCAGCGCCGGGTCACCCAGGGTCGTCCATGTGTCGGCGGCGGCCTCCGCACGGTCCTCGACGGCGGCGAGCGCCAGGAGCCAGCCGCGTTCGTACTGGGCCTTCGCCCGGTCCAGTTCCTTTTCGGAGGGGGCATCCAGGTCGGCGAGTTCCTCCAGCATCGCATCGGCGAGTTCCCGGGTGTCCACCCCGTCGGCGGGTCTCGCGCTCAGGGAGGCGATGGAGGGCGAACGGAGATGCCCCAGCAGCGCGCCGTGCACCTCGTGGGCGAGGCCGCGTTCCCTCACGAGCCGGCGGTGGAGGCGAGAGGCGTGCCCGTCGGAGAGCACGGACAACCCCAGTTCAAGGGGCAGCAGGTCGGGGTCGTCGGCGGCCGGGGCCTGCCAGGAGCAGTGCAGCAGGGGATGGGGGACGTCGCTGGTCAGGGTGATGACCCCACCCGGCAGGGGGGATTCGGTGATGGTTTCCCGGGGCGGTGGGGAAAGGTCCTCGAGATCACCGAAATACCGTTCGACCAGGTCGATGGTCTCGTCCGGGTCGAGCGCGCCACAGATCACCAGTTTCGCCCGCGAGGGGCGGTACCACCTCGAGTGGAAAGCCGTCACGTCGGCCAGGCTCGCGGCCGCCAGGTCCTCCATGGAACCTATGGGCAGGTGCCCGTAGGGATGCCCGGGACCGAAGTGCTGCCCCACCAGCCCGGCCAGCAGATCCCCGTACGGCCGGTTGTCGTAGCGCTGGCGTTTCTCCTGGGTCACCACGTCACGCTGGGCGTCCAGGTTCTCCTGGGTCACCGCGAGGCTGCGAAGACGGTCCGCCTCCAGCCACAGCACCATCTCCAACGCCCCCGACGGCACGCACTCGTGGTAGACCGTGCGGTCGGTGGAGGTGAAGGCGTTGACGTTTCCCCCTGCCGCCTCGATCACGGACATGTGCTCTCCCGGCGCCACCCGGGCCGAGCCCTGGAACATCAGGTGTTCGAACAGGTGGGCGAAGCCGGTGCGTCCCGGCATCTCATCAACGGAACCCACCTGGAAACTGAGGTTGACCGCCACGGCCGGGGCACTCGGGTCGGGTAGCAGGGCGAGTTCTAGACCGTTTCCCAGCCGATATCTGATGACGGTGAATCCCGAAGATGTGGGGAATCGGGTGTCGGCCACGATTCAGAGATCGCCGCCCTGTTGGCGCTTGCGCCAGCGTTCCTCCAATTTGTTCATGAAATCCGTTCCGGAGGAGGGATGGTTGGACTTGCTGGAGGAACGCGTCGGTTCCTCCTGGCCCTCGACCCTTGACCAGGCGCTGATTCCGGTGATCGCCGCGACGAGCATCATCACGAAACCGATTATGGAGATCAAGGGCTGGAACTGGACCCCGAGCACCAGGGCGGCCAGCCCGGCCACGAAAACCACGCCCGCCAAGGCTGCGCGACGACGCTGAACACGGAACTGGGGTGTTCCCCTCAAGGCATCCGCGAACTTCGGGTCATCGGCGAGCAGCGAGGCCTCAAGCTGGTCCAGGCGTTTCTGCTCCTGCTCAGACAAAGCCATCGTGGTCTCCCGTCCTAGTTCCTCGGGGGCAGCTCGCCCAATTCCATTGTAGGTGCCCCGCCTCTTGGGTGGGAAAAAGCTATCGCGATTTCCTCCTGCGTTTCCCGCCGCCTGCGCGTCTCGGCCGCCACAAGGAAGCGGGGAGCAGGAAGGCCAGCAGACGCCTGGGTGCGGGGGTGTCGCCGCGGAGTTCTCGGACCAGGAGCTTCACCCGCCCGGGAAGCTGATCCACCGGTGGGATTTCGCGAGCGAACTGGCTGCGTTGCGCGGCCTCGGCCACCTCGAACAGGTGTGCCGCAGTGGTGGCGGGGAGGCCGTGCTCCATGGCCTTGACGACCTCGACGGGGGAACCCGGCGGGAACTCCCGGCCCAGATCCCTGTGAACGGCCGCCAGCTCACGCCACGCCGCGGCGGCGGCGGTGGCCGGAGGTTGTCCGCCGCGCAGACGCCACCCCCTGATCAACAACCGCGCCACGGCGGGTGAGACCAGCAGCAGGAGCACGGGCAACCCCCAGAGCAGCCAGCCCCAGCTCTCGGAGCTTCCCGCGCTGGTGCCCTGGGTCCCCTCGCCGGGGGAGGGAGCCGGGGACGGCGCGAGGGACGGCGTCGGCTCGGTGGGTTGGGGTTCGGGGGACTCGACCGCGGTGCTCGGAGGGGTGCCGGGATCGGAGCTCGGTGGGTTTGGCGGAGGATTCTCGCCCGTGCCGGAGGAGCCGATGGACTTGGTTGGTTCGAAGGGCACCCACCCCAGGCCCTCGAAGTAGAGCTCGGGCCAGGCGTGCATGTTGTCCGTGGTCACCTTGTAGCCATCCCCGTCGGGGACACCACCCGTGAACCCGACCGCGATGCGCGATGGAATGCCCTCGATCCGGGCCAGCACCGCCATGGAGGTGGCGAAGTGGATGCAGTAGCCGGAGTGGTCGTTCAGCAGGAAGGCGCTGATGGCATCCACCCCCGTCGAGGTGGGGGCCTGGAGGGTGTAGGTGAACCGGTCGGAGGTCAGGTACTCCTCGATGGCCTTCGCCTTGGCGCCGTCGGTAGCCGCGTTACCGGTGATCCTGGCCGCCAGGTTTCGAATCTCCTCGGAGATGCCCTCCGGCACCTTGAGGGTTTCCCCGCCCGCCGGATCCGATCCCGCGCGGGCGGTCGGCAGGGACGAACCCCCGTCCGGGATCACCGAGGTGACGCGGTAGTCGAGATTCGTGGTCTGGTCGGCACCCTGGTCGCCCGTGGCGACCACCGAGAGGGTGTTCTGGTCGAACCCCCAGTTCCCGGAGGCGTCGAAACCGTCGATGGCGAACGGGGCCGGCAGGTACTGGGAGGGGAAACGCATCGAGATGTTGACGTCCACCTTGTTCCCGGGGGCGTCATAGGCCTCGCCGATGCCCGAGCTGCGCAGCCGCATGGATTCCAGCTGCGCCCCCTCCGTGGTCAGGTGGGTCAGGGCGGTGGTGCGCAGGTAGTGGGGTTTCCGGTCGCTGGCGCGATAGGTGAGCACGTCCACGGGGCTCGGGCGCTGCAGGTTGCGGCTCAGTTCGATGGTCGGGTCGCTGAGCTGGATGGGTTTTTCGGCGCCGTTGTTCAACCAGGGCTGTTTGCGGCCCATGGGCAGGACGGAGGTGACCCCCAGGGCCAGGGCCGTGGCCACCGTGGCGGCGATCAGGCCGACGACCCAGCGCGCCAGCTGGAATCCCGCTCCGCCGCCGGTGAGTCCCGGCCCACCGGCAGTGAGCAGGATCGCCACGTAGCCGCCCGCGACCAGCAGGAACCCGGTGACGCCCATTTCCACCGGGTGTACCAGCGCCGTGAGGCCGTACGGCAGTGCCAGGGGGGCGATCACCCAGGCCGGTTGTTCCAGGGGCTCTGCCAGCACGTAGGAGACCAGCCACAGCACGAAGGCCAGGAACAGGAGCAACCAACCCAGCGCGGGATGGTCGGGCATCGGTGGTTGCGAATCCCGCAAAACCTGGAAACCACTGGCGAACAGGCCCGGTATCCCGGTCAGGGGTGTGCTTCCCGGTGCGGCGCCCATCCCCAGCCAGATCAGCAGCCCCGTCCCGGACAGGGCCGCCAGCACCGCCGACCAGGAGCGCCCGATTCGCAGCAACGCGGCCGTCGCGGCGACCAGGCCGGGGGTCCCGGTCACCAGGAACAGGGCAGGGGAGAGCACGGGGGAGGTGAACAGGGGGCCCAGGGAGAACATGGACAGGGCCACCGCCACCGACATCACCAGGGGCAGGGCCACGGAGGAGCGGCTGCTCATCGGGCCTCCCGCTGGGTGACGAGCCTGTCCCAGCCCTGGGGAACGGTGGTCCCGGGACCGAAGGTCGCCACGTTCCACCCGGAGGCGGTCAGCAGCCGGCAGGCCTCCTCGTGGGCGACAACCACATCCACGGGGAGACGGAAGGCGCGGGCATCGGGGACCAGCGCGTCGATGTCCGCCACCCGGGTGGTGGCGGCCACCAGCGCGGCGGCGTCGCGGGAGTGGAGCAAACCGAGCCCGGCCACCACGGTTCGTGTGGTGCCGAGGGCGTCCGGGTCGGCGAGGCAGTCCTCCAGGAAGGCGCGTCCGGATGGTTCGACGTCGGTCACGGTGGCCAGCAACCGCGAGGTCGCCCCCGTGGATTCTCCTTTTATGGGGCTGAAGATCACCCCGTCGGCACCCAGGAGGCTGACCCGGAGGCGGTCGCGAAGCAGCTCGGTGGCCAGGGAAGCGCCCAGTGACAGCACCCATTCGAGGGTGGATGCCGGGCCGTGGCCGATGTGCGCCGCCGCCCGGGTGTCGACGATGATCGTCATGGCCGGATCCCAGGGTTGTTCCTCCAGCCGGACCATCAGTTCCCCGCGTTTCGCGCTCATCCTCCAGTGCACGCGGCGCATTCCGTCACCGTGACGGTGCTCGCGCACCAGGACGTCGTCGGTGCCGGCGTTCCCGATGCGCTGGGGGGTGGCGTCCCCGCTCGCCCCCGATGCCCGGCCGCCCTTGGGAAGGGCCAGGGGCCACAGCCTCGGGGTCACACGCAGCGACGTGGTGTCCCCGGTCGCCTGCCAGCTGCGCCAGGCCACCCCGAAGGCGTCGAGGTTGCGAACCCTGAGGGGGCCGATCTGGAAATGACCGCGTTGCCGGGTGACCACGTCATAGCCCGCGGCCTGGCGCCAGCGGCCAAGGCCGCGGATCAGTTCGAACGTCGCGTCCTGGCCCAGTGCCTCCGGGAGTCGGTCGCGGAAACCGAGCGCGGAGAAGGAGGCCGTCCTGCTGCTCGTGACCGACAGCCGCACCCGGGCGGCCTCCCCGACGGGCAGGGAATCGGGCACGACGAGACGTTCGCAGGCCAGGCGGGGTGGCAGGGCCAGCACTACCGCCAGCCCCACCACGGGCAGGCAGGCCACGAAGACCCCCACCCAGGCCAGGTCGGGTTCCCCGATCAGGGCTGCTCCCGTCGCGATGAAACCGCCGAACACCAACATCGCCAGGCCGCGTCCCGTGAGGCCGAAACGGAACCCCCGCATATCAGCTCCGGTGCGGCGGCTGGGTGGTGGCGACCACGTGTTCGATGACGGCTTCGTTCGACTGGCGGGCGACCTGCGCGTCCACGGTCAGCAGCACCCGGTGGGCCAGCACGGGGACGGCCAGGGTGGCGACATCCTCCGGGATCACGTAGTCGCGTCCCTGAAGGGCGGCCTCGACCCGGGCGGCCCGCATCAGGTGGACGCAGGCGCGGGGGCTGGCGCCGAGCCGAAGCTCCGGATTGTTTCGGGTGGAACCCACCAACCGCACGATGTAGTCGTTGATCACGGGGGCGACGTAGATTCCCCGCATGGCCGAGATGGCCCTTTCCACGTGGGCGACATCGGTCACGGGCCGCACGGTGGCGAGCTGGTCACCACCGGCCTGGGCGGTGAGCATGGCCATCTCCGCCTGATGCCCGGGATAACCCATCTCGATTCTCGCCATGAAACGGTCACGCTGGGCCTCGGGGAGGGGATAGGTGCCCTCCATCTCGATCGGGTTCTGGGTGGCCACCACCATGAAGGGCCGCTTGAGCCTGTAGGTCTGCCCGTCCGCGGAGACCTGCCCCTCGGCCATGGCCTCCAGCAGGGCGGACTGGGTTTTCGGCGAGGCCCGGTTGATCTCGTCCCCCAGCACGATGTTGGCGAAGATGCCGCCGGGTTTGAACTCGAACTCGCGGGTCTGCTGGTTGAAAACCGACACGCCGGTGACGTCGCTCGGAAGCAGATCGGGCGTGAACTGGATGCGGCTGACCGCCCCCGAGATGGAACGCCCGAGGGCCTTGGCGAGGACGGTCTTGCCGACCCCGGGAACGTCCTCGAGAAGAAGATGCCCCTGCGCGAGCAGCACCAGGACCGCCATGTGTATCTGGTGTGGTTTGCCCTCTATGACGCTGCCGATCGACTGTTTCACCTGGTTGGCCAGCGCACTCACCTCGGCCAACGCCAAGGGAGTTGCAGCGGTCTGGGTCATGGGGCTCCTCGGGACTCGCGACGCTTTCCTGACGTGGAAGAAGCCTAGGGCATCGTTCAAACACTCCCAATGGATTGGCTGACACACCCGGTGGAGAGGACACGCCTCGAGTGGGGGAAAGTGGGGTAGTGTGGTGGCAAGTGGAGCGAAGTGGGGGCTTTGTGGAGGAGAGGGGGTTTCCAGTTGTTCCTTGGCACGTACACGCCGAAATTGGACGAGAAGGGGCGTTTGATCCTTCCCGCGAAGTTTCGGGAGGCCCTCGATGGGGGGCTCGTCGTGACGCGCACACAGGAACGGGCGCTCGCCGTCTACCCCAAGGACACCTTCGAGGCGCTGATGGCGCCCGTGAGTGCCGCACCCTCCACGCTGAAGCAGGTTCGTGACTATCAGCGCATGCTGACCGCAGGTGCCAGCTTCGAGGTTCCGGACCGGCAGGGGCGGATCACGATCCCCCAGATCCTCCGCTCCTATGCGGGTCTGGAACGCGACGTCGTGGTGATCGGCGCCATGAACCGGGCCGAGATCTGGGACGCCGAACACTGGGCCGAGTACCAGGCGGAGCAGGAATCCGGTTTCGCCGAACTCGACGCGGAACTGCTGTCCCAGCTGGGGCAGTGAACTTCCCCGAGGCGGTGGTCCATCACCGGGGCTGACCCTGGCCTTCCTTCCCCGAGGCCAGGTGCGACCCCGGTGAAGGAACCTCCGTCCCGGGGAGGAGGAAAACCTGGAGGATCCGACGAGGCAGCTGGAGGGAGGCGACCTTGAAGATGCGTGAAGACGTTCACGAACCGGTCATGCTCGGCCGTGTCGTCGAGTTGCTGTCCCCGGCCCTGGCCGCACCCGGCGCCATCTACGTCGACTGCACCCTCGGGCTCGGCGGTCACGCCCGGGCGATCCTGGAGGCCGCGCCCTCGGCGAGGCTCATCGGCATCGACCGCGACCCGGATGCCCTGGCCGTGGCCCGGGAACGGCTCGGTCCCCTCGCGGAACGGGCCACCCTCGTCAAGGCCATCCACGACGAACTACCCGAGGTGCTCGCCGACCTCGGCGTCGACGGGGTCCATGCGGTGCTCGCCGACCTCGGACTCAGCTCCCTGCAGATCGACCGCGAGGAACGGGGATTCGCCTACCGGGTGGATGCCCCCCTGGACATGCGCATGAGCAGGGGAGAGGGACGAAGTGCCGCGGACCTGCTCAACTCCGCACCCCCGGCGCAGCTCGTGTGGATCCTGCGTCACTACGGCGAGGAGAGGTTCGCGGAGCGGATCGTCGCCGCGGTCGTGGAGGAACGGGAGACCCGGCCCTTCACGTCTTCGGGTCGGCTCGTGGAGGTCATCTCGAATGCCATCCCGGTCGCTGCCAGGCGCTCCCCGGGGCATCCCGCCAAGCGCACCTTCCAGGCCATCCGGATCGCGGTCAACGATGAGATGGCCACCTTGGAGAGGTTCCTGCCCGCCGCCACCGACGCCCTCACCCTTGGGGGGCGGTTGGTGGTGTTGTCCTACCACTCCCTGGAGGACAGACCGGTCAAGCGACACCTCGCTGCGCTGGCCGCCGACAAGGCACCGCGGGACATGCCCGTCGTCCCAGAACACCTGCAACCCCATTTCAAGCTCCTGACCCGGGGGGCCGAGCGGCCCTCGGAACAGGAGGTCCGATCAAACCCGCGTGCGGCATCCGCAAGGCTACGCGCCGCAGCCCGAATCAAGGAGGCATAGTTGAGTGCTCTTGCCGCCGAAGTTGAGCAGACAACCAGGGAGCCCTCGCGTCCCCGGTTGCGGCTCGTCCCTCCGGTCAAGGCCCGTGTTTCCACTTTCGGGTTCCTTTTGATACTCGCGATCCTGGTGGTGCTGGGCATGGTCTTCGTCATGGTCGTCACCACCCAGGTCGGCGCCCAGTCCCGCGACCTGGCGAACCTCCGCAAGGAGGCCACCCAGTTGTCCTATGTGGCGGCCGCCCGTCGCACGGAACTGCAGGGGATCTCCAGCAGCGGGTCGTTGGCGCTGCGGGCCTCGGAACTGGGAATGGTGCCCAACCCGTTCCCGGCCTTCGTCGACCTCTCCACGGGTGCCATCACGGGAGAACCCCGACCCGTCAAGGGCGACGAGGCCCCCTACCTGACCGGGCGGTCCGGGGCCCAGCAGTCCCGGGCACCGGCCTCCCCCGAGCCGACGGATCCTCCGGCGAGCCCGGCTCCGACCGAGGAGACAACCCCGGCCAACCCGGAGCCTACCGAGGAGACGACCCCGGCCAACCCGGCTCCGACCGAGGGGGTAGCCCCTCAGGTGGGGGAGGGTGAACGGTGAACCGCCGCCCGCCCAGCCGTCGCCCGGCCGGCCGCAGCCGTCGCCCGGCCGGCCGTAGGCGTGGCCGCGGGGGGCGCCGCACCTGGAAGTTGCCGCTCGGGCGTTCCAGCATGCGCATTCGTGCGTTCATGATGGCCATGTTGCTGTTGGTGATGGTGTGCGTCGGGCGCGCCGTTCAACTGCAGGCCCTCGAGGCCCAGAGTTTCGCCGCCCAGGCCGCGGAGAAGATGCAGAACACCAGGGAGCTGCTGCCCGAACGTGGTGGCATCACCGACCGCAACGGGGTTGTGCTCGCATCCACCCAACCGGCCATGCACATCACGGCCGATCCGGACATGGTGCAGAGCAACGGGGCGGACAAGCGTTATCCGATGAGCGCGAAGAAACAGGAAGAGGCCGACGCGGCGCCGAAGGCCGTGGCGAAGATCCTCGCCACCCATCTCGGGGGCAGTGAGTCCAAGTACCTGGAGATCCTTTCGGTCAAGGGCGCCAAGTACGCGGAAATCGCCAGGCACGTCCCGGCGGCAACCTGGACCGAGATCGAGAAGGACATGAGCAAGGGCATCGACGGGGACGGCAAACGTCGTTGGTACGGCCTCTTCGCCGAGAACGACCCCTTGCGCACCTATCCGAACCGGACGCTCGCGAGCAATGTCGTCGGTTTCGTCAACGGGGAGGGCAAAGGGGTGGCCGGACTCGAGGGGATGCTCGATGCGCAGCTGGCCGGGACCTCCGGCCAGGAGGTCTACGAGCGCTCCACCTACGGGCGCATCCCGTTGGGCATCAGCGTCCTCACCCCACCCGTGAACGGTGCCAGCTACTCGCTGACCCTCGACGCCGACCTGCAGTGGTTCGCGGAGCAGGCGCTGGCCGACGGCATCGCGAAGGCCGGCGCGAAAACCGGTTCGGTTCTCGTGATGAACCCGAACAATGGCGAGATCCTGGCCCTGGCCACGGCTCCCTCCTTCGACTCGGCCAATCCCGGCGCCGCCGATACCGGGAACCTCGGCAACCGCGCCGTGACCGAGGCCTACGAACCGGGTTCCACCCAGAAGGTGTTGACCATGGCCGCCCTGGCCGACTCGGGGCTGGTGACCCCGGACACGAAGGTCGACGTGCCCGCCAGCATCACCTCCGGGGGCGGAACCGTCAAGGACTCCTTCGAACACGGGAGGATCAAGCTGACCGCCCGCGGCGTGGTGGCTCAGTCCTCGAACATCGGAACCATCAAACTCGCCCGCCAGATGGACAAGGCGAAACTGCACGAATACCTGAGCTCGTTCGGGCTCGGGGCGGTCCCGGAATCGGGATTGCCCGCGGAGACAACGGGATCCCTTCCGGGAGCGGACATGGCCGACTACACACGCGACCAGATCTCCTTCGGGCAGGGACTGTCCGTTTCGGTCGTGCAGATGGGGGCGGCGCTCTCCGCGGCCGTGAACGGCGGCACCTACAACCAGCCGCGGATCATCCGATCCGCCACGAACGCGGACGGGACCCCGATCTCGCTGGCAACCCCGACATCGCGCCGCGTGATCTCCGAGGAGGCGTCTGGCATGGTTGTCAACATGATGGAGGCTGTCATCACCAGCGCCGCTTCGGAACGCGCGATCCCCGGGTACCGCACCGCTGGCAAATCCGGCACCGCTCAGCGCTACGACTCCAGCTGCAAGTGCTACAACGGCTACACGTCGTCCTTCGTCGGGATCGCGCCCGCGGAGAACCCCCAGCTGCTGGTCTACGTCGTGCTCGACCAGCCGACGAACGGCAATCTCGGTAGCCAACTGGCCCTGCCCGTGGTCAACAACGTGCTCCAGGCGGCCCTGCCCAGGTACAACGTGGCTCCTTCGAGCACCCCCGCACCGAAGGAGCCACTGGAGTGGGAGTGAAAACGCTCAGACCCGAGTCCGTTCCCGCCATCGGCCTGCGGGACGCCGTGGCGGGTCTCGGTGTCCTGGGTGAGGCCGGCACGATCTGCGTGACCGGGGTCTGTCTCGACTCGCGCCTAGTCCGCCCGGGCGACCTCTACGTCGCCCTGCCGGGGTTTCATTCCCACGGGGCGGGGTTCACCGCCCAGGCCGTGGACCGGGGAGCCGTCGCCGTCCTGACCGATCCGGAAGGGGCCCGGAGCGTCGGAGAGACGGGGGTGCCCGTGCTGGTCAGTGACCGGTTGCGTCCCGTGATGGCCGAGGTGAGCGCCCGCGTCTACGGTGAGCCCGCGAGTGGACTCGAATTGTTCGGGGTCACCGGCACCAATGGCAAGACCACCACGGTTGCGCTGCTGGAGGCCACGCTGACCGCCACCGGGCGGCGCGTCGGAACCATCGGGACGCTCGGTTTCCGGCTGGAGGGCAGGGAGCTGCCATCCGGCCGTTCCACGGTGACCACCCCGGACTCGCCGGACCTCCAGGCGCTGCTGGCGCTGATGCGGGAGCGGGGCGCTCAGGCCGTGGCCATCGAGGTGTCCAGCCACGCCATGGCCATGTCCCGGGCGGATGCGCTGAACTTCGAGGTGACGGCCTTCCTCAACCTGGGGCGGGACCACCTCGACTTCCACAGCAGCATGGAGGACTACTTCGAGGCCAAGGCGTCGTTGTTCACCCCCGAACACACCCGGGCGGCCGTGGTCTGGATCGACGACGAGCCCGGCCGCCGGATCGCCGACAGGGCCCGGAAGGCCGGTCTTCCGGTGGCCACGGTCGGTACCGGCGAGGATGCGGACTACCGTCTCGGAGGCTACGAGCCGGTTGCTCCGCTTGGGGGACGTGCGCGGCTGCGCACCGCGTCGGGTGAAGTGGTGGTGGAACTGGCGCTGCCCGGCTGGCACAACATGGTGGACGCGGCCATCGCCGTGGCGATGCTCGAACGTGTGGGGATCCCGGCCGAGACCACGCTGCCGGGCCTGGCCCGGGCACAGGTGCCCGGGCGGATGCAGGTGCTGCCGTTGCCCGAGGAGGCCCCGACCGTGATCGTGGACTTCGCCCACACCCCGCAGGCCGTGGCGGCCACCCTGGATGCCCTCCAGGGGTTCGGGGAGGTGATAACCGTCGTGGGTTGCGGCGGGGACCGGGACCCCGACAAACGTCCCCTGATGGGACGCGCCGCCGCTGAGCGCAGCGACGTTTTGATCATCACGGATGACAACCCGCGCACCGAGGACCCGGCGAGGATCCGGGCCGCCATGCTCGCCGGAATCGGGGAATCACGGGCCCGGGTCGTCGAGGCCGACGGGAGGGGTGAGGCAATCGAACTGGCGCTCGCGACTGCTGGGCGCGGTAGTGTTGTGGCGATTCTCGGGAAGGGACACGAACAGGGCCAGCAGATTGGTGACCGGATCGTGGCCTTCGACGATGCCCTGGTCGCTCTCGAGGCCTGGCGACGGATGGAAGGAAGTGGTCGATGAGGGCGAGGCGGCTCAGCGAGCTGGTGGAGCTGATGCAGCCAGCGGCCGTCGAGGTGGTGGGCGATGACACCGTGATCGGTCCCGACGTGGTGCTCGACAATCGCGCGGCCACCCCCGGCAGTCTTTTCGTCGCCATTCCCGGTTCCCGGGTCGATGGTCACTCCTTCGCTCCGCAGGCCGTGGCCGCCGGGGCCGCCGCGGTGCTCGGCAATTTTGTCACCGAGGCCGAGGTTCCCCACATCCTGGTCGAGGACACCGTTCAGGGGCTCTCGTGGCTGGCGCGGGGACTGGTCCGGGCGGAACGCGCCCGGGGAATGGTGAGCATCGGTGTCACCGGGTCCTCCGGGAAGACCTCCACCAAGGATCTCCTGGCGCAGGTGCTCGAGACCGGGGGGGCCACCGTCGCCCCGGTGGGAAGCCAGAACAACGAGATCGGTGTGCCGTTGACGGCATGCCGGATCGACGAGTCCACGCGTTTCCTCGTCAGCGAGATGGGTTCCCGGGGGGCCGGGCACATCGAATGGCTCACATCGCTGGTTGGCCTCGATGTCGGGGTGGTGCTGAACGTCGGGCGCGCCCACGTCGGTGAGTTCGGTGGGATCGAGCAGATCGCCCGCGCAAAGTCGGAGATCATCGCGGGACTGGAACCCGGGGGCTGGGCGGTGCTGAACGCCGACGACCCCGCCTGCCGGGCGATGCGGGAAGCAACCGTGGCTCGGGTGGCGTGGTTCGGGGAGGGCGACCTGCCCGAGGGAGACCTGCTGGTCACGGCCCGGGATGTCGTGTGCGACGAATCCGCGCGGGCCACCTTCACGTTGGTGGCCACCCGGGAATCGGAAACCGTCTCGGCCCCGGTCACGCTCCGCGTGATCGGGCGACACCAGGTTCCCAACGCCCTGGCCGCGGCCGCCGCGGGACTGGCGGTCGGCATGAGCGTCGCGGAGGTGGCCGGGGCCCTGTCGGCCGCCGGAACCCGTTCGGATTGGCGGATGGAACTGGTGCGCTGCAGCCGGGACCGGATCGTCCTGAACGACGCCTACAACGCCAATCCCGATTCGATGGCCGCCGCCCTGCGCACCGCGGCCGACCTGATCGCCGGACAGCGCAGACATCACCCCGGGGCCCGTGTCGTGGCGGTGCTGGGGGACATGCTCGAGCTCGGCCCCGAATCGGGGGAGTTGCACGCCGAGGCCGGGGCGCTCGCCGCGGACCTCGGGATCGACGAGGTGATCTCGGTCGGGGAACACGCCGGGATCGTGGCGGAAGCGGCACGTGAACGGGGAATCGAAGCCCGGGTGGCCACCCGCGAGGAGGCCTCGCAGGTGGAGCTCGCGCCGGGAGATCTTCTCCTGGTCAAGGGTTCGCGCAGCGTGGGCCTGGAGTTGGTGGCCGACGCCGTGACCAAACGGATCGGAGGCGTCACCAAGTGAGAACGATCCTGATGGCAGGTGGCCTGTCCCTCCTGCTGACCCTGCTGGTCACCCCACAGTTCATCAAGTTCCTGACCCGGCGTCAGTACGGTCAGTTCATCCGTGACGACGGTCCCAAGGAGCATCTGACCAAACGCGGCACCCCGACCATGGGTGGCGTGGTCATCGTCGCCTCCGTGGTGCTGTCCTATTTCCTGGCTCACCTGATCCTGTGGGCGCCGGTGACGATATCCGGGGTTTTGTTGATCGGGGTCATGACTGCGCTCGGGTTTCTTGGTTTTCTGGATGACTGGGCGAAGATCTCGAAGGAGCGCTCCCTGGGGCTCACCCCGAGAGGGAAACTGATCGGGCAGTTCGCGATCGGCGGGATTTTCGCCGTGCTGGCGCTCAACTTTCCCGACGAACGCGGCCTTCGTCCCGCTTCCGAGTTCGTCTCCTTCCTGCGGGACCTGCCCTGGTTGCACCTTCCGTTCTTTGTGGCCGTGATCTGGATCGTCTTCCTGCTGATGGCCTGGCCGAACGCCACCAATCTCACCGACGGCCTCGATGGTCTGCTCGCGGGAAGCGCGACGCTGGTGTTCGCGACCTTTTCGCTGGTCAACATCTGGCAGTTCAACCAGTGGTGCGGCAGGGTCTCCAGCGTCGGTCCCCTCTGCTACGAGGTGCGTGATCCGTACGATCTCGCAGTGGTTTCGACGGCGCTCGCCGGTTCCTGTTTCGGTTTCCTGTGGTGGAACGCCAAACCCGCCAAGATTTTCATGGGTGACACCGGCTCCATGGCCATTGGCGCTGCTCTTGCCGGGTTGTCAATCATGACCCGCACGGAGCTGCTGCTGGTGATCATGGGCTTCCTGTTCGTCATGGAGGCCGGTTCCGTGGCGCTTCAGGTGGGGTATTTCAAGGCGACAAAGGGTAAACGTATCTTCAAGATGTCACCCATCCACCACCACTTCGAACTTCTCGGGTGGCAGGAGGTCACGGTGGTGATCCGGTTCTGGATCATCTGTGGTCTGTGCGTCGCCATTGGGGTTGGCATCTTCTACGGGGAATGGGTGGTTGGTCAGTGAGGGAATTCCTGTTGACGGCGAATCGGCTGAGCGACTGGAGCCGGGTTCACGCCGTCGTAGCGGGTCTCGGTGTCTCGGGTTACTCGGCGGCCGACGGGTTGCTCTCGCTCGGGGCCAGGGTCACGGTCCTGGACGAGTCGGACGCCCACGCCGACCGGGCGGCCATCCTGGAGACCCTCGACGCCACGGTGCGGCTCGGAAAGGGAGCGACCGCCGAGCTGCCCGGGGACACGGATCTGGTGGTCACCTCCCCCGGATGGCGTCCCGACGCCCCGCTGCTCACCCGGGCGCTGGAACGCGGCATCCCGGTGTGGGGGGACATCGAACTCGCCTGGCGGATGCAGCAGCCCGACCGCGCCATCCCGTGGCTCGGGGTCACCGGAACCAACGGGAAGACCACCACCACCCAGATGGCCGAGTCCATGCTCCGGGCCGCCGGGATGCGTGCGGCCGCGGTCGGGAACATCGGCCGTCCCATCGTGGAGGCCATCCTCGACGACGAACCCTACGACGCACTGGTGGTCGAACTGTCCAGTTTCCAGTTGCACTGGGTGCACACCACCGCCCTCCACTCCGCGGCGGTGCTGAACCTGCACGAGGACCACCTCGAGTTCTACAACGGACCAGGTGGGTACGAACGCTACGTGGCGGACAAGGCCAGGATCTTCGAGCGGGTCACGAACGCCTGCGTTTACAACGTGGCCGAACCGGAGACCGAACGTCTCGTGGAGGAGGCCGAGGTCACGGAGGGGGCCCGCGCCATCGGGTTCACCACCGGCATCCCCGCGACCTCCATGATCGGTGTGGTGGACGGCCTGATCGTCGACCGCGCCTTCGTCGCCCAGCGACGCAGCTCCGCGCTGGAACTCGCGAAGGTCACGGACGTGCAACCCTACGCCCCGCACAACATCGCCAACGCCTGCGCGGCGGCCGCTCTGGTGCGCAGCCTCGGGGTGCCGGCGAAGGCCGTGGCCCAGGGGCTTCGTGACCTGCGGCTCGCGGGGCACCGCATGGCGGAGGTGGCCGAGATCAACGGTGTGCGCTGGATCGACGACTCGAAGGCCACGAACCCGCACGCGGCGGACTCGGCCATGCGTGCCTTCCCGTCGTTCGTGTGGGTGGCGGGTGGTCAGACCAAGGGAACCAGTTTCGACGAGCTGATCACCACGCACCGCGACCGCATCCGGGCCGCGATCCTCATCGGCGTCGACCGGCAGGTCATAGCGGACGCATTGTCCCGACACGCGCCCGATGTTCCCGTGATCGTCCTGGACAGCAGCGACCATGGTGTGATGGACGAGGTGGTCTCCCAAGCGGCGCATCTTGCCCGTGAGGGTGACGCGGTGCTCCTGAGCCCCGGAAGCGCCTCGCTCGACATGTTCACGGGCTACGACGACCGCGGCGAGCGTTTCGCCACTGCGGTCCGGAGCCTTCAGGCACCGAGCAGTTAGGCACGCCAATGGCCAAAGCGCCCTCCGCCGGACGGTCGTCCGGCAACGTGGTGCGGGCGCTGACCCGGTCCCCGATGGCGGATCACCACCTCATCGTCTTCGCGACGGTCATCCTCACGGCAATCGGCGAGATGATGGTGCTGTCGTCGTCGTCGGTGATCGCGCTTTTCCAGGGGGAGTCCCCCTACTACTACGTGATCCGCCAGCTCATCTTCCTGGTCATCGGGCTGCTCCTGATGATCCCCGTCAGCCGGATGAAACCCGAGACGCTGCGGAAGCTCGCGGCCCCCGTGTGGCTAGCCGCCTTGATCGGGTTGATCCTGGTCCAGACCCCCTTGGGTTACGAGACCAACGGCAACCGCAACTGGATCCGGATCGGGGGATTGTTGACCATCCAGCCCTCCGAGTTCGCGAAACTGGCCCTGGTGCTGTGGGCGGCCGCCCTGTTCCACAACAAACGCCGCAGGCTGAAGGAACCCGCCCAGCTGCTGCTGCCCTTCATCCCGGGGGCGTTGGCGATGCTGGCGCTGATCCTGGCCGGACGGGACCTCGGCACCGGGTTGATCTTCGGCGCCATGATCTTCTCCCTGCTGTTCTTCGTCGGGACCTCGCTGCGGATCCTGGTGCCGTCACTGCTGGCGGCGGTCGGCGTCGTGATGGTGCTGGTGATGGGTTCGGAGAACCGGATGGCGCGTTTCATGGCCTTCTTCGATCCACAGGCCAACCTGGATCTGGCCTCCCAGCCCCTTTCGGCGCTGTACGCGTTGGCCAGCGGCGGTTGGTGGGGGCTCGGTCTAGGGGCGGGCAAACAGAAATGGGGTGGCCTGAAGGACGGTGCCCACACGGATTTCGTGTTCGCGGTGCTGGGGGAGGAGCTCGGGTTGTTCGGGGTGCTGCTCGTGATCGGGTTGTTCGCCCTCCTGATGCGCAGTGGATTCCAGGTGGCCCTCAAGTCCGACAAGCTGTTCAACCGCATCGCCGCCTCCGGCGTGACCGCATGGTTCCTGCTCCAGGCGATCGTCAACATAATGGTGGTCATGAACCTGCTGCCCGTGCTCGGTGTCCCCTTGCCCTTCATCTCCTCAGGGGGGTCCGCCCTGATGTCCAATCTGCTCGCCGTGGCCGTGTTGCTGGCCTGCGCCCGGGACACCCCCGATGCCCGCGCCTATCTCGAGAACCGGCGCCGGGGGGCGGGGCCGCGCATGACCAGCGTGCTCGCGGCGGGAGGGAAATCGTGACCCGCATCGTGCTGGCCGGTGGCGGCACCGCCGGCCACACCTCCCCGCTGATCGCAACGGCCCAGGCCCTGGCCGAACTGGACCCGGAGGTGGAGATCACCTGCATCGGGACGCGCAAGGGGCTCGAGACCAGGGTGATACCGCAGGCCGGGCTCAGGCTGGAACTGATCCGGCCCGTCCCCATGCCGCGGAAACCGAACCTCGATCTCGTGAAGCTGCCCTGGAACCTGACCCAGTCCGTGCGCCAGGCGCGGGCCATCCTGCGCCGGGCGAGGGCCCAGGCGCTGATCGGTTTCGGTGGCTACGTCGCCATCCCCGCCTACCTGGCGGCCCGCACCATGCGGGTTCCCGTTCTCGTGCACGAGGCCAACCGGGTGGTCGGTATCGCGAACAAGGTGGCCGCCAGATTCGCGGCCTTCACCGGCTACACCTTCCCCGACACCCTGATCCGGGGGGGAAGACGGATCGGGATGCCGATGAACCGCAGCATCACGCGGCCCGGGATCACCAAGGTCGAGGCCAGGCAGCGTTTCGGCCTGGACCCCGACCGGCCGACGTTGCTCGTCAGCGGGGGCTCCCAGGGGGCGCGGGCCATCAACCAGGCGCTCTCCGCCGCGGTTCCCGCCATCCTGGATGCGGGAATCCAGGTGCTGCACGTGCTGGGCGCCAAGAACTTCACGGACGCGGATGTCGTGATCGAGTCCGGAAACGGGGCGCGCTACGTCCCGGTGGCCTACGTCGACGCCATGGTCGAGGCATACGTGGCCGCGGACCTGATGATCGGGCGGGCCGGGGCGGGCACCGTCATGGAGACCGCGGTTCTGGGGCTGCCCGTGATCTTCATTCCCCTGCCTTGGGGCAACGGCGAACAGGCCCGGAACGCCGCGGGACTGGTTGCGGACGGTGCGGGCATCCTGCTTCCCGAGGCGGAACTCAGCGCCGATAAACTGTCGGGCTTGGTGATCCCCACCATCACGGATACGGAGAAGCTGGCCCGCATGGCCGGGCTGGCCCGTCCCCACTCGCCCGCGGACGCCGCCGATGTCCTGGCGAGGGCCGCCGTCAACGTTGTTCGAGGAGAAGAGGTATCGTGAGCCTGCTCACCCCAGTCGAGGTCCAACCCGCCGTCGAGGTCGGTCCCGTTCATTTCATAGCCATCGGTGGTTCCGGGATGAACGGCATCGCTCGGCTCTACGCGAAGCTCGGCATCCCCACCAGCGGCTCCGACCGGTCGGATTCCGCCACCCTGGACTCCCTGCGGGATGCGGGGATCACCTGCTACGTCGGCCACGACGCATCCCAGCTCGGTGACGCTAGGACCGTGGTGATCTCCTCCGCGATCCGTGAGGACAACCCGGAGCTCGCGGAGGCCCGCCGCCGTGGCCTGCGGGTCTGGCACCGCTCGGCGGCCCTGGCCGCCCTCATGATGGGCAGGAGCGGGGTCTCGATAGCCGGCACCCATGGCAAGACCACCACCACGGCCATGACGGCCGTCATGCTGCAGCAGGCGGGGACCGACCCCAGCTATGTCATCGGCGGCAAGCTCGCTGCCACCAAGGTCAGCTCCGACATCGGCACTGGGGACGCCTTCGTCATCGAGGCGGACGAATCGGACGGCTCCTTCCTCCAGTACCCGACCCGGATCGCGATCATCACCAGCATCGAACCCGACCACATGGTCAACTGGGGCACCCCGGAGGCCTACGCCGAGGGCTACCACACCTTCGCGACCCTCCCCACCGTCGAGTGGGCGATCGTGAACGTGGATGATCCCGGTGCCCGCGCGCTGGCGGACAGGCTCCGTGCCGAGGGCCGGCAGGTGATCCGCTACGGATTCGCCGAGGACGCCGATGTGCGGGTCTCGGATGCCAGCCCGGTCAGGGAGGGAATCACCGGAACCCTCCGGTACGGGGACGAGACGGGGGTGCTCCGGCTCAAGGTGCCGGGCAACCACAACCTGTCCAACGCCTCGGCCGCCTACGCGGCGGGACGTATCCTCGGTCTCGGGCACGAGGAGGCGCTGGCGGCGCTCGGAGGGTTCACGGGAACGCTGCGCCGGTTCCAGCTCATCACCGACACCGCCGGGATCCGGGTCTACGACGACTACGCCCACCACCCGACGGAGATCCGGGCGGCCCTGACCGCAGCGCGGCACGCCACCGAGGTGGGAAACGAGGACACGGGACTGGACGGGCGCCTGATCGCCTGCTTCCAGCCGCACCTGTACTCCCGGACCGCGGACCTCCACGAGGAGCTCGGCGAGGTGCTGACCCTCGCAGACATCGCGGTCATAAACGATGTCTGTGGTGACCGCGAGGACCCGATCCCCGGGGTCACGGGGCAGCTCGTGGTGGACTCCGCCCGGCGGCACGGGGTCCGCGAGGTGGTCTACGTGGTTGACAAGTACGACCTTCCTGCGGCCCTGAACGAGATCTCCCGCCCGGGGGATCTCATCATCACCCTCGGCTGTGGCGACGTCACGATCGTGGGTCCGCTGCTTGCGCCGCTGCTGGCCGAGCGCCCGGAGGCGCAGAACCGTTGACGACCACGCCGGGCGAGTTCAAGAAGGCGTTGCAGGCCAGGCGCCGCAGGCAGCGCCGGACCCGTTGGATACTCCTGGGTTCCGGGTGCCTCGTGCTGCTGCTGGCCGGGATCGCCACCTGGCTGGTCTGGTTCTCCTCGGTGTTCGCCGCTACCGAGGTCAGGATCAACGGTTTGTCGCTGCTCACCGAGCAGCAGGTGACCGACGCCGCCGCCGTCGAGCTCGGCGGCCCGCTCGCCACCCAGGACGTGGACGCGATCCGCGGCCGGGTGGCGGCGCTGGCGCCGGTGGCCGAGGTGCGTGTGGAAAGGCATTTCCCGCACACCATCGAGATCACGATCACCGAACGCACCCTCGCCTACGTGTGGCTGGACGAGGGCGTGGCCCGTTGGGTCGATGCGAACGGTGTGGTGTTCCACGAGGGGGGAGAAACGGCGCAGGGGATCGTCACGGCGAACATCGCGGCCCCCGATCAGCGCCTCTTGAAGGATGTGGCCACGGTGGTCTCCGCCGTGGTCCCGGTGCTGGGGGATCGGATCACACTGCTTCAGGCTTCGGCCGTGGATCGAATCGAGATCCAGTTGTCCGACGGGGACACCGTCGTGTGGGGCAGTGCTGAACAATCCCAGGTGAAGGCCCAGGTGCTTTCGGTGCTGCTGAGTCAGGACGCCACCGTCTACGACGTGTCGGCTCCGCACGCCCCGACGACACGCTGACGGCTCCCGAAACCCTCAACCTCTGGTTGAGGTGATTTCTGGAAGTTGCGGCATGGTCGTTGGATAGTGCGCCCGTCTGCCCCTAGCCTTCTTTTCGACTACGAGGACAGGAATGGCGGTCATGGCAAGCGCATCTCAAAACTACCTGGCGGTTATAAAGGTCGTTGGTGTCGGCGGCGGCGGAGTGAATGCCGTCAACCGGATGATCGAGGCCGGGTTGCGCGGCGTCGAGTTCATCGCCATCAACACCGACGCCCAGGCATTGCTCATGAGCGACGCCGACGTAAAGCTCGACGTCGGCCGTGAGCTGACCCGTGGTCTGGGAGCCGGGGCGGATCCTGCCAAGGGACGCCAGGCCGCCGAGGATCACGCCGAGGACATCGAAGAGGCCCTGAAGGGCGCCGACATGGTCTTCGTCACGGCCGGTGAGGGGGGCGGCACCGGCACTGGGGCCGCGCCCATAGTCGCCAAGATCGCCCGTTCCCTCGGCGCCCTCACCATCGGTGTGGTGACGCGTCCGTTCTCCTTCGAGGGCCGCCGCCGCGCCACCCAGGCGGACTCCGGTATCGAGGCGCTGCGGGAGGAGGTGGACACCCTGATCGTCATCCCCAACGACAAACTGCTGCAGATGACCGACCACCAGGTGGCCATTCTCGACGCCTTCAAGCAGGCGGACCAGGTGCTTATGCAGGGTGTTTCCGGCATCACGGACCTGATCACCACCCCCGGCCTGATCAACCTCGACTTCGCGGACGTCAAATCGATCATGAGCCAGGCGGGTTCCGCCCTGATGGGCATCGGATCCGCCCGGGGTGAGGACCGGGCCCGCGCCGCGGCGGAAATGGCGATCTCCTCCCCGCTGCTGGAGGCCAGCATCGACGGCGCCCACGGGGTGCTGCTGTCGATCGCGGGTGGCTCGGACCTCGGGTTGTTCGAGGTCTCGGCCGCGGCCCAGCTCATCGAGGAGGCCGCACACGACGAGGCGAACATCATCTTCGGCACGGTCATCGACGACGCGCTGGGCGACGAGGTCCGGATCACCGTGATCGCGGCCGGCTTCGACGGTGGGCATCCGCCCCGCCCGCCGCGCATCGAGGCCACCCGCGGCAACCAGCAGCAGCCGCCCCAGCCCCGCGGAGGTTTCGGAGGCGTGCCCAACGCCAGCCCGCTCGTGGGGGGCACACCCCTCACCGGCGGTGGTGGTTCCCGCACGGCCCCTCCGCACGTCACGCCCATGCCGCCGGCCCGTCCGGAACCGCGACCGCTGCGGGCGGACGATGATGACGACCTGGATGTGCCCGACTTCATGAAGTGACGGCGTGTCGGCGGTCATTGCACCCGGTTCCGGGCACCCTGTCTGTAGTCTCAAACGACGAAAGTGTTTTAGGGAGGCGTGCCGTGGGTGTACGGAAGCTGGCTGAATGGATGGGTCTCGTCGAGGACGGGCGCTACAGCGACCCCAAGGACGAGCTGTCCGAGGAGTACTCGGTGGATGAGTACGTGGAGCCGGAGCCCGAGCCCAAGCCCGTGGCCAAGCTCCACCGCCGTCCCCACGCCGTCAGGTCCGATGCCTCCGCACCGGCACCGGCCCCCGCGCCGGTTCCTGACCAGGCCTCCGGGGCGGCATCCGTATCCACCCCCACCTCGGAGCCGCGTCAGGTGACAGATCTCAGCCGAATCATCTATGTGAGGCCCCGCAGCTACAACGAGGCCCGTTCCATCGGGGAGAACTACCGCGATGGGATTCCCGTCATCATGAACCTCTCGGACATGGAACGCGGGGAGGACAAGCGGCTCGTCGACTTCGCCGCCGGCCTGATCTTCGGGCTGCGCGGCAACATCGAACGCATCTCCAGCCAGGTCTTCCTGCTGTGCCCGCACAACCTTGTCGTCGGGCCCGAGGACAAACAGAAACTGGCCACCGGCGGCTTCTTCAACCAGAGCTGACCTGTGGTTGCGCTGACGCTGTTCTGGTTCCTCCAGGTCTACATGCTGGTCCTCCTGGTGAGGGTCCTGCTTTCCTGGGTGCCGTTGATGAACCAGGGCTGGACCCCGCGAGGGGCGGTGCTGGTGATGGTGGAGTCCGTCTACTTCATCACCGACCCGCCCCTGAAGCTGCTTCGTTCGTTCATCAAACCGGTGCGGATGGGGATGGTTTCACTGGATCTGGCCGTGCTGGTGCTGTTCCTGGTGATCTACCTGCTCAGGAGCCTCGTGCTCCGGATCCCGTTCTGACCGGGCGTGTCGTGCCCGTTCAGATCGTTGGATCTGATGAACTATTAGAGTAACCTTAACGTTGTGTCCGGAGTTTCTCAGGATCGGGCACAAAGATTCTTCAACCGTGTGGGAGTAAAGATGAGCCTGACCCTGGAAGAGGTTCGCCGAGTCCGGTTCCGGATGGCACGCCGTGGTGCCACCGGGTACGAGGTCGGTGATGTCGACACTTTCATTGACAAGGTGGAGGAGTCGTTCGCGCAGTTCGAGAACGAGCGTGACCTGCTTCGCCGGGAGGTGGAGGCCGCCCGCACAACCGGGGATTCAGTGCCCGCCGGCAATGACGAGGCTCTCGCCGCCAAGGACCACGAGATCAACTCGCTGCGGGGCGAACTCGAGCGGCTGCGCAACCAGATGGCCCAGCAGTCCAAGCAGCAGGTTCCCGTGGCGGCCCCCGGGCAGCTGGATGACAACCGCGTCGCTCAGCTCACCCAGGACAACGAACGGCTCCGCAGCGAACTCGACCGCACCCGCCGCGAACTCGACGAGGCCCGCAGCTCCCGTGTCAGTCACATGGCAGGCAACGTGGAGACCCTGCAGGTCGCCACCCGCGAAGAGGCGACCCCCGCCGTCGTGCGGCTGGTGTCGCTGGCCACCGAGCAGGCGGAGAGGCTCGTGGACGAGGCCAACAACGAGGCCCAGCGCAAGATCAACGAGGCGAAGCAGCAGGCCTACGAGATCACCACGGACGCCCGCACCCGCGCCGAGCGCATCGAGTCCGAGGCCCGCGTCAACGCGGACCAGATCAACCGCGATGCCCAGAGCCGTGCGGATCGCGTCAACGGTGAGGTGGATCGCCGCCGCACCGAGCTGTTCGCCGAACTGGAACGGGAACAGGGCATCCTCACCCAGAAGGTCGCCGCTCTGCGTGGCTTCGAGTCCAGCTACCGCGAGAACATGCGCGGCTACCTGTCGCGGCACCTCGAATCCCTTGAACAGAACCTGCCCGAGCCCCTGGACGTCCCGGAGCTTGCCGAGCGTTCCAGGACCCCCCGCCTGGACGCGCTCGCCGCTCAGGACCGCCTGGCCTGAGCGAAGGCAAAAGACTGGTTGATGGTCCGGTGAGGGTGTAGTCTCGCCGGACCGTCACACAAACCCCCGAGGACGAGACAATGCCATCCACCAACCCCTCAGAGCCCGTGATCCTTCCCGTCCGTGACGGCGAGGAGCCATGGACCCCGGAGGAGATCCGGGAACAACGCGAGGTTCTCGTCGAGGAACTGGAAAGACTCGACAAGAAGGTGGCCGCCACCGACAGCGAGTTGAGCGATCTCCTCCTGCAGGGCAATGATGGAGCCGGACGGGATCCCGCCGATGTCGGCTCGTCCAATTTCGAACGCGACCAGGAGCTGTCCCTGGCGCAGAACGCCCGGGAGATGGCCGATCAGGCTCGGCTCGCCCTGCACCTGTTCGACGAGGGCCAGTACGGGCTCTGCGAGGCCTGCGGGAACCCGATCGGGAAGGGCAGGCTTCAGGTTTTCCCGCGGGCGACGATGTGCGTCGCCTGCAAACAGCGCGAGGAACGCCGCTGAACCGCGGGCTCCCAACCCTGCTCGCCTTTGGCGTCGCCCTGCTGGGGTTGGGAGCGGACCAGGCCTCCAAGGGGGCCGTGCTGGGCGGCCTCACACCCGGGCGGCCGGTCGAGGTGATCGGTTCCCTGTTGCGGTTCAACCTGACGTTCAACCCGGGGGCGGCTTTCAGCCTGGGCGCGTCGATGACCCTGGCGCTCAGCATCTTCGCGATCGTGGCGCTGCTGGTCTGCGTCTTCATCGCGCTGCGCAGGGTGCGCACCCTACCCCAGGGGCTCGCCGTGGGGTTGTTGATGGCGGGTATCTCGGGAAACCTCCACGACAGGCTCCTCCGGGCCCCCGGCCCGCTGCTGGGGCATGTCGTCGACTTCATCCAGCTGCCCCACTTCGCCATCTTCAACGTGGCCGACATCTGCATCACCAGCGCGGCCGTCCTGGTGGTGCTGCTGAGCCTTCGTGGTTCCTCCGGCGAGGAGAAACGGACGGAGTAGGCATGAGCGTTTTCCTGGTGCCGGACGCCCTGGCGGGTCAGCGGGTCGATGTCGTCGCCTCCCGGGTGACGGGGCACAGCCGTTCCCGGGTGGCGGAGCTGATCGCGGCCGGGGGAATGCTGCTGGATGGTGAGACCGTGAAGCGGGCCTCCCAGATCGTCACCGCGGGGGCGATGCTGGAGCTGGTCACCGATCCCCGTCCCACCCGGGTGGTGGCCAGACCCCGGCTGGTCGGTGGCCTGGAGATCATCCACGAGGACCGGGACATAGTGGTGGTGGACAAACCGGCGGGGGTCGCGGCCCATCCGAGCCTGGGCTGGGAGGGGCCCTCCGTCACCGAACACCTGGCCGCGGCGGGGATCGCCATAGCGACCTCGGGGGCCCCCGAACGGCAGGGAGTGGTCTCGCGACTCGACGTCGGGACCTCCGGGCTGATGGTGCTGGCCCGTTCCGAACGGGCCTATTCCGTTCTGAAACAGGCTTTCCGGGACAAGGCCGTCGACAAGACCTACCAGGCGCTCGTGCAGGGGCATCCCGACCCGTTCTCGGGAACCATCGACGCCCCGATCGGTAGGCATCCGGGGCATGAGTGGAAAATGGCGATCGTGGAGGGCGGCCGGGAATCGGTCACGCATTACGAGACCCTTGAGGCGCATCGCGCGGCCACTCTCGTCGAGGTCAGGTTGGAGACCGGGCGCACCCACCAGATCCGGGTCCATTTCGCCGCTATCGGGCACCCCTGCTGTGGGGATCCGCTCTACGGTTCGGATCCCGCCCTGGCCGAGCGGCTCGGGCTGGACAGGCAATGGCTGCACGCCACCCACCTGGCCTTCGAGCATCCGCTGGAGGGCAACCGCGTCGAGTTCGAATCAAGGCCGCCGCAGGACCTTGAACACGCCCTGCGCGAGGTGAGGTCGGATTGAAGCCGTGAGGTAGGGTTACGGCGTGCGTAGAGCAAAGATCGTTTGTACTCTGGGTCCGTCTGCAAACACGACAGACCGTCTCGTTCAACTCATAAACGCCGGAATGAACGTCGCCCGTCTCAACATGAGCCACGGGGATTACGTCGAGCACGAAAACCGGCTCAATGCCGTACGTGAAGCCGCCCGGATCACCGGTCGTACCGTGGGTGTCCTGGCCGACCTCCAAGGACCGAAGATCCGTCTGGGCAGGTTCGCCGACGACCAGAAGCACTACCTGGAGCGGGGGGACCGTTTCACCATCACCATCGAGGACATCCTCGGCACCAAGGAGCGCTGCTCCACCACCTTCAAGGGCCTTCCGGGGGACGTGAAACCGGGTGACCAGGTCCTGATCGACGACGGCAAGGTGGGGCTGCGGGCCCTGGAGGTCTCGCCCACCGAGGTGCTCTGCGAAGTGGTCGTCGCGGGGACCGTGTCCAACAACAAGGGAATCAACCTGCCCGGGGTCGCCGTGTCGGTTCCCGCCATGAGCGAGAAGGACGAACGGGACCTGCGCTGGGTGCTGTCGAAGGACATCGACATGATCGCGCTGTCCTTCGTCCGCAGCGGCGACGACATCAAACGGGTCCACGAGATCATGGACGAGGAGGGCCGCCGCATCCCCGTCATCGCGAAACTGGAGAAGCCGCAGGCGATCGCGAACCTCCAGGAGATCGTCGACGCCTTCGACGCCTTCATGGTTGCTCGCGGTGACCTGGGGGTTGAGCTTCCGCTCGAGGACGTGCCCCTGGTTCAGAAGCAGATCATCCGCGCGGCGCGCAAGTGGGCGAAACCCGTCATCGTCGCCACCCAGATGCTGGAGTCCATGATCTCCGCCCCGCGACCCACCCGCGCCGAGGCCTCCGACGTGGCGAACGCGATTCTCGACGGCGCGGACGGCGTGATGCTCTCCGGCGAGACCTCCGTCGGCGACTACCCGGTGGAGGCCGTCCAGACCATGGCCCGGATCGTCGAGGCCACGGAACACGACGGCCACGCAGAGATCCACGCCATCAACTGGGATCCCCACACCACCGGAGGCGTTCTCGCGCACGCGGCGGTGGAGGTCACCCGGCGGGTCGGTGCTCGCTACCTGGTCGCCTTCACCAAATCCGGCGACACCGCCCGGCGCCTGTCGCGCCTGCGCGCCTCCATCCCGCTGCTGGTGTTCACCCCGGAGGTGGCCACCCGGCAGGCCATGACCCTCACCTGGGGTGTCGAGGCCCACATCACCCCGGACTTCACGGTTCAGGAGCAGATGGTGGAAACCGTCGACGCGTTCCTCCGGGAGCGGGGCATGATCGAGGTCGGTGAACGCATCGTCATTTTGTCCGGATCACCCATGGGTGTTCCCGGGAAGACGAACAACCTGCGCGTCCACAAGGTCAAGGCCAAGGGCGAGAACGACGCCTAGGCCCGGACGAGAAGGTGCTGGAAGGGGCGGCGTTTCCACCGTCGTGTTCCTGCTGAGGGATCAGCGGTCACGATGGTGGGGCGCCGGATCGCCCGGTCCGGTGCGCCGCGGCCGGGTGTGACTTCCGCAACGAAATCCGGTCCAGAAATGCGAGGATGTGGGAACCGGTTCGCCGGCTCCCACATCCTCGCGCCGTGGTACCCGGCAGGGGACTCGAACCCCTACGGCCTTTTGGGCCAACTGATTTTGAGTCAGTCGCGTCTACCATTCCGCCACCCGGGCAACGAGGACCATTGTGCCACAAATGCCCGTTTCTTCGCCTGAACCCCTAGTGGCACGCTAGAATGCCTGCTGAATCCATGTCTGGAGACCTATCGGTCCACTCGAAGGGGAATGGAGCTGTAAGCATGGGCCAGAAGCGGCCGAAGAAAGTGCTCATTGCCGAGGACGAGGCACTCATCCGCCTCGACTTGGTGGAGTTGCTGACCGAAGAAGGTTTTGAAGTTGTTGGACAGGCCGCGGATGGCGAGGAGGCCGTCAAGCTTGCCCGGGAGCTGGAGCCCGACCTGATAATCATGGACGTGAAAATGCCCGGCATGGACGGCATCACCGCGGCCGAGATCATCGGTGAGGAACGCATCGCCCCCATCCTCATGCTCACCGCCTTCAGCCAGAGCGAACTGGTTGAGCGGGCGCGTGACGCCGGTGTGATGGGGTATCTCGTCAAACCCTTCGGGGCCAGCGAGGTGGTGCCTGCCATCGAGGTGGCCATCGGGCGTTTCGCCGAGATGCGGGCCATCGAGGAGGAACTGGCGAACCTGGAGGACCGGTTCGAGTCCCGGAAGATCATCGACCAGGCCAAGGGAATGCTGCAGGAGGGGCTGGGGCTGACCGAACCCGAGGCGTTCCGGTGGATCCAGAAGACCGCCATGGACCTGCGCAAGTCGATGCGCGAGGTCGCCGAGGGCGTCATCTCCCACAAACGGAAGAAGTGATCACTTCCGCGGGGCCACGAGCCGGGACGTCAAGCGGCCGACGGCGGTGAGCCGCCCGTTGTCGTCGCGCACCTCAACCGTGTGAACGGTGGTTCCGTTTCCCAGATGAACGGGAACCGCCCTGCCCGTGACCCTGCCCGAGGTGACTGGGCGCAGATGGGTGAGGTTGAGGTCGACACCCACAGCGACCCGTTCCGGCTGGGCGTGCAACCAGGCCGCCAGGGAGGCCAGGCCCTCCACCAGGGCCGCGGTCGCTCCCCCGTGGAGCAGCCCGGCGGGTTGTGTGTTGCCCGCCACGGGCATGGAACCGACCACTTCTGCCGCACTGGCCGAGGTGATCTCGATGCCCAGTTTTTCGTGCAGCGAAGAAGGGGGTACCGCGGTGGCGTCGATCATGATCGCCAGTCTCGCACAGTAGATTTGGGGTCGTGAATCGCCTGCTCCTCATCGACGGACACTCCATGGCCTACCGGGCCTTCTTCGCCCTGCCCGCCGAGAACTTCCAGACCTCGACGGGACAGCACACGAACGCCGTGCACGGTTTCGTCTCCATGCTCATCGGGTTGCTGACCGCCGAGAAACCGAGCCATGTGGCAGTCGCCTTCGATGTGGGACGGGAATCCTTCCGCAACGAGACCTACCCGGAGTACAAGGCCACCCGGAGCGCCTCGCCGCAGGAGTTCAGGGGACAGGTGGAGCTGATCAAGGAGGTCCTCGACGGGCTGCGGATATCGCACGTCGAACTGCCCGGCTACGAGGCCGACGACATCATCGCCACCATGGCCACCCGGGCGGAGGCCGCGGGCTACGAGGTGCTGATCTCGACGGGCGACCGAGACGCCCTGCAGCTGGTGACCGACCGCACCACGGTGCTGTACCCGCGCAAGGGGGTGAGCGACCTGGTGCGGATGACACCCGCCGCGGTGGAGGAGAAATACCTCGTGCCGCCGCAGCGCTACCCGGAGTTGGCGGCGCTGGTGGGGGAGACCAGCGACAACCTGCCCGGGGTTCCCGGGGTCGGACCCAAGACCGCGGCCAAGTGGATCAACACCTACGACGGCCTGGCGAACATCATCGAACGCGCCGAGCAGGTTCCGGGCAAGGCAGGCCAGTCGCTGCGGGACCATCTCGACGAGGTGCGGCGCAACCGGCGCCTGAACCGGCTGCTGCGGGACCTGGAACTGCCCCTGGGGTTCGAGCAGACCGAACGCCGGGACTGGGACCGGGAGGCCATCACCCAGTTGTTCGCCGCCCTCGAGTTCCGTTCCCTCAGGGAAAGGCTTTCCCAGCTGTACGGGAACAACGGGGACGAACGGAACGAGACCCCGGAAGCGTTCACCGTCACCGGAAGGGCCCTGGAACCCGGTGAGGTGGCGGCCTGGCTGGAGGAGAACGCCGCGGGGGAGGTGGCGCTCTCGTTCGTCGGTGTCTGGGGCTCGGGGACGGGGGATCTTCGGGGCATCGGACTGGCGGCCGCCGAGGGACCGGAGGCGTTCATCGATCCGGGAAAACTGACCCCCGCCGACGACGAAGCGGTGGCGAGTTGGCTGGCGGACGCGGAACGCCCCAAGGTGGTCCACGACGCGAAGGGCCCGTTGCTGGCGATCTGGGCCAGGGGCTGGGAGCTGGGTGGGGTGGTCCTGGACGTGGCCCTGGCGGCCTATCTGCTGCGGCCCGACGTCAGGGGGCAGGAACTGGCCTCCCTGGTGCAGCGGCACCTGCACCGCGAGCTGGTGGCGGAGGTGGCCGCCGAGACCCAGGAATCCCTGTTCGAGGTGGACGAGGGCGCCACGGCTGCAGCGGCCATGCTGAGCGCCAGGGCGATCGCGGAACTGGCCCGGGTGCTGCGTCCCGAACTCAAGGCCCAGCCCGCGGCGAAGCTCCTGGAAGAGGTGGAACTGCCGCTGCAACGGACCCTGGCGAACTGCGAACGCGTCGGCATCGCCGTGAACCGGGACGTCCTGGACGGGCTGCGGGCCGAGTTCGACTCCGCCGTCGTGGCCGCCCAGCAGGCGGCCTGGGACGTGCTGGGACACGAGGTGAACCTGGGCTCCCCGAAACAGCTGCAGGCGGTGCTGTTCGAGGAACTCGACATGCCGAAGACCCGGCGCACGAAATCCGGGTACACCACCGACGCGGAGGCCCTCGAAGGTCTCTTCGAACGCACCGGACACCCGTTCCTGGAACATCTCCTGGCACACCGGGACCGCATCCGGCTGCGCCAGACCGTCGATGGACTGCTGGCCGCCATCCAACCGGACGGTCGCATCCACACCACCTACGTGCAGACCATCGCCGCGACGGGAAGGCTGTCCTCCACCGACCCGAACCTGCAGAACATTCCCATCCGCACCGAACTGGGACGGCGAATCCGCAGTGCCTTCGTGGCCGGCGACGGATTCGAGGCGCTGATGAGCGCCGACTACTCGCAGATCGAGATGCGACTCATGGCCCACGTCTCGGCAGACGAGGGACTGATCGCCGCATTCAGGTCCGGGAGGGACTTCCACGCGGAGATGGCGGCCATCGTCTTCGGGGTCGAACCGGAAGAAGTCACGGGGCAGATGCGGGCCCGGGTCAAGGCCATGAACTACGGGCTCGCCTACGGTCTCGGTGCCTACGGGCTGAGCACCAGGCTCGGGATCTCCGTGGCCGAGGCGAAGGAACTGATGGAGGTCTACAACTCGCGGGTCGGCGGGGTGCAGCAGTACCTGGCCGAGGTGGTGGCCGAGGCCCGGAAGTTGGGCTACACCTCGACCCTGCTGGGGAGGCGACGCTACCTGCCGGACCTGAACTCCAGCAACCGGCAGCGGCGTGAGATGGCGGAGAGGGCGGCGTTGAACTCCCCGATCCAGGGCTCCGCAGCCGACATCATCAAGCTGGCGATGCTCGAGGTCGAACGCGGGTTGATCGCGGAGGGGCTGCGCAGCCGCATGCTGCTCCAGGTGCACGACGAACTCGTTCTGGAGATCTTTCCGGGCGAAAGAGAAGCAGTGGAAGAACTGGTGCGCAAGGAAATGGGCACCGCCATGGATCTGGCGGTGCCCCTGGAGGTTTCGGTCGGGGTCGGCGACTCGTGGTTCACAGCGGCTCATTGAGCCGCCGACCCTTCTGGGATCAGGCCGCGTCGGTCACCGGCTTGAACTTGATGAAGATCCGGGAATCCCAATCGTTGGTGCTCTTGTTGTGGTCCCAGCAGATGACGATGGCGAGCCCGGGGTCTCCCTCGTGGCGTTCGAGGACATCCGACTCCGGGTTGTACTCGGAGACGGCGAGCTTCTGGGACTCGGTGTACTGGTAGCAGGCGACACGCCCGTCCTCCGCGTAGAGCTTCAGCACGGCGCCCTCCTTGAGCAGGCCACCGTTGTCGCTGTAGAGCATGTTCCCCACGGCGTCACCGGTCTGGTAGGTGTGGATGGTCAACACCACCTGGCCGGCGTTTGAGGCGACCTTCGGGCCTTCGTTCCACCACAGGGCGGTGCGGGGTTCGTCCTTCGGCGGGGCTGCAATGGCCCCGTCCTCCTCGCGGCCCCCGGAGATCACCTTGTCATCGACGTTTATGCTCTCGATCGAGTAGCGGACCGGGACGAAACCAGCCGCGTCGGGTGTGACGCAGGCCCCGGGGTTGGCTGGGGGAGAGGATGCTTCGGGGGAAGTCACCGCCGTACCGTTGGCGGTTTCGCTGGACGACGCCGTGGCGCCGGCCTGGGAATTGTCATTCTTGGGTTGGAGGACCCATACGAGGGTCAGGGCTACGGCCAGTAGGACGGCGACTGCGGCTATGCCGATCTGCACCTTCCGGTTCTTGAGAGCTTCGACGAGATTCACGGGGAACAGGTTAATCCCTGCCCCATCCACGACCAACAGATCCGTCGCATTTTGTTTCCTCCGTACTATCCGGGCCGGTGCTCTTGACCGGTCCCCGGGGCGACGATAGGGTTAAACCGCACTGTGGCCTGCCCGCCCTCGGACCGAGTGGGGTTGGCGTGTCCGTCCTCCCGAGTCCCATCCCGACCCGGGATGAAGGACAGGGCGCAGGGCGAAACCTTATTGCGAAAGCCCTACTACATGTCCTCCTCCTCCACTGAGGCCTCGACCGTAGCGGTCGACGATTTCGGTTCCCCGGAAGCCTTCATGGCGGCCGTTGACGCCACCATCAAGTACTTCAACGACGGCGACATCGTCTCCGGAACCGTCGTCAAGGTCGACCGGGACGAAGTCCTCCTCGACATCGGTTACAAGACCGAAGGTGTCATCCCATCCAAGGAACTCTCCATCAAACATGACGTCGATCCCTTCGACGTGGTCCGGGTCGGCGACGAGATCGAAGCCCTGGTTCAGCAGAAGGAGGACAAGGAGGGGCGCCTGATCCTGTCCAAGAAACGCGCCCAGTACGAGCGCGCCTGGGGCACGATCGAGAAGATCAAGGAAGAGGACGGCGTCGTCTCCGGTTCCGTCATTGAGGTTGTCAAGGGCGGCCTGATCGTCGACATCGGCCTGCGCGGGTTCCTGCCCGCCTCGCTGGTCGAGATGCGCCGCGTCCGCGACCTCCAGCCCTACGTCGGCATGGAGCTCGAGGCCAAGATCATCGAGCTGGACAAGAACCGCAACAACGTGGTGCTGTCGCGCCGCGCCTGGCTGGAACAGACCCAGTCCGAGGTTCGCCAGACCTTCCTCAACCAGCTGCAGAAGGGCCAGATCCGCAAGGGCGTGGTCTCCTCCATCGTCAACTTCGGCGCGTTCGTGGATCTCGGTGGGGTCGACGGCCTGGTGCACGTCTCCGAGCTGAGCTGGAAGCACATCGACCACCCGAACGAGGTCGTGGAGGTCGGCACCCCGGTCACCGTCGAGGTGCTCGAGGTGGACATGGACCGCGAGCGCGTGTCCCTGTCGTTGAAGGCCACCCAGGAGGATCCGTGGCAGACCTTCGCGCGTCTGCACCAGATCGGCCAGATCGTGCCCGGCAAGGTCACCAAACTGGTTCCGTTCGGTGCGTTCGTCCGCGTCGGCGACGGCATCGAGGGTCTGGTGCACGTCTCCGAACTGGCTGAGCGTCACGTCGAGATCCCGGAGCAGGTCGTCTCCGTCGGCGACGAGGTGATGGTCAAGGTCATCGACATCGATCTGGAGCGCCGCCGCGTCTCGCTGTCGCTGAAGCAGGCCAACGAGGGTGTCGACGTGGCCGCCGACGAGTTCGACGCCTCCCTCTACGGCATGGCCGACAGCTACGACGAGCAGGGCAACTACATCTACCCCGAGGGCTTCGATCCGGAGACCAACGAGTGGAAGCCCGGCTACGAGGAGCAGCAGGCCGCCTGGGAGCAGCAGTACGCCGAGGCCCAGGCCCGCTGGGAGGCCCACAAACGCCAGGTGGCCGAGGCCGCCGAGGCCGAGCGTCAGGCCGCGACCGAGGCGGGCACCGGCTACGCCTCCACCGCCGAGCCGAGCGAGGGCTCGCTGGCTTCCGACGAGGCCCTGCAGGCCCTGCGCGACAAGCTGACCGGCGGCAACTGACCCGCCGGAAAACCACGATCCGGGTACACATCCCACCGGGATGTGTACCCGGATCGTTTTGGCAACGACATCGCGGGCAGGCGTCGTGCGGACCGACTGAAACCGATCCGCCGGCCCGGGAACAGCGTTCCGGAAGCGTCATCCGCAAATGGTCGCGGGCTCAACCTTTGACCAAAGTCGGTCTCGTGGTCTTGAAGTGGGAGAACGCGTTGTGCACCATGAGAGATGTACAGGGCCGGTGCACTGGTTCTCAAGAAAAGGAGATGAGCATGGGGGTCCGGTATCCTTCACATCTGGTAGCAGCGATGAGGCTGGCTGCCGCTTCGCCGGTTCCCAACCCGAACAGGTGATCTGACATGTCAACCACGTCGAAGAAATGGGTGTGGCCGCGGACCTTTGGCCGGCGTTTCACCTTCGCCATGCCCGTCCACCAGCCGGTCGGGTTCGTCGCTTCTCTGCTGGTCGGATGGTTCAAGCAGCTGCCTCTTGCGGTGACGATGCTGCACGTGTGGCTGTGGGTGTTCGTGATCTGCACCGTCATCTCATTGGGACAGGCCGCTCTGGCCCGACCGGGTGCCTCGTTCTGGAAACCACTGATCCCGGTGGAGGAAACCGACTGACAACCTCACGAGAAAGAGGGGCTGCCCCCGAAAGGAGCAGCCCCTCTTCTTCTCGCAGTCCCGTGTTTCAGTCCGGCGTGCCCTCCCAGGGTGGGCAGCTGCACACCAGGTGCCGGTCACCGTAGGCGTTGTCCACCCTTCCGACGGGCGGCCAGTACTTGTCCACCCGGAATGCACCGGCCGGGAAACAACCCTGCTCGCGCGAGTAGGGGCGGTCCCAGTCAGCGACGAGATCCTCCACGGTGTGGGGGGCGCGACGCAGCGGCGACTCCTCGGCGGCAATCCTCCCCGAGGCGACGTCGTCGGCCTCGCGGGCGATGTCCAGCATCGCAGTGACGAACCGGTCCAGCTCGGCCAGGGTCTCCGACTCCGTGGGTTCCACCATCAACGTGCCCGCCACCGGGAAGGACATGGTGGGGGCGTGGAAACCGTGATCGATCAGCCGTTTGGCGAAATCATCGACGGTGACGCCGTGACGCGCGAAGATGCGCGTGTCCACGATGCACTCGTGAGCCACCCGGCCGTTCCCGCCGCGGTACAGGATCGGGTACGCCTCCGAGAGCCTGCTCGCCAGGTAGTTGGCGCTCAGGATCGCCACGCGCGTGGCCTGGGTCAGCCCGCTGCCACCCATGAGCCGGATGTAGGCCCACGAGATCGGCAGGATCGAGGCAGAACCGAGAGCCGCGGCCGAGACCGCCCCCTCCTCACCCGTGGCCGGATCACCCGGCAGGTGCGGTTTCAGGTGCTCCTTGACCCCGATGGGTCCCATGCCCGGACCGCCGCCGCCGTGCGGGATGGCGAAGGTCTTGTGCAGGTTCACGTGGCTGACATCGCCACCCAGGTCCCCCGGGCGCACGAGACCGACCAGGGCGTTCATGTTCGCGCCGTCGATGTAGACCTGCCCGCCGTGGGCGTGCGTGATCTCGCAGACCTTTCGCACGGTGTCCTCGAACACGCCGTGTGTGGACGGGTAGGTGATCATCACGGCCGCCAACCGGTCCCCGGCCTCCTCCGCCCTGGCGACGAAGTCGTCGAGGTCGATGTCGCCGTTCTCGGCGGACTTCACCGCCACGACCTTCATGCCGGCCATGGTTGCCGATGCGGGATTCGTGCCGTGGGCCGAGGTCGGGATCAGGCAGATGTCGCGCTCGTCACCGTTGGCGCGGTGATAGGCGGCGATCGTCCGCAGTCCCGCGTACTCGCCCTGGGCGCCGCTGTTCGGTTGCATCGAGAACGCGTCGTAGCCCGTGATCTCGCACAGCAGCCTGCCCAGATCCGCCGCCAGCTCCCGGTACCCTTCCGACTGCGAGGCGGGCGCGAACGGATGCAGACCTGCGAACTCCGGCCAGGTGATCGGCATCATCTCGACCGCGGCGTTCAGTTTCATGGTGCAGGAACCCAGCGGGATCATCGCCCGGTCCAGCGCCAGGTCCCGGTCGGCGAGGCGACGCATGTAGCGCATCATCTCCGACTCGGCCCGGTTCATGTGGAAGACCGGGTGGGTCAGGTACTCGGAGGTGCGCAGCAGGGCATCCGGGATCGCCGGGCGCCGGCTGAGCTCAGTGGCCGGTTCGATACCGAAGGCATCCAGCACCGATGCGAGGGTTTCCAGGGTGGTGGTCTCGTCCACCGAGATGCCCACTCTGTCGCGGCCGACGCGGCGCAGGTTGATGCCCCGCTGCTCGGCTGCTGCGATGATGCCCGCCTGGCCGACCCCCACATGGACGGTGATCGTGTCGAAGAACTCGTCCGGTTCGACCACGGCGCCTCCGGCCCGCAGCTGCTCCGCGAGGGTGACCGCCATCAGGTGGACCCGCTGGCCGATGGCCTTGAGGCCGGACGGGCCGTGGAAGACGGCGTAGAAGGACGCCATCACCGCCAGCAGCGCCTGGGCCGTGCACACGTTCGACGTGGCCTTCTCACGCCTGATGTGCTGTTCCCGGGTCTGGAGGGCCAAGCGGTAGGCGCGATTGCCCGCGCTGTCCTTGGACACCCCGACCAGGCGTCCGGGCATGGTGCGTTTCAGCTTGTCCCGGCAGGCCATGAACGCGGCGTGCGGGCCGCCGAAGCCCATCGGGACCCCGAAACGCTGGGCCGAACCGATCGCGATGTCGAATCCCATCGCGCCCGGCTCCTTCAGCAGGGTCAGGGCCAGCAGGTCGGCGGCCACGATCGCCAGGGCTCCCGCCTCGTGCAGGAGCTCGCACCGCGCGGTGTGGTCCCGCAGCTGCCCGTGGGTGCCGGGGTAGGCGAAAATGGCCCCGAACAGACCGTCAACATCCAGGTCCTCGACCTCGCCGATCACCAGTTCGATGCCCAGCGGCCGGGCCCGGGTGGCCAGGACGCTGAGGACCTGCGGGTGCAGGTCGGCCGCGGCGAAGAAACGTGTTTTCTTGCGCTTGCCCGCCGCGAACGCCATGTTCATCGCCTCCGCGGCGGCGGTGGCCTCGTCGAGCAGGGAGGCGTTGGCGATCTCCAGACCGGTCAGGTCGCTGATCATGGTCTGGAAGTTCAGCAGCGCCTCCAGCCTTCCCTGCGAGATCTCCGGCTGGTACGGGGTGTACGAGGTGTACCAGGCCGGGTTCTCCAGGATGTTGCGCTGGATCGCCGGGGGAGTGATCGTGCCGTAGTAGCCCTGGCCGATCATCGAGGTCCGGACCTGGTTCCTGGCGGCGATCCTGCGCAGCTCACCCAGCACGGCGCCCTCCGTCAGTGGCTCCCAGGCAAGCGGTTCGGCCTGGCGGAGACCGGCGGGCACGGTCTGGTCGATCAACTCGTCGAGGCTACCGACCCCGATCGCCGAGAGCATGGTCTCCATCTCGGCCGGGCTCGGGCCGATGTGGCGGCGATTGGCGAAGTCGTCCGGGTCGTAGCTGGTGGGATTCCAGGTACTCATCAGCCGATCAGAGCCTTGTACTCGTCCTCGTCGAGGTACTCCTCGAGCGCGGCGGGATCGTCGGGCCGGATCTTGAAGAACCAGGAACCAGTGGGATCCTCGTTGACGGTCTCGGGGGAGTCAACCACGGTCTGGTTGATCTCGGTGATCACCCCGTCGAAGGGGGCGGTGATCCCGGAGGTGGCCTTGGTGGATTCGATCACGACGATCTCCTCGCCCTTGGTGACCTCGGCCCCGACCTCGGGAAGTTCGACGTAGACGACGTCACCCAGCTCGCTGGTGGCGTGGTCGGTGAGGCCGACGGCGACCCCGTCGTCACTGCTGTCGAGCCAATCGTGGTCCTTGGTGTACTTGATCATGTTGCTCTCTCCTCAGCGTTTGTAGGACGGTGTGATGAACGGTAGTGCGGTTACCGTCATTGGGAGACGCCTGCCGCGTACCTCGGCGTGGACGGTGGCTCCGGGCAGGACGTCCGTGGGCAGCATCGCCATGGCGATGGGGCCGCCCACGGTGGGACCGAAACCACCGGAGGTGACCTCGGCGACCGGTTCGGTGTCCTCGACCGACAGGAAAAGTTTCGCCCCCTCGCGCACGGGGGCACGGCCTTCTGCGCGCAGGCCGATCCGTTTGCGGGAGGGACCTTCGGCGAGTTGTTTCAGGATCACCCCGGCCCCGGGGAAACCACCCTCACGGGAACCACCCGGGCGCCGCACCTTCGGGATCGCCCAGCCCAGGTCCGCCTCGACCGGGGTGATCCGCGGGCTGAGGTCGTGCCCGTACAGGGGCATTCCCGCCTCGAGACGCAGCGAGTCGCGGGCACCGAGCCCCGCTGGGAGCACCCAGTCGAACCCCAGGAGGGCGCGGGCCAGGCGTTCTGCTTCGGTGCTGGGAACGGAGATCTCGAAGCCGTCCTCGCCGGTGTATCCGGAACGCGAGACCCAGACCGCCACACCGTCCCAGTCAAGGATCCGGGAATCCATGAACTTCAACCCGGCCGCCTCCGGCACCAGCCCGGCCAGGGCCTCCTCGGCCCGGGGACCCTGCAGGGCCAGCAGCGAACGATCCGTGAGGTGTTCGACCGTGACCCCTTCCAGGGTGCGCAGCAACCCGAGGTCGTGATCGGAACGGGCCGCGTTGACCACCAGGAAGTAGCGGTCGCCGTGGTGGGCGAACATGAGGTCGTCCAGGACCCCGCCGTGCTCGTCGGTGAACAGCCCGTAACGCTGGCGTCCCTCCTTCAACCCGGCGACACTGGCCGGGATCAGCGTTTCGAGGGCCGCGGCGGCGTCAGCCAGGTTCCCGGATTCGGGGCGGATCAGGACCTGACCCATGTGACTGACGTCGAACAGCGAGGCGGATTGCCGTGTGTGCTGGTGCTCCGCAATGATCCCGGCGAACTGCACGGGCAACTCCCACCCGGCGAAATCCACCAGACGACCACCCAGTTCCTTGTGCAGCCCGTGCAATGCGGTGGTTGATAGTGACATGAGGACCCTTTCTGCTGACGCGCGACGTTGCTGGATGGCAAGGCCCACCCGGAGCCCCCTCTGTCACCGCTGCCTGAGATCGTTTAATCCTTCGGCGGACCCCGGCGGGGCCTCTCTCCAGAGTGTTGAAGTCGTCGCGGTCCTGGGGCCTGAGAGTTTCCGGGGCGGTTGCTCCTTCGGCACCGACTGGGTCGGTTCTCCCGCTACAGGGCCAGCATACAGAGAACTGGCCGCGTTGTGGGGGTAGCCTTGACGAAACACTGACTCGGGACTTCAACGTGGAAGGAGACGGCATGGCGGTGAACCTGATCGCCCGGTTCGAGTGCCGGGACGGGGCGCGGGATGTGGTGGCCGGCCTGATCGGGACCTACGCGGAGCACGTGAACGCTTCACCCGGAACGGTGCGTTTCGAGGTGTACACGGAACGCGACAACCCGAACCAGTTCGTGATCATTGAGTGCTACCGGGACGAGGAGGCCTTCAAGGCCCACCTCGCCGATCCCGAGAATGCGGCATTCAACGACAAACTCGGGCCGCTGATCTCGGGGGACGCCTCCGAACTGACCTTCCTCGAGATTCCGTAATAACCTGTGTTTCTGTGCGGATCGGACTGACGGGCGGGATTGCGTCGGGCAAGTCGACGGTGGCCCGGAAACTGGAACAGCTGGGTGCCGTCACGATCGACGCCGACGTTCTGGCCCGGGACGTGGTGGCGTTGGGGACCGAGGGGTTGAAGGCGGTTGTTGCTCGTTTCGGGGACTCCGTGCTCGCCGCCGACGGAAGCCTGGATCGTCGCGCGTTGGCCCGGATAATCTTCGCCGACCCGCAGGCGCGCGCCGACCTGAATGCCATCATCCATCCCCTCGTGCGGGAACGAGCCATCGAGCTGGAGGCCGCGGCCCCCGCGGGGTCGGTTGTGGTGCACGTCATACCCCTGCTGGTGGAGACCGGACAGCAGGACAAATTCGACGCGGTCGTGGTGGTGGACACCACGGTCGAGGAGCAGCTGCGCAGGTTGACGCGACGTGACGGTCTTACGAGAGCCGAGGCCGAGCAGCGGGTGGCCGCCCAGGCCAGCCGTGAGGAACGGCTGGGGGCGGCAACGCACGTCATCGACAGCTCCGGTCCGGTCCGGGAGACCATGAGGCAGGTCGGTGAGCTGTGGCGGAGCCTCTCGGCGTGAGACGCGGGACTTCCGGCCGATCCCGGGAAGGTGCGTTGCGGGCGGCGTGAAGACCCGTTGGGCGGGCACCTTCGTCAAGGGGCGGGGCTATTTGTTGGCCTCGATCATCTGCCGGAGCTCCTTTTTCAGATCGGCGATCTCGTCGCGGTGCCGGGCGGCCAGCTCGAACTGGAGATCGGCGGCCGCCTGATGCATCTGGGCGGTGAGGTCGTCGATCAGTTTCGCCAACTCCTGCTCGGGCAGTTCCCCGGCCTTCAGGCCCCGTTCCCGGTTGCCTTTCAGGAGGGATTCGGTGTCGGCGTCCTCCCGGTTCAGCATGTCCGTGATGTCGGCGATCTTCTTCCGCAACGGCTGCGGATTGATGCCGTGCTCGGTGTTGTAGGCGAGTTGGCGGGCACGCCGGCGATTGGTCTCGTCGATGGCGGCCCCCATCGACGGGGTGATCGTGTCGGCGTACATGTGCACCTGTCCGGCGACGTTACGGGCGGCGCGGCCGATGGTCTGGATCAGGGAACGTTCTGAACGGAGGAAACCCTCCTTGTCGGCGTCGAGGATGGCCACCAGGGAAACCTCCGGCAGGTCCAGGCCCTCCCGCAGCAGATTGATGCCCACCAGCACGTCATAGCTGCCGAGCCGCAGCTCACGCAGCAACTCGACCCGTTTGAGGGTGTCGATGTCGGAGTGCAGATAACGGGTACGGATGCCGGCGGCCATCAGGTAGTCGGTCAGGTCTTCTGCCATCTTCTTGGTCAGGGTGGTCACCAACACCCGTTCGTTGCGTTCGGCCCGGGTCCGGATTTCCCCGACGAGGTCGTCGATCTGGCCCTTGGTCGGTTTGAGGACGATCTCCGGATCCACCAGACCGGTGGGCCGGATGATCTGCTCGACGAAACCGTCGCTGCGCTCAAGCTCGTAGGGACCGGGGGTGGCGGAGAGGTAGACGGTCTGCCCGATGCGCTGGCAGAACTCGTCGAACTTCAAGGGCCGGTTGTCCAAGGCGCTCGGCAGCCGGAAACCGTGCTCCACGAGGGTGCGTTTCCGGGATGCGTCGCCCTCGTACATGCCCCCGATCTGCGGGATCGTGACGTGGGACTCGTCGACCACCAGGAGGAAGTCCTCGGGGAAGTAGTCCAGCAGACAGGCGGGCGCGGATCCCGCGGCCCGGCCGTCGATGTGACGGGAGTAGTTCTCGATCCCCGAGCAGGTGCCGATCTGGCGCATCATCTCGATGTCGTAGCTGGTGCGCATCCGCAGCCGCTGCGCCTCCAGGAGCTTGTTCTGGGATTCCAGGTCCTGCAACCGGATCGCGAGTTCCGCCTCGATTCCGGCGATGGCTCGTTCCATCCGTTCCGCTCCGGCGGAGTAGTGGGTGGCGGGGAAGACGTAGATCTCGTTCTCCTCGCGCAGCACCTCACCGGTCAGCGGGACGAGGGTGGAGATGCGTTCGATCTCGTCGCCGAAGAACTCGATACGCACCGCGTTCTCCTCATACATGGGGAAGATCTCCAGCACGTCCCCGCGCACCCGGAAAGTGCCACGCTCCGAGGAGAGGTCGTTGCGGTTGTACTGGATGTCGACGAGATGTCGCAGCAGCGTGGAGCGTTCGTACTCCTCACCGACCCGCAGGGTCAGGCGCTGCTCGAGGTATTCCTGAGGGGTGCCCAGGCCGTAGATCGCGGACACCGTGGCCACCACCACGCAGTCGCGGCGGGTCAGCAGCGAACTCGTCGCGGAGTGCCGGAGGCGCTCCACCTCCTCGTTCAGGGAGGAGTCCTTCTCAATGTAGGTGTCCGTCTGGGGAACGTAGGCCTCGGGTTGGTAGTAGTCGTAGTAGGAGACGAAGTACTCGACGGCGTTGTCGGGGAAGAACTGACGCAGCTCGTTCGCGAACTGCGCAGCGAGGGTCTTGTTGGGCTGCATCACCAGGACTGGGCGTTGCAGCCGCTCCGCCAGCCAGGCCACCGTGGCGGTCTTGCCCGTCCCCGTGGCGCCCAGGAGCACCACATCCTTCTCACCGGAACGGATGCGGCGCTCCAACTCCGAGATCGCGGTTGGCTGATCCCCCGAGGGGGAGAAATCGGCCTGCACCCGGAAAGGCGCCACCTGGCGGCGAAGCTCGTCAATCGGTCTCATGGAAACCGATTATGCGCGATGGGTCACTTGGGGGTCGCGAAGCAGTAGGTGCGGGGAGGGGTGGTGTAGGTGAGGTCTTCCTCACCGGTTCCGCAGGACGCGTTCGCCTGGTCGACGCGTTTGGTGACCTTGATGTTCGTCGAGTCGCAGTTTTGCTCCACTGCGAAGGGCACGGTGGCAGACGCTTCTCGCCATGCCGCCCACGCAGACAATGCTCCTCGGTGGGGTTCCACGCGGTCGAATCGCGGAAGATGTATCGGAAAAGGTTCCCCGGGTCTGGTCGCGTCCGGTTCTGTTCCCTGACGGATTGCGGGGACAGAGCAGATGCCGGGTCGGCCAATGGCCAACCCGGCATCCGCATCTCAGTTCGTGGTCTCGTGCCAATCGGTCACCGGAGAACCGGTTTCCGGTAGTGCGGCACGGCTCACTTGGGTTCCCCGAAGCAGTAGGTACGGGGAGGAGTGGTGTAGGTGAGCTCTTCTTCATCTGCCTCGCAGGAAGCGTTCGCCTGGTCGACGCGTTTGGTGACCTTCGCCTTCGCCGAGCCACACTCCGCCACCTCGAAGGGGGCGGTGGGGCTGGAGGATTCGTTGTAGCAGACATCCTGGTGCAGGTTCGGGATCAGGCAGACGGCTTTCACCGTGCGGTTGCCGCCGTAGCGGGATTTGCTGCTGATCTCGTAGGACGAGGTGAAGCTCGGGCAGGAACTGGAGTCGGAGACGACCTGGCTCACCTCGTAGGAGAACTTCGACTTGTCGGAGCAGTCGACCTTCTCCTCCTTGGCGTCGTTCGCGGTCCCGGTGATGACCAGGCAGTTGCCGACCTGAAGGTTCTCGTTGGTCTTGAATTTCTGCCACAGGAACCAGCCGCCGGCACCGAGCACCGCAACGGCGGAGATGATGCTGATGATCTGACGTACCCCGAAGCGCTTCTTCGGCGTCTCGTACTGGGTCGCGTACTCCTGCTCGGCCTCGTACTGCTGCTGAGCGGCGTACTGCTGCTGAGCGGCATACTGCTGGGCCGCCTGTTGCTGCTGGGCCTGGTACTGCTGCTGGGCCTGGGCGGGGTCGTAGGGCTGGCTCGGGTTGTAGCCCTGACCCTGGTTGTAGCCCTGGCTCGGGTCGTAGCCCTGACCCTGGTTGTAGGGTTGGTTGGGGTTGTATGGCTGATTCGGCGGTTGCGTCATCACTGTCCTTCACTAGGGGGAGTCCTGATACTAGCGGCCGCTTCTCCCCAATCGAGCCGCGGGCTTCACTGACGAGGTATCAAAAACGGTTCGCAGGTAGGTTGTCAAATTTTGTCGTATTCGAGACCTTCGGATTCGATGCCCCGGGCGAGCCACAGGAGCAGCGCGGATGTCGAACCAGCCGCGCGCCGATGTGGTGGCCGAACCCCGGTGCGCACCACCCGTCCTTCCAGGGTGACCAGTTCGAGGGGATCGTTCTCATCCGCGAGATGGGCGGCCTCGAAGGCCAGCACCGGGGCCGCGGTGTCGTCGTCCACGTCGAGCCGGGAGGCCTCCGGTTCCAGGTCGAAGCCGTGCAGCACCAGCTCGCGGAGCCGAACCAGGGGCAGATCGTCGATGGCGATCCGCAGACCGGGTCGCAGCGACACCTCACCATCTCTTCCGGGCAGCTGGGTGAGGAGCTGATCGAGTTCGCCGGCGCTCGTGTCGAGTTCGATCTGGAGGTGGAGGCCGTCGGAGATGGCCAGCAGTTCGCAGTCGCGTCCCAGCGACGAGTCGTAACCGCTGGGGGAAACCCCTTCGAGAAGTTCCCGGCACACCTGCGCCAGGCTGCGGGCACCCTTGATCAGGTGGGCGGCGACGTGTCCACGGGTCCAGCCCGGCAGGCGGGTTGGCGCGGCCCAGTCTTCCGGGGAGTAGGCGATGGTACGTCCCAGGAGTGTGTGGGTTTGTTCCCGCACAGCATGCAGGCTTGAGTCGAAGTGCTCGCCAGGGACGCTCGGCATGCTGACAAACCTATCAAAAGTAAGGGATTTCACTTACGGGGGTCTCCGCTGCGGCCACCCTGCTCACCGGGGCTCGTGCGCGGAACCGGCCGGTTCTCGGGGGCCTTCGCCACCCTCCCGTTCGCGAAGCGCGGATTTGTCGGCGCCGCGGCATAGCATGTGTGACCGTGAATGTTCGACCCGCTCAACGCGGAATCCTCGTGCGAGGTGCCCGCGTCCACAACCTGAAGAATGTCTCCCTGGACCTGCCCAGGGATTCCCTGATCGTTTTCACGGGGCTGAGCGGGTCGGGCAAGTCCTCGCTGGCCTTCGACACCATCTTCGCCGAGGGGCAGCGACGCTACGTCGAGTCCCTGTCCGCCTACGCCCGCCAGTTCCTGGGGCAGATGGACAAGCCGGACTGCGACTTCATCGAGGGGCTCTCGCCTGCGGTCTCCATCGACCAGAAATCCACCTCCCGGAACCCGCGATCCACGGTCGGCACCATCACGGAGGTCTACGACTACCTGCGTCTCCTGTTCGCCCGCATCGGCATCCCGCACTGCCCGGTGTGTGGCGCCGTCATCGGCAGGCAGAGCCCACAGCAGATCGTCGACCGGCTGATGGGGCTGGCCGAGGGCACGCGTTTCCAAGTTCTGGCGCCCATCGTGCGCGGGCGCAAGGGCGAGTTCCAGGAAACCTTCCGGCAGCTCGTCGCCGATGGCTACGCGCGGGTTCGGGTCGATGGAAAGCTCCATCCGCTCACCGAACCCCCGGTGCTCGACAAGAAACGCAAACACGACGTGGACGTGGTCGTGGACCGGGTGGTGGTGAAGGCATCCGCCAAGCAGCGGATCACCGAATCCGTGGAGGCCGCCCTCCAGCTGGCCCACGGGGTGGTCGGGGTGGAGTTCGTGGATCTCCCCGCGGATGATCCCGAACGCGAGAAACGCTTCTCGGAGAAACTCGGCTGCCCCAACGAACACGACGTCGCCATCGACGAACTGGAACCCAGACAGTTCTCCTTCAACGGGCCCTGGGGGGCCTGCCCCGAGTGCTCCGGGCTCGGGACGATGCTGGAACCCGACCCGGAACTCATCATCCCCGACGAGACCCTGAGCCTGGCCGACGGGGCAATCGCCCCTTGGAACACCCCACACCTGAAGGGCCACTTCGAACACGTCCTGGAGGCCCTGTCCCTCGAAACCGGTTTCGACATGCGCACCCCTTGGCAGAACCTGGCCGCCAAACACCGGAAGGTGCTGCTCAACGGGGTACCCGGGGCCGTGGTGGTGAGCTTCCGCAACCGGTTCGGGCGAACCCGGTCCTTCTCGCAGAAATACGAGGGCATCCTGCCGTTCGTCCGGCGCCGCTACGCCGAGTCCGAGACCGACTCGGCCCGCGAACGCTGGGGCGGCTACATGCGGGAGATCAACTGCCATTCCTGCGGTGGCACGCGGCTGAGGCCCGAAACCCTGTGCGTCACCGTCGCAGACAGGAACATCGCGGAGGTCGCGGACCTGTCCATCGGGGAGGCCTTCGAATACCTGGATGCGCTCTCCCTCAACGAACGCGAGGCGCGGATCGCCGAGCGCGTTGTCAAGGAGATCCGGGAGCGACTGCGTTTCCTGCTGGACGTCGGCCTGGACTACCTGACGCTGTCACGGTCGGCCGGGTCGCTGTCGGGTGGGGAGGCGCAGCGCATCCGGCTGGCCACGCAGATCGGCTCCGGGCTGGTCGGTGTGCTCTACGTCCTGGACGAGCCGAGCATCGGGCTGCACCAGCGCGACAACCGGCGGCTGATCGAAACCCTCGTGCGGTTGCGGGACCTCGGCAACACCCTCATCGTCGTCGAACACGACGAGGACACCGTCCGAGCAGCCGACTGGGTGGTCGACATCGGCCCGGGAGCGGGGGAGCACGGCGGGGAGGTCGTGGTCTCCGGGCCCGTCGAGGAACTGCTCACCACCGAGGAATCCATGACGGGCCGCTACCTGTCGGGAAAGCTGGTCATCGACGTACCCGCGGTGCGGCGCCCCGGCAACGGCAAATCCGTGACCGTCGTCGGCGCCTCGGAGAACAACCTGCAGGACGTGGACGTTTCCTTCCCGCTGGGCAGGCTCGTCGCGGTGACCGGGGTCTCCGGATCCGGGAAGTCGTCGCTGGTCAACTCGATCCTCTACACAGCGGCCGCCAAGCAGATCTACGGCGCCAAGGCGGTGCCCGGCAGGCACCGGAAACTGAAGGGCCTGGAAAACCTGGACAAGGTGATCCAGGTGGATCAGTCGCCGATCGGCCGCACCCCGCGCTCCAACCCGGCCACCTACACGGGGGTCTTCGACAAGATCCGCGGACTGTTCGCCGCCACCCCGGAGGCCAAGGTCCGTGGCTACCTGCCCGGACGGTTCTCCTTCAACGTCAAGGGCGGGCGCTGCGAGAACTGTTCGGGTGACGGCACCATCAAGATCGAGATGAACTTCCTGCCGGATGTCTACGTTCCCTGCGAGATCTGCCACGGGGCCCGGTACAACCGCGAAACCCTCGAGGTGCACTACAAGGGCAGGTCGATCTCCGACGTGCTGGAGATGTCCATCAGCGAGGGGACACGGTTCTTCGAATCCATCCCGTCCATCGCCCGGCACCTGAAAACCCTGGAGGAGGTGGGGCTCGGCTATGTCCGGCTCGGACAGCCCGCGACCACCCTGTCCGGAGGTGAGGCGCAGCGCGTGAAACTTGCCGCCGAGCTGCAGAAACGCTCCACGGGACGCACCCTCTACGTGCTCGACGAACCCACCACGGGCCTGCACTTCGAGGACATCCGCAAACTCCTCGCGGTGCTGCACCGCCTCGTCGACGCGGGCAACACGGTCGTGGTGATCGAACACAACCTCGACGTCATCAAGGCGGCCGACTGGATCATCGACATGGGGCCGGGCGGTGGATCCCGCGGCGGCCAGGTGGTGGCCACCGGCACCCCGGAGGAGGTCGCGAAGGTGAGGGAATCGGCGACCGGCGAGTTCCTGGCGCCGCTGCTGGAACGCTGAATCGACGGCTCAATCAGTTTCGGCAAGGCCGTGTCTCGTCGCAATCCCTGAACTTCCTTCTCCTGCGCAGGAATCGCGGAAGAAATACGGTTCAACGTCGTGTGGCGACGTTGAACCGTCGAACCTCCGCGATTCGTGAACGAGAGGAGGGGGCGGTGGGTGTTTGCGTGCCGGCTGAACCGGCTTCGGGGCAGGGATGCTCACGAGCTGGCTCTTCAGGTTCCGGGACGCACCAGACCGTGTTCGTAGGCCGCGATCACCAGTTGGGCGCGATCCCGGGCCCGCAGGCGGCTCAGCAGCGCCGAGATGTGGGTCTTGCAGGTGGCGTGGCTGATGTGCAGTTCCCGTTCGATCTGGTCGTTGGACAGCCCCCGGGCCACGAGCCTGAGGATCTCGGTCTGCCGCGGGGTCAGATCCGCCACCCTCCCGGAGGGGGTCGCGTCCGGGAGGCAGCTCTCCACCAGGGTGGCGATGGCCGAGGGGGCCAGGAGAGCCTGCCCGGCCGAGATGGTGCGCACCGCATTGATCAGGGCCTCCGGGGTCGCGTCCTTCAACAGGAAACCGGAAGCCCCCGCGCGCAGGGCCCCGAAGACGTACTCGTCCAGGTCGAACATGGTCAGCACCAGCACCCGCACCTCGGACAGCTGCGGGTCGCGGACGATGGAACGGGTCGCCGCGATCCCGTCGAGTTGCGGCATGCGGATGTCCATCAGCACGACATCCGGCACCAGTTCCCGGGCCAGCGAGACGGCCTCCACGCCGGTGGTGGCCTCCGCCACGACCCGGAAGCCCGGTTGGGAGTTCAACAGATGCGCCAGCGACTGGCGCAGCAGCTGCTGGTCGTCGGCTATCAGGACCCGGATCTCAGACACGGACCGGCTCCGGATCCGGCAGCTCGGCCTCGAGCCGGAAACCGTCCGGGGAGCGGTGGTGGCGGAGATTCCCACCCAGCGCGGCGACGCGCTCCCGCAGCCCGATCAGGCCACTGCCCGCCCCGGGACGTGAACGCCACCCGGGAACCGGACCGGAATCCGTCACGGCCAGGTGAAGGACCTCCCCGCGGCGGGTGATTTCGACGTGGACGCTGGTGGGTCCGGCGTGCCTGGCGGCGTTCGCCAGCCCTTCCTGAAGGATGCGGTGGATGGCCAGCGCCACCCCCTCGCTGTTCGGCGTGACCCCGCCGTTGAACATTTTCACGTGCAGCCCCGCTCGCTCAGCGGATTCCAGGAGACCATCCCAGTCGGGATCGCCCGGGCTGGGGGACAGGGGCGCGTCCTGGTCGGAACGCAACACCTGGAGCATCCTGCGCAGTTCCAGGGTGGTGGCGCGGCTCGCCTGTTCGATGTCGCAGAGCGCCGCCACCAGGCGTTCGGGATCCTCGGCGTCCACGTTGCGGGCCACCGCGGCGCGCACCGTTATCAGACCGATGCCGTGGGAGACGAGGTCGTGCAGGTCCCGGGCTATCGTCAACCTCTCCGTCGTCACGGCAGCGGCGATCTGCTGGGAACGCAGCTGCTCGGCCTGGCGCCGCCCGGACCGTTTCGCCGCCCACCAGATCCAGCACACCAGCAGGGCCGCCGACAACATGATCACGAACCGGTTCAGGTTGCTCGGACCCGACTCGGTGCTGACGCCGCACAAGGCCACGAGCAGCACGAGCACCGCCAGTACCTGGGCGGAGAAATAACGGTGCATGGGGCGATGCTAGCCATGAACTGGGCGAGGAATCATCACCCCACGGGCTGAGATCCCAGGGGCTGAGGCACGGACCGGAAATCGGTGCCGAGCCCGACGGGCAGGGGGTGTTCGTCGCAGCACGATCGGGGTCATGATCAGATTTGACGATGTTTCCAAGGTCCGTGGCCGCCGGAAAATCCTGGAGGGAGTGGGATTCGAGGCGAGACCCGGGCGGGTGACGGGCTTCGTCGGACCGAACGGGGCCGGCAAGTCATCGAGCCTGCGAATCCTGCTCGGCCTGGACCGGGCCACAACCGGGCAGGCCACCATTGACGGCCGCCCCTACCGGGAGTTCCGGAACCCGCTGAGGCACGTCGGCTCCATGCTCGACGGGGCAGCCGCCCACCCTTCCCGCACCGCGCGCGCCCACCTCGGGTGGGTGGCGGCCAGCAACGGCATCCCGAGGAAAAGAGTCCAGCAGGTCCTGGAGGAGGTCGGGTTGGCGGCCGACGCCAATCGGCGGGTGGGCGCCTATTCGCTGGGCATGGGGCAGCGGCTCGGATTGGCGACCGCCCTGCTGGGGAAACCGGAGCGGTTGGTCCTCGACGAGCCGGTCAACGGCCTCGACCCGCAGGGGGTCAGGTGGATCCGTCGGCTGCTCAGGGCGCACGCCGATGCGGGGGGCACGGTGCTGCTGTCCAGCCATCTGATCGGTGAACTGGCGGAGATCGTCGACGATGTCGTGATCATCAACGGCGGCCGGATCAAGGCCTGGGGTGGAGTGGTCGACGTCATGTCGGGTCATCCCAGCCTGGAGGAAGCGTTTTTCGCGCACGTGGAGGCACGCGCATGAGGCGGGCGATGCGCGCCGAGGCGCTGAAACTGTGCACCCTTCCCGGCATCCGGGTGGCCGGTTTGCTGGCCCTGGCTGTCCCGATGCTCCTGGCATGGCTGGAGGGTTCCCAGATCAGGCGCGCGGTGGAAACCGGCCAGCTCGGAGCGCTGTACGACACCTCCACGACCGACTCCGGATTCACATCGCTCACCGTGGCGCAGGTCGGTTTCGTGGTGCTTGGTGTGCTTTCCGTCTCCAGCGAGTACGTCCGCAATGCCCAGGCCGTCGGGCGGGGCAGGCAGCTCACCAGCAGCATGGTTGCCACACCCGGGGGAGCCAGACGGATGGTTGCGAAACTCACCGTGCTCCTGGGATTCGCCACGGTCCTGGCCGTGGCGGCCACCGCCGGTACCCTGGCGGTCGCGCGCTGGGCACTGGGTGGTGTGGAGGCCACGTGGGGGAACCCCTGGCCCCGGGTCGCGGGGGCGGTGCTCTTCCTGGTGACCATGACAGTGATCGCGGCCGCCCTGGCCGAACTGGTTCGCGGTGGAGCCCTGCCCCTGACGCTGCTGGTGATCAATTCCTCGGCCGCGTCCTTCTCGTTCCTGCTCTCGAAGGTGACCCCACTGGCCCGCTACGCACCGGACCTTGCGCTGGCCCACACGTTTCTGACCGAAACCGCGATCCAGGATCCCCTCAGCCCCGGGGCCGGAATGCTGGTGGGCGCCGCCTGGGGTGTTGCCGCCATCATCCTGGCCGTGCTGTTTCACGCCAGAAGGGAGGCCTGAGATGGCGGTCATCGCGGCGGAGTGGCGCAAACTCGGGCTCCCGGGCATCTGGCTGGTTGCGGCGCTCACGGTCGCCGGGTCCTGGGCGTTGGCGGCATTGATGCCGGGACCCGGAGGTTCCGCGCAGACCCTGCAGCTGGTGCCCTCGCTGACGGCCATGGGGTGCATCCTGCTCGGTGTGTTGGCGGCGACGGGGGAGTACTCCGGAAGACAGGTCGCCACCACCTGTACAGCCATGCCCCGCCGTTTCCCGGTGGCGGTGGCCAAGGCGCTGACCGCAACGGCGGTGCTGACGGCGACGGCGATGTTGGCCGCGGGCGGGGTGCGTCTGCTGGTTCCCGAGGGCGAGTGGACCCTTCCCGGGGTGGTGGCACATCTCGCCGCGATGGGTCTGCTCGGATACGCCATCGGCCTGGTGGCGAGGCAGCTGGTTGCCTCCCTCACCACGGCGTTCGTCCTTCTCGTCGTGGCGGGCCCCGTGCTGCGGCCCTACACCGAGCTGGCGACCTGGCTGCCCGGTTCCGTCGGGGCCGACCTGTTCGCGCCCGATCCGGCGCATCCCCTGGCGGAATCGGCGGGAGCCCTGGCCGGGTGGGTGCTGGGATTCTGGGCGATCGCCGCGGTGGCCTGGGCCCGTCGCGACGCCTGACCGGGGAAAGCCCTTGCCGGGGTGTACCCTCACACCATGAAACCCTCCGATTCGGACCATTCGCTTCGGCCGGTTTCGTACATCATCCTGGGAATGCTCGCGACCGCGGGTCCCATGACCTCGTACGAGCTGGAACACAACGCACGGATCTCCGTCGGGTTCTTCTGGCCCTTCCCGCACTCGCAGCTCTACGCCGAGCCCAGGAAACTGGAGGAGGCGGGGCTGGTGGACGTGGCCCCCGAGGAGGGCGGGCGACGCCGCCGGGTCTACTCGATCACGGAGGACGGGCTCCGCGCCTTGCGCGGCTGGTTGCAACGACCCGCTGATGCCGCGCAGACGCGGGATCCCGCGCTCCTGCAACTGTTCTTCGCCGACGCGGACCCGGCCATCGTCGGTCCCCTCGCGAGACGGGAGGCGGCTGAACTGGAATCCAGACTGGAGTTCCTGGAACGGGATGATCTTGGTGGGGACCGTCCCCACCACCGCATGGTGCTTGCCTGGGGGCGGGCGCAGACCCGCAGCAACCTGGAGTTCTGGCGGAGCATTGCTGAGGAGGTGGAATGAAGAACTGGTTGCGGTCACACCCCTTGGGCGGTTACATCGCCCTCGCCTACGCGGGTTCCTGGATCCTGTGGCTGCCCGCCCTGTTGGGGCGGAAAAACCTGGGGTTGCTGATCTACGAACTCCCCGTGGCGGCGAGCGTCGTGTTGAATCAACTCGCCCTGTTGGCCGGGCCCTTCCTGGCTTCCTTGGTGATGACCCGGTTGATAACCGGGTCGCTCAAGATCTGGACGGCCTCCCTGCTGCGTTGGCGGGTGCCGCCGGTGGCCTATCTGCTGGCCCTGGTGGCGGTCCCGGCGGCCGTGATTGCGGTCCTGGCGATTCTGCCGGACGAAACAGCGAGCGGACCCGAACTCACCGGCCCCGCCCTGGTCATCGCCCCTCTGGTGATGGGGGTGGCGTACCTGATCGGCGGGCCGCTCCAGGAGGAGGTGGGGTGGCGGGGCTTCGCGCTGCCCAGACTGCAGAAACGCACCTCACCGGTCCCGGCCGCCGTGATCCTCGGGATCGTCTGGGGAGGCTGGCACCTGCCCCTGTTCCTGATCGCGGAATGGGAGACCCCGCACCAGGATGTGGGTGACCTGTTTGCCTTCCTCGCGTTCACGGTTGCGGCGTCGATCGTCCTGTCCTGGATCACCAACACGGCACACGGATCCGTTCTCCTCGCGATCCTCGCCCACAACGCGATCAACTGGGCGTTGAGTGTGTGGGAGAAGGCGACCGGCCAGAAGGTGACGAGCCTGTGGCCGGCGGTGCTGGGACTGGCCGTTCTGGCGGTGATCGCCATTGCCGTGACCCGGGGCCGGCTGGGGTACCGGAGTTCTCAGTGATCCCAGAGAGCGGAAACGGGCATGCTCCAGAAACCGGGTCCCATCCTCACGGTCCTGGGATGCATGTTCAAGACGATGCCCCCGCGGAAACGGTCGCCGATCCGGTCCTTGAGTTTCTTCAGGTGCGTGAAGTGTTCCGATCTCGGTGTCTGGGTGGCCTTGACCTCCAATCCCCAGACACGCCCGTCCGCCAGTTCGGCGATGATGTCGATTTCACCGCCCATGGAGTCGCGGTAGTGGCTCAGTGTGAAGTCGGAATCCGACCATCCCTGCTGCTTCAACAACTCGGTCACCACGAAGCTTTCCAGCAGCCCTCCCATGTGTGGGCTGTCCAGAGCGGTGAGACGTTCGGACGTGGCCCCCAGCATATGCGCGGCGAGCCCGACGTCCCGGATGCCGGCTTTCGGTTTCCCGGTGACCCGTTTCAAGGAGTTGTTGGTCCAAGGGGGCAGCAGATAAGTCAGGTAGAGACGGGACAGCGCGTCCAGGTAGAGGGTGACGGTGGAAGCCGGAAGATCCGCGTTCGATGCCAGGTGTGATTTCACGAGCTCGCCTCCTTGGCGGGCGGCGATCACTCTGAGGACGGTGGACAGCCGTTCGGGCTGGTTGGTCGCGATTGCGTCGCGGGCATCACGCTGGACCGCCTGGGTGAGGTAGGAGTTGAACCACAGGCGACGAGAACGCGCGGTGAGTTCCTGCACTTCGGGGAAACCTCCCCGGACGAGGAGCTCGGCGTAATCGGCCCGGGACAGCACCGATTCCCGGCCGTGCTCGAGGCCGCCCGCATCCAGGTGTGAGATGAAATCGTCCTGCTCGCTGCGCAACTCGCCCTGCGAGAATCCCTCAAGATTCATCAGGATGGCGCGTCCCGCCAAGGAATCCGGAGTTCTCTCCAGGCGAAGCAGGTCGGCGGAACCGGTCAGCAGGAAACGTCCGGGGCGACGGTCTCGGTCGATGCTCGCCTTGATCTCCAACAGAAGTTCTGGATACCGCTGCAGTTCATCGATCACCAAGGTCTGCGAGCCGGGGGAGGTGACGAATCCGATCGGATCCTCCCGCGCGCTGCTCAGTGTGACAGCATCGTCCAGGGTCGTGTACCTGGCGTGCGGCAGATCGAGCAGATGCGTGAGAGTGGATTTCCCGACCTGGCGTGCGCCCAGCAGCATCATCGCAGGGAAAGCTCGCATCGCCTCGTCGGCGAGGGGTTTCAGGTGGCGGTCCCGGATGTGCATGGGAACGATATTACGCGCGGCATTGTGGTTCTGCACCTGATTCGTTGTGGTTCTGCACCCGAGTCGTTGTGGTTCTGCACCCGAGTCGTTGTGGTTCTGCAGTCGTTTCCTCGTGGTTCTGCAGGTCAGGCGGAGCGGGCCGGGTGGGTCGCCAACAGCTCGGCCAGGCTCATCGAGTCGCGGCCCGCCAGCCCCTTCAGCTGGGTCTGGCAGCTGAAACCGTCGGCCAGGACTATGGCCTCCGGGTTGGCCGTCACCGCGGGCCCGAGGTCGTGTTCGAAGACCTTCACGCTCACCTCGTGGTGGCCGATCTCGACGCCGAAGTTCCCGGCCAGCCCACAGCAGCCACCCACCTGCACCAGCTCCGCTCCCGTCGCCTTCAACAGGGCCTGGTCCGCCTGCCATCCGATCACGGAGGCGTGGTGGCAGTGGGGCTGGGCGACGATGGTGTGCCCGGACAGATCCGGGGGCAGAAAATCGGGATCCTTGGCCAGGAACTCCGCAAGGGTCAGGACCTTCCCTCTCAACGCCTTCACGTTGGTGTCCCCGGGCAGCAACTCGGGAGCGTCGGAACGCCACACGCTGGTGCAGCTCGGCTCCACCCCGACGATCGGAATGTGCTGCTCGACGAACGGCGCCAGCACGGCGGCGGCGTGCCTGAGCTGGCGGCGGGCGCCGTCCAGCTGGCCGGTCGAGATCCAGGTCAGGCCACAGCAGGCCTTCTCGTCCAGCGCCCGGGGTTCGTAGCCGAGACGGGTCAGGACCTGCACCACCGCGGCGAAGGAGTTCGACTCGAAGCAGTCGCTGAACGAATCCACCCAGATCAGGACGGGTCCCTTGTCCCCACCCTTCGGCAGTGCGGTGCGGCGGCGGGCGGAACGCGATGCGAAACGCGGGATCTGCCGCCGCCCGTCGACCCCGGCGGCCCATTTCATCAGGCTCCCCAACCCGGGGGCGCCACCGACGATGTTGATGAGCGGCCCGATGCCGGGGAGTTTCGTGATGAGACGTCCCCAGCGCGGCAACCAGCCCAGGGAGTAGTGGTTGCGGGGTCGCAGCCGTCCCTTGAGGCGCTCGTGGGTGACGCGCGACTTGTAGGCGGCCATGTCGATTCCCGTGGGGCAGTCGCGGGAGCAGCCCTTGCAGGACAGGCACAGGTCGAGGGCCTCGGCCACTTCACGTGAACGCCAGCCCCCAGTGATGAGGGAACCGTTGACCATTTCCTGCAACGCCCTGGCCCGGCCCCGTGTGGAGTCCTTCTCGTCGCGGGTGGCCTGATAACTCGGGCACATCACCCCGCCGGTCGATGTGGTCTCGGACAGGCACTTGCCGACCCCTGAGCACTGGTGCACCCGGGCCACGAACTCGGGATCCTCCAGGTTCAGGGGGGACACGGTTGCCGCCACCATCCGGAGGTTGGAGTCGGTGGGTTCGGGATCTACCAGCACACCCGGGTTGAGCAGGTTCTCGGGGTCGAACAGGTGCTTGACCGCGCCGAACAGTTTCAGTGCCTCGGGGGAGTACATCCGTGGCAGCAGCTCCGAACGGGCGCGCCCGTCGCCGTGCTCGCCGGACATCGAACCGCCGTGGGAGGCAACCATCTCGGCGGCCTCCAGCATGAAGGCGCGATACCGGGCCCGGCCGTCGGGAGCCTCGAAGGGGAAGTCGATGCGTGCGTGGACACAGCCGTCACCGAAGTGCCCGTAGGGCAGCGAGTGCAGGCCGTGCCGGGCCAGGAGGGCCTCGAAGTCGCGCAGGTAATCACCCAGGTGTTCCGGGGGCACGGCCGCGTCCTCCCAGCTCCCGTAGGCGGGTTTGTCCAGCGACACCCCGGCCAGCCCGGCCCCGTCGGCCCGCAGCTTCCACAACGACGCGGCCTGCTCCTGATCCTCGACGATCCACCCGGCCCGGGTGTCGGCCTCGGCGAGGAGCGCCTCGGCGCGGTCTCGGATCTCCAGGGGATCCTCACCGGCCAGTTCGACGAACATCCAGCCCTCGCCCGCGGGCAGCCGGCCGACGGAATCGGCGCCCCGTTTGCGGATCACCACGTCCACGATGCGCCGGTCCAGCCCCTCGCAGGCGGTGGGGCGGAACTTCAGCAGCCGGGAGATGTCATCCCCGGCGCGATCCATCGACGGGTAGCCGAGCGCCACCATGAGGCGATGCGAGGGGTCGGGGGTCAGACGCACCGTGGCCCGGGTGATGATCCCCAGGGTGCCCTCGGTTCCCGCGAAGAACTTCGCCACGTCGAATTTCTTCTCGGGCAGCAGGTGTTCCAGCGAATAACCGGAGACCTGCCGGGAGAACCGGCCGAACTCGGTGCGGATCACACCCAGATTGGCCATCACCAGGGAACGCAGCTCGGGGAAGTCGTCGCGACCCAGGACCCGCAGCTGGCCGTGGCCGTCGATGATCTCCAGTTCCACCACGTTGTCGGACATGCGGCCGTAACCGAGGGCACGTGGCCCGCAGGCGTTGTTCCCGATCATCCCGCCGACGGTGCAGCGCGACGAGGTGGACGGGTCCGGGCCAAGCCTCAGAGAGTGGGGGGCGGCTGCTTGCTGGAGGGCTTCCTGCACCACCCCCGGGTCGATCACGGCGGTGCGGGTTCGCTCATCGACGACGTGGATGCGGTTCAGGTGTTTGGAGACGTCTATCACGAGGCCCGCTCCGACCGCGTTGCCCGCGCACGAAGTGCCCGCGCCGCGCACGGTGACGGGGAGACGGCAGTCCAGGGCCGCCCGCACGAGCGCGATCAACTGGTCACGGTTCTCGGGGCGGGCAACCACCAGGGGGGGGACCCGGTAGAGGGAGGCATCGGAGGAGTAGATGCCGCGGGTGAGAGCTGAGTCGTCCAGCAGGCGTGTCAGGTCGCCGAGTCGGTCACGAAGCAGCTCGACTGGATTCACGAATGATCATCGTAGTCCGGAACCGCCAGGATGGCGTCGCAGGCACGACCCAAGGCCTTCAGGTCCCCGGGTTCGATGGCATCTATCAGGATTCGGCGCACCGCCGCCACGTGTCCGGGGGCGACCTGCGTCAGGAAGTCCATGCCCTCCGGTGTCAGCGAGGCCAGTACCCCCCGCCCGTCGTCGGTGCAATTGGTGCGTTCCGCGTGTCCCCTGACCTCAAGACGTTTAACGGTGTGCGTCAAGCGGGAACGGGACTGGCTGACCGCGTGGGCCAGCTCGCTCATCCGTAACTGTTGGTCCGGGGCCTCCGAGAGCGTAACGAGTATCTCGTATTCCGCCAGGTCCAGACCGGCCAGCCGTAGGTCCGCATCAAGATAACTCTGTATGCGATGAGTGGCGCGCAGGCAGGCGCGCCAGATTCGCTGCTGATCGTCGTTCAACCATTCAACCTTGGTCACAGTTCGCAATCCTAACCATGGGGGTGGTTCTTCCAGGGCCAGTTGTGTAAAGAACTCCACGATTCGGTTAGGCTCGCAAGGCCATGTCTCTTAGGAGTGTTGATGAGTCTTCAGGAAGAACTGCTCAGCTTTGCCAGTTCGGTTGGCGACATGTTCCGGCGTCGAGTGGCCGAGACCCCCGAAGGGCTGGCCTTCCTCGACCCTGACCGGGCGCCGGAGGGGCCAAACCAGTGGACCCGGTACACATGGGCGGAGTCGCGGCTGCTGGTGGACCGGCTCGCGGCCGGGCTGCTGGCCCGGGGACTGGAGCGTGAACAGCGGGTGGGAATAATCTCCACCACCAGGCTCGAGTGGATCCTGCTCGACTTGGCAGTGGCCTGCGCGGCGGGCGCCACCACGACGGTCTACCCGAACACCGCGACGGGAGACGTGGACTTCATCCTGGGTGATGCGGGAACCTGCATCGTGGTGGTCGAGGACGCGACCCAGCTCGCGAAGGTGGAGGCCAGCCCCGCCCTGAAGGAGGCCATCCACACCATCATCGTCATCGACACCGCCCACGTGGAGTTGAACGACCGGGTCATCTCCTACACGCAGCTGCAGCTGCTCGGCGCGGACCTGTTGAAACAAAACCCCGGGGCCGTCGACGAGGCCATCGCATCCACCGACCACGACACCCTCTCCACCCTCATCTACACCTCCGGCACGACAGGTCAGCCGAAGGGGGTTCGGCTCAACCACGCCTCCTGGGTCTACGAGGGCTCGGGAACCAAGTACTGGAAGATCATCGACGAATCCGACCTGCAGTACCTGTGGCTGCCGCTCAGCCACGTCTTCGGGAAGGCGCTGATCGCCTGCCAGATCGCCTACGGGTTCGCCTCCGCCGTGGATGGGCGGATCGACCGGATCGTCGACGGCCTGGGCGAGGTCAAACCGACGTTCATGTGCGGCGCTCCCCGCATCTTCGAGAAGGTGCGGGCCGCAGTCATGACCGCCAACACGGGCCTGAAGGAGCGGATCTCCCGCTGGGCCTTCGCCGTGGGGCGTGACTCCCGCAGCTACCGGATGTCCGGGCGTCCGATGCCCGGTTCCCTGGCGCTGAAGTACCGGCTGGCCGATGCCCTGGTGTTCTCCAAGCTCAAGGCGAAACTCGGGGGGCGGATCAAGTTCATGATCTCCGGTTCGGCGAAGCTCTCCGCCCAGGTGCAGGAGTGGTTCTATTCGGCTGGGCTGCTGATCGTCGAGGGCTACGGTTCCACGGAAACCTCCGCGATCGCCTTCCTGAACAATCCCGCCGAGCCGCGTTTCGGATCGGTGGGCAAGGTGATGCCCGGAATCGAGACGAAACTGGCCGAGGACGGGGAGGTGCTGCTGCGCGGACCCATCATCACCCCCGGGTACCACAACCTGCCGGACATCACGGCGGAGGTGTTCGGCGACGGCTGGTACCACACCGGTGACCTGGGGGAGTTCGACGCCGAGGGCAACCTGACCATCACCGACCGCAAGAAGGATCTGTTCAAGACCTCGGGCGGCAAGTACATCGCCCCGCAGAAGGTAGAGGGCGCGATCACCGCGAACATTCCCTACATCTCGCAGGTCATCGCGGTGGGGGATGGGCGCAAGTACTGCTCCGCGCTGCTGGTGCTCGACCCGATCCTGCTCCGGACCTGGGCGGAGAAACGCCAGCTCGGGCACCTGAGCTACGCAGAACTCAGCCAGCGACCCGAGATCCGGGCCTCGATCGAGAAACAGATGGCGAAGGCCAACTCGCGTCTCGAACGCTGGGAGACCGTGAAGCGGTTCGCGATCCTCGATCACGAACTCACGGTGGACAACGACGGGGTCACTCCGAACATGAAGATCCGCCGCGCGGCGGTGACGAAACGCTACAGCGACATCGTCGACTCCCTCTACGACGCGGAGGGATGACGTGTTCCGCACCACGATCGCGCTGCGCTGGTCCGATCTTGATGCCCAGGGACATGTCAACAACGCCGTCATCGCCGACTACCTCCAGGAGGCGAGAACCGCGTTCTTCCGGGCGGGGCCCTGTTCCGGGCTGCTCGATTCCGGGGTCGTGGTGGTCGGTCACCGGATCAGCTACCTGGCGCCGATCACCTACTCGGACGCCGGGATCGGCGCGGAGGTGGCGATCTCCCGGCTGGGCGGCGCCCGGTTCGACGTGGCCTACGCCCTCTTCCAGGACGCGACTCCGGTGGCCAGGGCCCGGACGGTGCTTTGCCCGTTCGACTTCGGGACCCAGCAGCCGGCCCGCCTCGCCCTGACCGACCGGGAATGGCTGGCCGAGCACCGGGCAGAGGTGGAACCCATGCCCCACATCGAAGTTCCGGATCTCGGCAGGAACGGGTCGGTGACGCCCTGCCCGGTGCGCTGGTCGGACCTGGACTCCTACGGACATGTCAACAACGTCAAGGTCCTCGACTATCTGATGCAGGCCCGGATAGCCGCCACCACCTCGTGGAGCCCCGCGATGGCCCGTTCCGGAACCCGGAAGGCCCGGCTGAACTGGCTGATCGCCCGGCAGGACATCGACTACATCAACCAGATCACCCACAGGCTGGACCCGTACGCGGTGCGCACCGCACCTGCGGCGCTCGGCCGCACCTCCGTGACCCTCGTGGCCGAAATCTTCAATCCCGATGACGGCACCACCTTCGCTCGTGGCCGCACCGTCCTGGTCGCCGCGGACGGGGAGGGGAAACCCGTGGAACTGCCCGACGAGGTGCGCAAGGACCTGTCGGAGCGGCTGATCGATTGAGACCTCACGGCGGCCGGCCCGCGCCGGGTCAGCGCCCGGTGGCTCGACGGGCCGGCCTGCTCACAGCTCCTGGACCAGGGGGAGGGAGGGGATCAGAGCGGGCGCCAACGCCTCGAGGGTGGCCGCGCGGGGCGATGTGCGGGGCCACACCAGAGCGATGTCCCGGCTGGGCGCGGGAGAGGCGATCCGGCGCAACGCCAGCCCGGGGGCAGGCGAGACGGGGGGCAGGACCGTCATGGCCGGTAGCAGGCTGAGGCCGCCACCGGATGCGATCATGTGACGCATGGTCTCGAGACTGGTGGCGCGGTAGTCCTTCCGCAGCCGAACCTGGTGCTCGGAGGCCCACAGCTGCACCTGGCCTCCCAGGCAGTGCCCCTCGTCCAGGACCAGCAGCTCGTGCTCGGCCACGCGGCCCGGCGGGATTGGGGGGCTCCCCAGGGGGTCATCGCCCGTCCCATCCATCAGCGGATGCCCGGTGGGGGTGGCCAGGACGAACTCCTCACGGAAGAGGGGGCGCGCCTCCAGGTGGGGGTCATCGATGGGCATGGCGATCAGCGCGGCGTCCAGCCCGCCCGAGCGCAGCATCCTCACCAGCTGTTGGGTTTTCTCCTCGGTCAGCAGCAGCCGAAGATTCGGGAAACGCTTCCCGGCCCGGGGCAGGACGTGGGGCAGCAGATACGGGCCGAGGGTGGGGAAAACCCCCAGCCGCAGCTGGGTGGTGGCGCCCGTCGCCTCCTGGGCGATCACCCGGATCGCCTCGGCCTCGGCCAGTACCACCCGTGCCCGTTCCACCACCCGCTGACCGGTTGGGGTCAGCGCCGGGCGGGATGCGGCGCGGTCGATCAGGACGACTCCGAGCTGTTCCTCGAGTTTGCGGAGCTGGACCGACAGGGTCGGCTGCGAGACACCACAGGCGGTGGCCGCCGAGCGGAAACTCCGCTGGTCGGCCACCGCCACGAGGTATTCCAGATCCCTCAGGTTCATGCCGGGGTGGTGGTAGCGGCGGGGGTTTCCGCCTCTTCCCGCGAACGGATGAGGTGATCGAAGGCGGACAGCGCCGCCGTGGCCCCGGAGCCCAGCGAGATGACGATCTGCTTGTAGGGGGTGTTGGCGCAGTCGCCGGCGGCGAAAACCCCGGGCAGGGAGGTGGCGCCGCGCTGATCGATGACGATCTCGCCCGCGCGGTTGCGTTCGATCACGCCGTCCAGCCAGCCGGTGCCGGGCAGGAGTCCGATCTGGACGAAGACCCCCTCCAGTTCCAGGCGCCGCACCTGTCCGGAGGTGCGGTCCTCGATGTCCAGGCCGGTCACCTGGGAGCCGTCACCGACGACCTCCACCACCCGCGTCGAGGTCAGGACGTCGACGTTGGGCAGGGAACGCAGCGTGTTCACCAGCACGGCATCGGCCTTGAGGACATCGAGGAACTCCACCACCGTCACGTGCGAGGCGACCTGCGCCAGGTCGATGGCGGCCTCGATGCCCGAGTTGCCGCCACCGATCACCGCGACCGGCTTGCCCTTGAACAGGGGACCGTCGCAGTGCGGGCAGAAGGTCACGCCCTTGTTCCGGTACTCCTCCTCGCCGGGAACACCCATGGTCCGGTAGTGGGCGCCCGTGGCCAGGACGACGCTGCGGGCGCGCAGCGTCCCGCCGCCCTCGAAGTCGACTGCGATCAATCCGTCCTCGCCGGCCGGGTGCAGCGCCGAGGCCTTCACGCCCGTGGTGATGTCCACGTCGTGGGCGCGGACGTGTTCCTCCAGGGCGGCCCCGAGCCGCGGACCCTCGGTTCGGGGTACCGAGATGAAGTTCTCGATGGCCATGGTGTCGAGGACCTGCCCGCCGAATCGCGCGGCGACCAGGCCGGTGCGCAGCGCCTTGCGGGCGGAGTAGATGGCTGCCGTCGCCCCCGCGGGGCCTCCTCCGACGACCAGGACCTCGAACGGGTCCTTCGCGTCAAGGGCCTCGGCGATGCGCGCACCGGCCCCGGAGTCGAGGCGGGCGACGAAGTCCGCGACATCCATGCGACCCTGGCCGAACAGCTGCCCGTCCTTGTAGATCGCGGGGACCGCCTTGATGCCGAGCGACTCCACCTCGTCCTTGAAGGCGCCACCCTCGACCGCCACGTGACGGATCCTCGGGTTGATGACGCTCATGGTGTTGAGGGCCTGAACCACGGTCGGGCAGTTCTGGCAGGTCAGCGACATGTAGGTGACGAATTCTCCCCCCTCGAGCTGGCGCACCGCCTCGGCGGTCTCCTCGTCCAGGCGGGGGGCGTGGCCACCGACCTGGACCAGGGCGAGCACCAGTGAGGAGAACTCGTGTCCCATGGGCAGTCCCGCGAACCGAACCTCGACCTCGGTGCCGGCGCGCCGGATCGCGAAGGAGGGGGTGCGGGGGTTGGATTCCTCGACGACGCTCACGAGGGGGCTGAGGGCCGCGATCTCGTCGAGGAGTTCACGCATCCTGGTGGAGGCGGGGGAGTCGTCGAGCGAGGCGGCGAGCGAGGCGGCGAGCTCGATCGGGAGCGAGACGAGCTCCAGGTACTTCTTGAGCTGCGCGGTGGCGTTGGCGTCCAGCACTGTGTGGTTTCTCCTTACCGCTGTCTCAGATCTTGCCGACCAGGTCGAAGGACGGGGTGAGGGTCTCCTCGCCCTCCTCCCACTTGGCGGGGCAGACCTCACCGGGGTGGTTGCGGACGTACTGGGCGGCCTTGACCTTGCGGAGCAGCTCGGTGGCGTTGCGGCCCACGCCCTCGGGGGTGGTCTCGATGTACTGGATGATGCCGTCGGGGTCGATGAGGTAGGTGGAGCGGTCGGCCAGGCCGGAATCGGGGCGGGCGTTGTCGAAGTTGTTGGTGATCACGCCGTTGACGTCACCGAGCATCGCGAACTCGAGGGTGCCGATCTCGGGGGAGGTCTCGTGCCACGCCTTGTGGACGAAGTGGGAGTCACGGCTCACCGAGTAGACCTCGACGCCCAGGGACTGGAGCTCGGCGTAGATGCCCTGGAGGTCTGCCAGTTCGGTCGGGCACACGAAGGTGAAATCGGCGGGGTAGAAGAAGACGATGTTCCACTTGCCCTGGAAGTCATCGCTGGAGACATCCACGAAGGCCCCGGAGCGGTAGGCGGTCGTGGCGAAGGGTTTGATCTGGGTGTTGATCAAGGACATTGCTGGCACCTTTCGTCGGTCAATCAGGACGATAGGAACTATATATCAAAAGAGCTAGATGTGCATGATTTTGTCTATCGGCGTGGCGCGGGGGTGCCCTCCACCACGAGTCCCTGCGGGTGGAGCCCGGCCTCGGCCTTCCTGAGTTCGGTCGCCAGGGGGTGGGCCGTGGCCCGGACACCGTCGATCTCCTCGATGCGGAACCGCGCCATCCGGCCCCGGGTCACGGCCTCACCCAGGGTGCGGATCACCCGGGTGGCAGCCGCGGCGGGGGAGCCGGAGGGGAACAGGGTCAGCGATCGCCCGCCGCGCCCCAGGTGGGCCAGGCAGGTTCCGTCGGCGATCACCACCACGGCCCCGGATAGACGCGAGGGCCGGGCGGTGTCGTGGGCCGGCCAGGGCAACACCCGGCCGAAGGGATTCGCGGGATCGACCGCTGACAGCAACCTCGCCGCGGAGGTGTCGGGTTCGCGGAAGGACCGCAGCGCGTCGATGGTCTCGGGGGCGGCGAACTGGGCCGCACCCAACCCGTCCACCAACGCCCCGCGCCGCACCAGGCCGCTGTCCTCGAGCTCCCGCAGCAGCCCGTAGGCGGCTGCGAAACCCCCGGGTGTTCCCTCCACGATCCCCCGGGTCACGACACCGTACCGCTCCAACCAACCGGTTGCCCGCGCCAGCCGTGCCTCGGTGGGTGTTACGGAACCGTCGGTGACGGCGTACCAGCGGCCGGGCAGAGCCCGGGAAGCGGGACTGAGGGGACGTGCGGGGCGGGGGCGCCTGGCCCTGAAACGGGAGCTGCTGCGCGGGGCGCGGCGGGGCGACGTCCCGGCCAGCAACGCGCGGATCGGGGCCATCGAGGCGGGTGCCACCAGCCCGGCCGCGGCGGCCCGCCACAGGAGCTCCGCGTGCCCGGGCGCCACCAGGCCGTCACCGAGCCCGGCCGCGAAGGCGGCAATCTCCTCGTCCGCAGCCTCGGAAGGTGGCGGCACCAGATCCAGGTCGTCGGCCGCCACCAGCGTCAGCGACGGATCCGCTCCGGCGCCGCGGAGCCGGATCAGCACCTCACCCTCGGCCAGCAGCTGATCCAGATGGGAGGGTTGATATCCGGCGACCCGTGCCGGGAGCACGTGGGATTCCCACACGCTGGCCGGCAGCACCGCGCCTGCCAGCTGCTGCAGGGCCAGGAGCACCTCGTCGGGGGAGGAGGGGCGCGGCTCTGTGACACCGTGCCGGTCCAGCAGGAAACGGGTGTAGGCCTCGGCGGGCACCGGCTCCACGGCGGCCCGGGCCGCTGCGAGACAGCGTCCCCGAAGCCGGTCAAGGACCCCCGGGTCGCAGTACTCGGTCTCGGCCACGTCCTCGGTGAATCTGCCCCTGACCAGGTGGCCCGCTTCGGCCTCCGACTCCAGGATGCGGCTGGCCACGGTCCGGCCCAACCCGAACGAAGCCGCGAGGGCCGTGGCCGTGAAGGGGGTGTGGGTGCGGGCGAAACGGGCGGTGAGCTGGGTCAGGGGATCGCGGCCGCCGGCTTCGGTGCTCACCTCGCCGGGTACCGCCACCCCCAGGGCATCGCGCAGCAACGCGAGATCCGGTTCGGCGGCCAGGCGTTCCTCGTCGGCGATGACCACGGGTACCAGGCCGGCCGGCGGCGGGTCGGGTAGGGGAAACTCGCTTCGGAGTTCCAGCTCCGTGGGGGACAGGGGTCCCAGGCGGCGGGGCAGGTCAACCAGTTCCGCGACATTCCGGGCCCGGTACCCGTCGGCGGTGTGCTGCAGCTCCGCCCGGAAACGCTCGACGACGACGGGGTCCAGCAGCTCCCGCAGATCCAGCGTTCCGAGCACCGAGGCCAGCAGGGCCGGGTCGAGGGCCAGCGACTGGGCCCGCCTCTCCGCGATCGGCAGGTCACCCTCGTACATGAACCTGCCCGCGTAGCCGTAGAGCATGCTGGCCGCGAACGGGCTGGGGGAGGGCGTGACCACCTCGACGAGCCGCACCGCTCCCGAACGGATCCGCGAGAGCAGCCCGGTCAGCCCGGGCAGGTCCCACCGGTCAGTCAGGCATTCCCGCACCGCCTCCAGGGTGATGGGGAAGTTCGGGTGCTGGCGTGCCACCTGGAGCAGCTGGGCGGCCCGGTGACGCTGCTGCCACAACGGCATCCGGCGGCCGTGGCGGCGAGGCAGCAGCAGGGCGCGGGAGGCGCACTCCCGGAACCGGGCCGCGAACAGCGAGGTACCGCCCACCTGGTCCGCGACGAGACGCTCCACGTCCTTCGGGGCGATCCGCGCCAGGTCCGCGACCAGGGCGGGCAGTTCCCCGTCCGGCAGCCGCAGGATGAAACCGTCGTCATTGGCCAAGGGTTGGGAATCGACCCCGGAGCGCCGTTCCACGAGGGCGGCCACCGCCACGCTCCAGGGCGCCAGCACCGCCCGTCCCAGCGGACTGTGCACCACGACCCGCCAGTCACCCAACTCGTCGCGGAACCGTTCCACCACGACGGTCCGCTCATCCGGCACCACCCCGGTGGCCTCGCGCTGCTCCGCGACGAGAGTCACCAGTTCCCTCCGGGTGTTCTCGTCGACCCAGGGGAGATCGAGGCCGTCGGGATCCTCGGCGACCCGGCGCAGCAGCTCCCCGATGCGACATCCCAGCTCCGCGGGGCGGGACAGATCCTCACCGATCCAGAAGGGCAGCTTCCCGGGCCGCCCCGGAGCGGGGGTGACCAGCACCTGGTCGCGCGTGATCCCGACCACCGTCCACGAGGAGGCGCCGAGCGTGAAGGTTTCACCCACCCGGGTCTCGTGGACCATTTCCTCGTCGAGTTCCCCGACCCGGCGTCCGGGGCCATCACCGTCGGCCAGGAACACCCCGTAGAGACCCCGGTCCGGGATGGTGCCGCCAGAGGTGACGGCGAGCCGTCCGGCCCCGGGCAGGGCGAACAACCGGTCGCCGCGCCGCTCCAGGCGGGCCCGCAGCTCCGAGAAATCGGCGCTGGGATAGGTGCCGAGCAGCAGCCGCAGGACCGCGTCGAAGGCTTCGTCCCCCAAACCGGAGTAGGGATGGGAGCGTCGCACCGCCGCCAGCCAGGTCTCGATCCCCAGTCCCGCATCCCCCGCGGCGGCGGCAGCGGCGATGGTCTGCTGGGCCAGGACATCGAGCGCCAGGACAGGGATGCGCAGCTCCTCGATCCGGCTCTCGATCATGTCGGAGACGGTCACGACCGCTGCCGCCAGCTCCCCGCGGTGCAGGGTGTGGAGGCGTCCCCGGGAGGTTGCACCCACCCGGTGCCCGGCCCGGCCGAAACGCTGCAGCGCACTCGAGGTGGACAAGGGGGCGCTGATCTGGATCACCTGGTCGACGGCGCCCATGTCGATGCCCAGCTCCAAGGAACTCGTGGCCACGACGGCCCGCAGCCGCCCCGCCTTGAGTGCATCCTCGATCTCGGCCCGGACGTGTTTGCTGACCGAACCGTGGTGGGCGCGGGCCAGGTCCTCGTCGCCGCCGGCATCCAACCACAGCTCGTTGAGGCGAGCCGTCAGTTTCTCCGCCGCCCGGCGGGAGTTCGCGAACACCAGCGTGGACCGGGCCCTCAGGATCGAATCCAGGACCTCCTTCTCCACGTGGGGCCAGGGATCGTTCAGTGGGGGAGTGGCGACCTGGACATCCCAGCTTTTCCCGGTCCCGGGAGCCACCACGACCACGTCCCGGTCGCCCCCGAGGAAGGCAGCCACCTTTTCGACGGGACGCACGGTGGCCGACAGGGCCACGCGCTGCACGTCGCGACCGGCCAGCAGGTCCAGGCGCTCCAGGCTGAGGGCCAGGTGGGTGCCGCGTTTGGAGCCGGCGACGGCGTGGATCTCGTCGATTATCACCGTCTCGACGTCGCGGAGGGTTTCCCGGGCCGAGGAGGTGAGCATCAGGTACAGCGACTCGGGTGTGGTGATCAACACATCCGGTGGCCTGCGCCGCATCCGGTCGCGGTCGCGGGCCGGGGTGTCGCCCGAGCGCACCCCGACGGTGACCTCGGAAACCCTGCGGCCCTGCCGCCCGGCCTCCTCGCGGATTCCGGCCAGCGGGACGCGCAGGTTGCGTTCCACATCAACCCCGAGCGCCTTCAGGGGGGAGACGTAGACCACCCTCGTGCCCCGGGGACGGTCGCCGGGTTGCAGCAGGGAATCGAGGGCGTGCAGGAAGGCCGCCAGGGTCTTCCCGGAGCCGGTCGGAGCCACCACCAGGACGTGACCCCCGTCGGCGATGGCCCGCCACGCCCCCTCCTGCACGGGCGTCGGCGCCCCGAAGGTGTTCACGAACCAGTCCCGGCTCGGGGCGGAGAAACGGCTCATCGGCATGCCGGAAGTCTGCCACCTGGCCCCGACAGACCACGGAACCTACCCCGAAGCTGGTTGGGTCGGCCTGGGATGTGGAAGTTGGTTGAGCCGGGCTGCTCGCTCTGCGAGCCGGCCGTGTCGAAACCAGCTCGCGCTTGCCCGGGGACTTGGGGTCAGTCGGCGGCGACCTCTGCGCCGTCGGTCGACCAGTTGATGTGGAAGGCCCCCTCGTCGTCGATGCGGCGATAGGTGTGCGCACCGAAGTAGTCGCGCAGTCCTTGCGTGAGTGCCGCGTTGAGACGCGGCGCCCGGGCCTGGTCGTAGTGGGCCAGCGCCGCCGAGAAACCGGGTACCGGTACCCCGGCCCGCACGGCCTCGGCCACGACGGTGCGCCAGCCTTCCTGGGCCTCCGCGAGGCCCGCCACGATGGAGGGGGCCTCCAGCAGGGTGACGAGGTTGCCGGCCGCGTACTCGGAACGGATCCGCTCCAGCAGGCGGGCGCGGATGATGCAGCCGGCTCGCCAGATCCGCGCCACCTCCGCGATGTCGATGTTCCAGCCGTACTCGGCGGCCGCCATGCGGATCTCGTCCAGACCCTGCGCATAGGCCACCACCTTGCTGGCCCACAAAGCCTGGCGGACCTGCTCGACGAAGACATCGCGATCGGCCACCCGGATGCTCCGCTCCGGTCCGTGGAGGGCTGCCCGGGCGGCGGCGCGCAGCTCGGGGGCCGAGGAAATGGCGCGGGCGAACACGGACTCGGCGATGGTGTTTACCGGGGTGCCCAGGTCGAGCGCCGACTGGACCGTCCAGGTGCCCGTTCCCTTCATGCCCGCGGCGTCCCGGATCACGTCCACCAGCGGAACACCGGTGCGGGGATCGGTCTTGCGCAGCACCTCGGCGGTGATCTCGATGAGGTAGGAATCCAGGTCCCCGGTGTTCCAGGTGGCGAAGATGTCCGCCATCTCGGTGTGGTCGAGCCCCAGGGCCTTCAGCAGCTCGTAGGCCTCTCCGATGAACTGCATGTCGGCGTACTCGATGCCGTTGTGGACCATCTTCACGAAATGCCCGGCGCCGTCGGCGCCGATGTGGGTGCAGCACGGCTCCCCGTCCACGTCGGCGGCGATCCGCTCCAGGATCGGGCCGAGCGCCTCGTAGGACTCCGGGGATCCGCCGGGCATGATCGAGGGCCCTTCCAGGGCGCCGACCTCCCCTCCGGAGATCCCCGCCCCCACGAAATGCAATCCGAGGTCGCGCAGGTGCTGCTCGCGGCGGCGGGTGTCCTGGAAGAACGAGTTGCCGCCGTCGACGACGATGTCCCCCTTCTCCAGGAGCGGTACGAGGGCGTCGATGGTGGCGTCGGTCGGGCCGCCGGCCTTGACCATGAGAATGATGCGGCGGGGACGCTCCAGGGAGGCGACGAAATCCGCCAGCTCGTGGCAGGGTACGAAATCCCCCTCGGAGCCGTGGAGCGCGATTACCTCGTCGGTGCGGGCGGCCGTCCGGTTGTGGATGGCGACCCGGAATCCATTGCGGGCGAGGTTCCGGGCCAGGTTCGACCCCATCACCGCCATCCCGATCACCCCGACTTGGGCCAGTTGCTCGCTCATGTGACTCCTTAACTGTTCAACGGACCCGTGGGTCTGCACAGCCAGCTTAGGCCCTGTTGCGAAAAGTGTTGTCAGGGCGGGGATTCGCCGGAAGGGATCAGGCGGTGACCAGCCATCGTGTTCCTGCGCCGAGTTTGGCCATACACCGGTCATGATGGTGGAGCTGGTGTTTCGGTCCGTGGCCCGTGGTCACGGACCGGGCCGTGGGTTATGTACATTGAATGTGCGCAGAGAAAAAGCCCCGTGTCCTGTCGGCAGGCCGCCCGGTTTGCCCGGGAGCCGGGGCGCGTTTCCTGCCAGAGGCCGACGTAGAGGGAATAAAAATTCAATGCAGAGCAAGTGCTTGATGGCTGTCACGGGCCTGTTGTCAGCTGCAGCCGTCGTTCTTTCCGCATGCGGAACCGTGGCCGGTGGCGGCGGGTCCGAATCCGCCCAGCCGGGCGACAACGTGATCAGGATCGAATATGTGCACCGGCTTCCCGACGGGCCGGGCATGATCCCGGTGGTCGACATGGTCGAGAAATGGAATGCCGCACATCCGAACATTCAGGTCACCGCCACCAAGTTCACCGGCAAATCCTCGGAGTTGATGACCAAGCTGAAGGCCGATGTGGCGAACAAGAGCGCCCCCTGTCTGGCCCAGGTCGGTTACGGAGAGGCCCCCGAGATGCTCGTCGGGAACCTGCTCGAGGACGTCTCCGGTGAGGCCTCCAAGTACAAGGACAACTACAACGACGCCGCCTACTCCCAGATGTCGGTCGGCGGCAAGATGGTGGGCCTGCCCCAGGACACCGGGCCCTTGGTCTACCTGTACAACGAGGCCGAGTTCAACGCCTTGGGCATCGAGGTTCCCAAGACCTTCGACGAGCTCCTGGAAGCCGCCAAGAAGGCCGCCGCCCAGGGCAAGTACATCCTCGACTTCGAACCCGACGAGGCCGGCTACTGGCTCTCCGCCCAGGCCGCTGCCGCCGGTGCCGTGTGGTACGCGACGGTCGACAACAAGTGGAGGATCAACACCACCGACGAGAAGACGCAGGCGGTGGCCAAGTTCTGGCAGGACGTCCTGGACGCCCAGGCCGCGCTCACCAACAAACGCGCGGACGGCTCCTACGAACAGGCCCTGATGAACGGTTCCCTGATCGGCAACATCGTCCCCGCCTGGGAGGTCGGCTACGCCCTCGACAAGCTGGACGGCACTCCTTACGAGGGACAGTGGCGCGTCGCGAAACTGCCCACCTTCGGGGGTGCCCGGATGACCGGTCCCGACGGGGGGTCCGGGGTGGCCGTCATGAAGGGTTGCCAGCACAAGACCGAGGCCATGGAGTTCAACAACTGGTTGAACACCCAGGTGACCGACCTGGCCTCCCAGGGTCTTCTGCCCGCCGCCAAGGGCGCGGTCACCACCCCCGAGAAAACCTTGCGCCAGTTCGGCAACCAGGACGTCTACCAGGTGCTGGCCGAGGCCAACGGAGAGTTGTCCAAGGAGTGGGGTTACATTCCCGGTTTCTCCACCGTCGTCCAGAAGATGAGGGAGAAGGCCGACGAGGTGGTGGCGGGCAGTGCGAAGGTGACTGACATCTTCACCGTCGCCGAGAGCACCTCGACGGAGACCCTCAAGAAATCCGGGCTGCCGGTGGCCGAAGGCTGAGCAGAACCCATATCTTGAGCCTCAAGGCCGATCCCGGCAAAGCGATGCCGAGCGCACTGCTGGTTTCGGTGATGGCCCCGGTGGTGATGTCGGCGACTGGACTGATCGAGATGCCGAATCCGATCCCGGAAACCACGGTCGATGGGAAACGTGCTCCTCGCGCACCCGGGGCCGGGACCCGTCGACGTCGACCACCGGGTGTGGCAACAACCCGACCCGCCTGATCGCCGTCTCAAGGTCAGCACTCCCGACGAGTGTTCGTCCCGGGAAGCACCCGACCTGCTCAAGGGCGGGTGGTTCCCTTCCCGGAGCGTGGGGAACCTGCTGACGGGCCACACCGTGCCCCGCTCCCGGGCTGCCTCAGCGCTTGTGGGTGACCCTGCCGTTCCACAGGGTCATTTCCACCGGGTCGGGGAGATCCCGGCCGTGGTACGGGTTGTTGTGGCTGATGGAGGCGGAATCGTTCCGGTCCACCGTTGCCCGCCGCTGCGGGTCGATCAGCACCAGGTTCGCGGGCTCACCCGGGTTCAGGGGACGTCCCTGCCCCGTCGCCTTCCCGATCCGGGCCGGGGTGTGGCTCATCCGTTCGGCCACCTGCGGCCAGGTCAGGCGGCCCGGGGCGACCATGGTCTCCATCACCACCGCCAGGGCCTGCTCCAGCCCCAGCATCCCGGGCCGGGCGTCGACGAAGGCGTGGTCCTTGTCCTGCGGCGCGTGGGGTGCGTGGTCCGTGGCAACCGCGTCGATGGTGCCGTCGGCCAGCGCGGCCCGCACCGCCTCGACGTGCTCGTCGGTGCGCAGCGGGGGATTGACCTTGAAGGTGGTGTCGTATCCCACGACCTCCGGGGTGGTCAGGTACAGGTGATGGGGGGTGGCCTCGGCGGTCACCCGGATGCCCCGCTTCTTGGCCCAGCGCAGCACGTCCACGCCCTCCGCCGTCGAGACGTGGCACACGTGCAGGCGGGAACCGGTGGCCTCCGCCAGGGCGACATCGCGGGCGATTATCACCGACTCCGCCACCGGGGGCCAGCCCGGGAGCCCCAGCCGGCCCGAGATCTCACCCTCGTGGCAGCACGCCTCGGGGCCGGCGAGGGTGGCGTCCTGGGCGTGCTGAGCCAGCACCCCGTCGAACGATTTGACCCATTCGAAGGCGCGTCTCATCAGGCTGGCGTCCATCACGCAGTGCCCGTCGTCGGAGAACACCGAGACCCGGGCCCGTGAACGGTGCATCAGCCCCAGTTCCGCCAGTTCCCGGCCCGCCAGGTTCTTCGTGATGGCGCCGATCGGGAACACCTGGCAGTTGTTGGCGGTGGTTCCCAGCGCCAACACGTGCTCGGCGTTCTCCGCGGTGTCCGTGACCGGCTGGGTGTTCGCCATTGCGAAGACGGCGGTGAAGCCGCCACGGGCGGCCGCGCGGGAACCGGACTCCACGGTTTCGGCGTCCTCGCGTCCCGGCTCGCGCAGGTGGGTGTGGATGTCCACCAGGCCGGGCAGCGCGATCAACCCGTCCGCGTCGATGGTGGTCGCTCCCAAGGGGCGTTGATCGACGAGGTGGCCCGATTCGACGAACAGGTCCGTTCGTGACCCGTCGGGCAGGGTGACCCCGGTGATGGCGAGTTTCGACATTGATTTCCTCCCGTCAGTCGGCCAGCAGGTGGTGCAGCACGCTCATGCGGACCGCGATCCCCGAGGAGACCTGGTCGAGCACGATGGAACGCGGGTCGTCGGCGGCGGTGGAGCTGATTTCCAGGCCCCGGTTCATGGGTCCGGGATGCGCGATCACCGCAGTGGGGCGCAGCCTGGTCAGCCGGGAGGCCGTCAGCCCGTAGGCTGCCACGTACTCCCGTTCCGAGGGGAAGAAACCGCCATGCATGCGTTCCCGCTGCACCCGCAGCATCATGGCGACGTCGACATCCGAGATCACCTCGTCCAGGTCGGAGGTGACCTGCACCCCCCAGGTCTTCACCCCGGGAGGCATCAGCGTGTGCGGGGCGACCAGCACCACCCGCGCCCCCAGCCTGCTCAGCAGCGCGACGTTCGAACGGACGACCCTGGAGTGCAGCAGGTCCCCGGTGATGGAGACCAGTTTGCCCTCCAGGGTTCCCAGTCTGGTGCGGGTGAAGTGGGTCAGCATCGCGTGGGCGTCCAGGAGGGCCTGGGTCGGGTGTTCGTGGGTGCCGTCACCGGCGTTGACCATGCAGGCCCGCACCCATCCCGCGGCCTGGGCCACCGATCCGGAACCCGGGTGGCGCATCACGATGGCGTCCACCCCCATGGCGTCCAGGGTCATGAGGGTGTCGCGCATCGATTCGCCCTTCGAGACGCTCGACCCGCGGGCCGAGACGTTGATGGCGTCGGCGGAGAGCCACTTGGCGGCGAGCTCGAAGGAGCTGCGGGTGCGGGTGGAGTCCTCGAAGAAGAGGTTCACCACGGTGCGGCCCTTCAGGTAGGGCAGTTTCTTGACCCGGGCCTCCTGCAGCTGGTGCATCCGCCCGGCCAGGTGAAGGATCGAGTGGATCTCGTCGGTGCTGAGATCGGTGATGCTGAGCAGATGCTTCATGGCCGGGCTCCTCCAGGGTTTGGATCAGTGGCGGCTGCGTTCCTGGACCCGCAGGTTTCGTTCGGCCTCGTCGAGCCGCTCACTCAACAGGCGTCGCACCTGGTCTGTGGGTTGACCCTCCGCGAGATAGCGGCGGAACCGCCCGATCACCTCGGCGGTTGCCAGGGTTTCGGGGAACAACCACCTGAGCACCGCCCCGATGGCCGCGTAGCCGCGCGTGTCCCAGCCGTCCTCGCGCTTCGAGATGGCCTCGGCCAGTTTCGCGTAGGAGTCCACGTAGGGGGCCAGCACATCCTCCTGGCCGTAGTTGATGAACCCCGCGGCGATGCTGCGGTGGGTCTCGTTCGGGACGTCCGGGTCCGCGGTGGCCAGCCGCCACGCCTCGGCCTTGGCCTCTGCGGTGGGCAGGCTTGAGCGGGCACCGGCGGCGTGTTCGGCACCGGTGTTGGTGTTGTCCCGCTCCAGTTCGGCGGCGATCTCCTTCTCACCGAAGATGCCGCGGCGGGCCAGGGCGGTGACTATGAGCCAGCGCAACTCCGTGTCCACGGTGAGGTTGGTGGGAACCTCCTCGTCGTGCAGCCAGCCGCGGATCAGTTCGCACGCGCTTTCGCTGCGGGCAACCCCGATCAGTGTCTTGGCGATGATCAGCTGCGCGTCGGAACCGGGTTCGGCGTCCTTCAGCAGCCCCGCCAAGCCGGTGACGAGCTTCATGTTCGCGGCCTCACGCAGCTCGGGGGCCATGAAACGTCCTGAACAGACGGCGGCCTGCGCCAGCACCGTGGTGACCGCGGCCATGTCCTTCTCCGAACTGATGCCCTGGAGGGCCAGGGAGACCAGCTCCTGCGGGGCGATCTCGGCGTCACGGACCGAGTCCCAGAACAGCGACCAGGTGATGGCGCGGGCCAGCGGGTCGAGCAACCTGTCGATCCCGGCCACCAGCGCGTTGCGGGACAACTCGTCGAGGCGGATCTTCGCGAAGGTGAGGTCCCCGTCGTTCAGCAGGACCACGTCGCGGCGGGCCCGTCCAACCAGGGCGGGCACCTCGGTGCGCTCACCGGAGACGTCGATCTCCACGTAGTCGACGCGCTCCAGGCCGTTGTCGGTGTTGGCGTAGATGCCGATTCCGAGTCGGTGGGTGCGCAGTGTCGGCCAGCCCTCGGGTGCGGTCTGGACGACCGCGAACCGCGTGAAGGTGCCGGTCTCGTCAACCTCGAACTCGGCCCGCAGGGTGTTGACCCCCGCGCTTTCCAACCACTGCCCGGTGAACCAGGACAGGTCGCGCCCGGAGGCGGCCTCCAGCTCGGTGAGCAGGTCGGCCAGGGTGGTGTTGCCGTGGGCGTGTTTGCGGAAGTAGTTCCCGACCCCCTTGGTGAAGTCCTCGATACCGACGAAGGAGACCAGCAGCTTCAACACGGAGGCACCCTTGGCGTAGGTGATGCCGTCGAAGTTCTGCTCCACCTTCTCCAGGTCGCTCATGTCCGCGGCTATGGGGTGGGTGGTGGAAAGCTGGTCCTGCAGGTAGGCCCAGGCCTTGCGCTCGTTCGAGAACGAGGCCCACGGATTGGCTCCCGTGCCGTGCTTCCTGGCGATCTCGTCGGCCGCGAAGTGCGAGGCCCATTCGGCGAACGACTCGTTGAGCCACAGGTCGTCCCACCACTGCATCGTCACCAGGTCGCCGAACCACATGTGGGCCAGCTCATGGAGGATGGTGTTGTCGCGGGCCTCCAGCTCGCGGGCGGTGACGCGGGAACGGAACAGGTACTGGTCACGGAAGGTGACACAGCCCGCGTTCTCCATGGCGCCGAAATTGAATTCGGGCACGAAGATCTGGTCGTAGGAATCAAAGGCGTAGGGCACCCCGAAGGCCGACTCGAACACCTCGAAACCACGCTGCGTGGTCTCGAGGATCCGGTCGGCGTCGAGGAACTCGGCCATCGAGGCGCGGCAGGCCACGGATGCGGGCAGCACCCCGGCCGCGGAGTTGATCTGGCCCTTGACCACGTGGTATTCGCCGGCCACCAAAGCGGTGATGTAGGTCGATATCACGGGGGTGGGGGCGTGCTCGAAGCGCGCGACCCCCTCGCCGGCGGGCTGGCCCTCGACGCAGCGGGAGTTGGTGAACACGCTCCAGTGCGCGGGAGCCAGGACGGTCAGCTGGAAGGTCGCCTTCTGGTCGGGCTGTTCGAAGGTGGCGTACATGCGCCGGGCATCCGCCGTCTCGAACTGGGAGTACAGGTAGACCTTGCCGTCGGTGTCGACGAAACGGTGCAGCCCCTCACCGGTGTGGGAGTAGCGGTGCACGGCGTCGACGACGATCGTGTGGTTGCCCTCCGTGAGATCCGTCAACGGCAGTCGGTAGCCGTCGAACCCATCAACGGGCAGGGGGGCACCGTCGAGGGTGGCGGAACGGATCTCGTCGGCGATCACGTCCAGGTGGGTGGAGCCACCCTTCGAAGCAAAATCGAGTTCGGTGTGAGAGGCGAAGGTGCGCTCGGGATCGGCGACACCGTTGCCGGTCACGTCGACCGTCACCCGGTATGCCCCTGCCTTGACGACGCCGGAGCGGAGGACGGCTTCTTCGCGAGTGATATTGGCGGTTGCCATGGACACCTTCAATCATCGTTGCTGTTCTGCCAAGCTCAAGCACTTTATCGCATCATTCCCCGTGTGGGGCTTGTGACAGCATGGGGTCATGACGATTTCCCCCGAAACTGAATACCGCTGGCAGGAACTCAACCAGCTTCTCCTGGCCGCCAGTGACGCCTACTACGGGGGGGTCGAGCCCATAATCTCCGACGCCGAGTACGACGAACGGCTCCGGGAACTCGCGGGCCTGGAGGATCGCCACCCCGAGCTGCGACGCCTGGACTCCGCCACGACGCGGGTGGCCTACGCGCGCGTCACCGAGTTCACTCCCGTCACCCACCGGCAGCGGATGCTGAGCCTCGACAACGTCTTCGACGAGACCGAACTGGCCGCCTGGCTGGCCAGGGTGCCCGCCGAGCACTACCTGTGCGAGTTGAAGATCGACGGGCTGGCGGTGAACCTCACCTACCTCGACGGGCGCCTCGCGCAGGCTGCCACCCGGGGGGATGGACGGGTGGGGGAGGACATCACCGGAAACGTCGCCACCATCCACGGCATCCCGCACCGGCTGCGGGGAAACAACATTCCCGCCGTGCTGGAGGTGCGAGGTGAGGTGTTCTTCCCCAAACAGGCCTTCGCGGAGCTGAACGAGGCCCTGGAGGAGGCCGGGCAACACCGGTTCGCCAACCCCCGCAACGCCGCCGCCGGATCGCTCAGGCAGAAGGACCCCAGGGTCACCGCCACCAGGCCTTTGCGGATGATCGTCCACGGCGTCGGAACCCACGACGGCCTCTCCCTGACCCGCCAGAGTCAGGCCTACGAGGTACTGGGCTCCTACGGGCTGCCGGTATCGGCCCACACCCGGGTGGTCGACTCGGCCGCCGCGGTCCGGGCCTATGTCACCCATCACGGCGAACACCGCCACGACGCCGAACACGAGATCGACGGGGTCGTGGTCAAGGTCGACGACCTGGCCTCCCAGCGCCGGCTGGGATCCACCTCCCGGGCACCGCGCTGGGCGATCGCCTACAAATACCCACCCGAGGAGGTCCACACCCGGCTCCTCGACATCCGCGTCGGGGTCGGGCGCACCGGGCGTGTCACCCCGTTCGGGGCGATGGAACCGGTGTTGGTCGCGGGATCCACGGTCGCCATGGCCACCCTCCACAACGCCCACGAGGTGGTGCGCAAGGGGGTGCGGATCGGGGACACCGTGGTGCTCCGCAAGGCCGGTGACGTGATTCCCGAGATCGTCGCCCCCGTCGTCTCGCTGCGCGACGGCAACGAACGCGAATTCGTGATGGCCACCCACTGCCCGGCCTGCGGCACCGCCCTGGCGCAGCAGAAGGAGGGCGACAAGGATCTGCGCTGCCCGAACGCCCGCAGCTGCCCCAGCCAGCTCAGGGAACGCCTCTACTCGCTGGCCGCCCGCGGGGCCTTCGACATCGAGGCGCTGGGCGAGGTGGGAGCCCGCGACCTCCTGGAATCCGGCTTGCTGACCGACGAGTCGGGTCTGTTCGCGCTCACCGAGGAGGACCTGGCCCGCAGCTCCATCTACGCCACCCGGCGGGGAATCACCGCCAACGGCCTGAAGTTGCTGGAAAACCTGGCTGCCGCCAGGCAGCAGCCGCTGTGGCGGGTGCTGGTGGCGTTGTCCATCCGCCACGTCGGCCCCACCGCGGCCCGCGCGCTCGCGTCCCGTTTCGGGAGCATGTCCGCGATCCGTGCCGCCTCCGTCGAAGAACTGGCCGACACCGAGGGCGTGGGTTCGGTGATCGCCCAGTCACTGAAGCTGTGGTTCGAGGTGGACTGGCATGCCGACATCGTCGAGGCCTGGACCGCCGCCGGGGTCCGGATGGCCGATGAGCTCCCCGAACCGGGCAGCGACGAGCGGCCCTCCGCGACCCTCGAGGGACTGACCGTGGTCGTCACGGGAGGCCTTGAGGGATTCACCCGTGACGGCGCCAAGGAGGCCATCGTCTCCCGGGGTGGCAAGGCCGCAGGGTCGGTGAGCCGGAAAACCAGCTACGTGGTGGTGGGGGAGAACGCCGGCAGCAAGGCCACCAAGGCGGAGGAACTGGGGTTGCCCATCCTCGACGAGGCGGGATTCCTGATCCTCCTGGAGAAAGGACCCGCGGGGCTCAGCGACGGCAGCGACGCGGCAACATCTGCGCCCGGATCGCCCGGTGACGAGTGACCAGTCCGCTGATGCCGTCGCGCCCCAGTTCTCGTGGCGTGCCCCGATTGTTCATGGGAACAGTCTAGGAACGCACTAGGGTGGGGCGGCATGGGTCCCCACTTCACAGCTTGGGTCACGAAGGTCAGCGACGAGGCCATCCGAGCTTCCTGGGGCGATGCCACGTTCCTGCGGGGACGTTCCTACGAGGCTGCCGGGCACGTCCTGAAGTACTCCACGGACCGCATCGGCTCCATCGAAGCGGTGGTCAAGGGCAGTGGAAGAAAGGTCTACCGGACGTTCCTCCACCACGACCACCGAGGGATCAACAGCGCCTGCTCGTGTCCGATGAGGATGGGGTGCAAACACGCCGTGGCGGTGTTGCTGGCCGCACGGAAATCGGCGATGGAAACCGTTTCCCCGGCGTCCTCCTGGGAGAACGCGCTGGCCGGGCTGCTGCCAGCAACCGAGACCAATGGGAGGGCCGTAGAACTCGGCCTGGAGTTCCGGATCGACGGTCCACTGGAGCAGCCGAACGGACTGGCGTTGCGTCCCCTGCGGCTCGGGAAACAGGGCTGGATCAAATCCCAGGCCGGCTGGTTGGACATCGTCACGAATTACCGGGGGGTGAGCTACGAACCCGCGCAACGCGAGGTCCTGCTGCAGATGGCGAGGCTCACGGGGCATCACCAGTACACCTACAGTACCCCGGCCTCGGTTTCCCTGTCCGACCTCGGCCCACTGGGCTGGTCGCTCCTGAGCCAGGGCATGGACGCCGGAATCCAACTGATCGCGGGCCAGGGATTCCAGGACGTGGAGGTCGGATTCGAACCGGTCAGGATCTGGCTGGACGTCGATCTCCGAGACGACGGATCGCGACAGCTCGCGATGTCCGGGGACCTGGGGCCGGTGCCCCCGGGTAGTCGGCGATTCCTGATCGGGGAACCGGCCCACGGGGTGGGGGAGCTGGGACCGGGAGGCCGGTTGCGTCTGCGCCCACTGGCCGGGACGGTACCCGACGCGATTCGCGGGTTGTTCAACCGGAACCTGGCGGTCACGATCCCGGCCCAGGACGCAGGGCGGTTCCAGCTGATGTATCTCCCGGCACTGGTGCAGAGAGGACTCGTCCCACCGGGCACGTGGGACCCGGAAGACCTCCCACACCCAGAACTGACCCTCGGTCTGACCCACGAACCCGGCCACCGGATGCTGCTCGAATGGGGTTTCAGGTATGTAGCGGGGGAAACCGCCGTCGATGTTGCGTTTCATCCCCGGGTGGGGGAGGCCTTCCGGGACCAGGAGGCCGAGCAAATCCTGGAGGAGGTCGCGCTCCGGTTGGTCGGGGAGTACCCGACCCTGCGGGAACCGCACTGGCAACGACTGAATCCGGATGCGACGGTGATCCGGGCCGATGCGGCAAGGTTCGTCACCGAGACCCTGCCCCTCCTGGAGGGGGAGGGAGTCATCGTCACCCACCACGGCGAGACCCCCGAGTACTCGCGTGCCACCGAGGCCCCCGTGGTTTCGGTCGGCGCGGAGGACACCGGCGACAACGACTGGTTCAACCTCCACGTCCGGGTCACCGTCGCCGGCCGCGACGTGCCCTTCGAACAGCTCTTCCGGGCGCTCGCCGCGGGCGATGAGGCGATGCTGCTGGACGACGGGACATGGTTCCCGCTGGACCGCCCCGAACTCGACCGGTTGCGGCAGCTCCTCGCGGAGGCCCGGGAACTCGTGGACCCCGGCCCGGGAGGGCAACTGCGGATCAGCGCATACCAGGCAGGCCTTTGGGAGGAACTCGCGGAACTGGGGGTCGTGGAGGAACAGTCACGGCGCTGGCGGGAACGCGTGCAGACCCTGCTGAGCCTCGGCTCCGAGGAGACGAGGACCACGGTCCCGGACGGGCTGGACGCGGTGCTGCGGCCCTACCAGGAGCAGGGACTCGCCTGGCTCGCCGCGCTCTGGGACGCGGACCTCGGCGGCGTGCTCGCCGACGACATGGGGCTCGGGAAAACCCTTCAGAGCCTGGCCCTGCTGGAACGCGCCCGGGAACTCGGCCAGCTCGACGACACGCCGGTGCTCGTCGTGGCCCCCGCCAGCGTCGTCGGCACCTGGGCGGAGGAAGCCGCCCGGTTCGCGCCCGGCCTGAGGGTCGCCGTCATCCGGGCCACCCGGGCCCGGCGGGGCACGGAACTGGCCGAGGAGATCCGCGGCACGCACCTGGTGGTCACCTCCTACACCCTCCTTCGCATGGAGGACGAGGCATACCTGGAACAGAAATGGCGTGGCCTGGTGCTGGACGAGGCCCAGTTCGTCAAGAACCACCGCTCCCGCACCTATCAGGTGGCGCGCCGCATCGGGGCCCCGTTCACCCTGGCCATCACCGGCACCCCGCTGGAGAACTCCCTCGGCGACCTGTGGTCGATGTTCTCGCTCGCCGCGCCGGGGCTGTTCCCGCGTCTGGAGGGTTTCACCGAGAACTACCGCAAACCGGTGGAGAAAAACGGCGAGACCGATGTCCTGGGGCGGCTGCGCGCCCGGATCCGGCCGTTCATGCTGCGCCGCACCAAACGCGAGGTGGTGAAGGAACTACCCGAGAAGGTGGAACAGATCACGCGGCTGGAACTCACCCCGGCGCACCGGCGCCGCTACGACCAGCACCTGACCCGGGAACGCACCCGGGTTCTCGGGATGCTCGAGGACATGGACCGCAACCGGGTGGCGATCTTCCGGGCCCTGACGAAACTGCGACAACTCGCCCTGGATCCCCGCCTGGTGGACACCGATCTGCCTCCCACCCCGTCGGCGAAGATCACCGCCCTGCTGGGACAGATCCGGGAACTGGCCGAGGAGGGGCACCGCGCGCTGGTGTTCTCCTCCTTCACCGGGTTCCTGAAGCTGGTGCGCGGGGCACTGGAGGCGGAGGGCATCGAATACGTCTACCTCGACGGGCGCACCCGCGACCGGCCCGCCCGCATCGCGCGGTTCCGGGAAGGAGACGCCCCGGTGTTCCTGATCTCCCTGAAGGCCGGTGGCTTCGGGCTCACCCTCACCGAGGCCGACTACGTCTTCGTGCTGGACCCGTGGTGGAATCCAGCCGCCGAGAACCAGGCCGTCGACCGGGCACACCGCATCGGCCAGACCCGGGCGGTCAACGTCTACCGCATGGTCTCGGCGGACACCATCGAGGAGAAGGTAGTGGCCCTGCAGCAGCGCAAACGCGACCTGTTCGCATCCGTCGTCGACACGGGGGAGTTCCGCAGCGCAGCCATCACCGCCACCGACATCCGGGGTCTGCTGGAATAGAGCAATGCCCGAAGGACACGTCATCCACCGCCTCGCCAACACCTTCCAAGAAGACTTCGCCGATCACGAGGTGCGGGTCAGCTCCCCGCAGGGAAGGTTCGCCGATGAGGCCGCCGCCCTTGACGGCCACACCCTCACCGGCGCCGAGGCCGTCGGGAAACACCTGTTCATCAACTTCGACGTTCCAGGAGCCAACCGCATCCACATCCACCTGGGGCTGATCGGGAAACTCGGTTTCGCCCCGGTAGCCGAGCCCGTCGGGCAGGTGCGGCTGCGGATCGTGGCCGACGACCGGGCCGCCGACCTGCGCGGCCCGCAGTGGTGCCGGCTGATCACCGAGGACCAGTACCAGAAGGTTCTCGCGGACTCCGGCCCTGACCCGTTGCGCGGCGACGCCGACCCCGCCCGCGGGTGGGCGCGGATCCGCAGATCTGGCAAGTCCATCGCCTCTCTGCTGCTGGATCAGCGGGTCGCCGCAGGGGTGGGCAACATTTTCCGCGCCGAGGTGTTGTTCCGCCACGGCATCGACCCCACCATCCCGGGCCGGGAGATCGACGAGGCCACCTGGAAAGTGCTGTGGGAGGACCTGGTGGGTTTGATGGCGGTGGCTCTGGAACGCGGCCGAATCGACACCGTCGCCGATGAACACGGACCCGAGGCCCAGGAACGCCCTCCCAGGGTGGACGCCCACGGCGGCGAGGTCTACGTGTACCGGCGCGCCGGGCAGCCCTGCCTGGTGTGCGGAACCGAGGTGTGCACCACCGTGCTGGAGGGACGAAACCTCTACTGGTGCTCAAGGTGCCAGCGATCCCATCGCGCTTCCGACTAATCTGTTCGGCATGCATTTCAGCGCCTTCGACGCCTACCTCTTCGACCTGGACGGGGTCATAACTCCAACCGCTGAAGTCCACATGAAGGCCTGGGGCGAGATGTTCAACGCCTTCCTGGCCGGTTTCCCCGGCCAGGAACCGTGGACCGATGCCGACTACTTCGCTCATGTGGACGGAAAACCCCGATACGACGGTGTCCGCGACTTCCTCGCCTCCCGCGGCATCGAGCTGCCCGAGGGCGATCCCTCGGATGCCGCGACCGAGCAGAGCATCTGCGGCCTAGGGAATCGCAAGAACGAGACTTTCAACGAGATCATCCGCCGCGACGGCGTCGCTCCCTATCCCGGATCCGGGGCGCTCATCGATGCGCTCCGGGCACGAGACGCGAAACTGGCCGTCGTCTCATCATCGCGCAACGCCGTGCCGGTTCTGCGCGCCGCGGGACTGGATGCGGCCTTCCCCGTGATCGTCGACGGGAACGTCGCTAAGGAACAGGGCCTGGCCGGCAAACCCGCCCCCGACACCTTCGAATACGCGGCTAAGCAGCTGGGGGTGGAGCCGTCCCGGGCCGTCGTGGTCGAGGACGCCCTGTCCGGGGTGGCCGCCGGTGCCGCCGGTGGGTTCGGGCTCGTCGTCGGGGTGGACCGGGGGGTCGGTCCCGAAGCCCTGCGCCGGGCCGGCGCGGGCCTGGTGGTCGCGGACCTCGGGGAGCTGGTGGCCTGATGCGCTGGATCTCCTCCGACCCGCTGAACCGTTTCCGTTTCCCCGTCGACGACTGGCGTTTCGTCGAGGTGGAACCCGGACTCGACGACCTGGGCGTCACCGAGACCCTGTTCTCCATCGGCAACGGCTACCTGGGGATGCGCGGCAACCCCGAGGAGGGACGCAAGTCCTACTCGCACGGCACCTTCATCAACGGTTTCCACGAGACCTGGACCATCAAGCACGCCGAGGAGGCCTTCGGGTTCGCGAGCACAGGGCAGACCATCGTGAACGTGCCCGACGCGAAACTCATCAAGATCTACGTCGACGACGAACCACTCACCCTCGGACAGTCGGACCTGGACCACTACGAACGCGCCCTCGACTTCCGCGCGGGATGCCTGACCCGTGACCTGGTGTGGCGCACCCCGGCCGGCAAACGGGTGAAAGTGAGTTCCCGTCGCATGGTCAGTTTCACCGATCGGCACCTGGCTCTGTTCGAGATCGAACTGACCATGCTGGAAGGTGACGCACCGATCGTTCTCAGCTCCCAGGTGGTCAACCGCCAGGACGGTTTCGACGACTACCGCCAGCCGAGGAACGAGGAAGGCTTCGACCCGCGGCGCGCGGGCAAGTTCGACGGCCGGGTGCTGCAACCGCGCGGCCAGTGGCACGACGACCAGCGGATGGCGCTCGGCTACGAGACCACCGACTCCGGCATGACGCTGTGCGTGGCCGCCGAGCACACCCTCGACACCGCGAACCCCTACGAGGTGCTCTCCCGCATCGAGGAGGACCAAGCAAAACAGGTCTACCGCATCACGGCGCGCGAAGGGGTGCCGATCATCATCCGCAAGGCGGTTTCCTACCACACCTCGCGCGGGGTGCCCGTCACGGAACTGTTCGACCGCTGCCGTCGCACCCTCGACCGGGTGAGCGAGTGGGGTTTCGACTCGTTCTTCGAGGGGCAGCGCGCCTGGCTCGACGACTTCTGGGCCAATTCGGACGTCGAGGTGGGCGGCCAGCCGGCCATCCAGCAGGCCGTCCGCTGGTGCCTGTTCCAGCTGGCCCAGGCAACGGCCCGCTCCGACCAACTCGGTATTCCCGCCAAGGGAGTGACCGGTTCCGGCTACGAGGGACACTACTTCTGGGACACCGAGATCTACCTGGTGCCCTTCCTGACCTACACGGCCCCCAGGGTCGCCCGAAACGCCCTGCGCTACCGGGTCGGTCTGCTGCCGAAGGCCAGGGAACGGGCCCAGATGCTCAGCCAGGAAGGGGCGCTGTTCCCGTGGCGCACCATCAATGGTGAGGAGGCGTCCGCCTACTACGCCGCGGGAACCGCGCAGTACCACATCGATGCCGACATCGCGCACGCCTTCGCCAAGTACCGCGACATCACCGGGGACGTGGACTTCCTGTACCGCGACGGAGCCGCGGTGCTGGTGGAGACCGCCCGGATGTGGGCCGACCTGGGTTTCTGGCGTACCGAGGCCGACGGGTCGCAGCGATTCCACATCCACGGCGTCACCGGGCCCGACGAGTACACCGCCGTGGTGAACAACAACATGTTCACCAACGTGATGGCGCGCGCCAACCTGAAGCTCGCCGCCGACCTGGTGCAGGAACTCGAAGAGGCCGATCCGCTCTGCTGGGACCGGCTGGTGCAGACCTTGGACGTGGCCCCGGAGGAGGTCGAGGAGTGGCGGGCCTGCGCCAAGGGCATGGTCATTCCCTTCGACGAGACCTTCGGGATCCATCCCCAGGACGAGAAGTTCCTGTCCAGCGAGCTGTGGGACCTGGAGAACACCCCGGCCGACAAGTTCCCGCTGTTGCTGCACTTCCATCCCCTGGTGATCTACCGGTTCCAGGTGCTCAAGCAGGCCGACGTGGTGTTGGCGTTGTTTCTGCAGGGCGACCAGTTCACCAAGGAGCAGAAACGCGCCGACTTCGAGTACTACGACCCGATCACCACGGGGGACTCCACCCTGTCCGGGGTGGTTCAGTCGGTGATCGCCGCCGAGGTCGGCTACCAGGACATGGCCATGCAGTACTTCCTGACGGGACTCTACGTGGATCTGGCGGATCTGCACGCCAACTCCCGGGACGGCGTGCACATCGCATCCACCGGTGGGGTGTGGAACGCGTTGGTGTTCGGTTTCGGCGGACTGCGTGACTACCACGGCGACATCAGTTTCGATCCGCGGCTGCCGAGAAGCTGGGAATACCTGCGTTTCCCCCTCCAGGTTCGCGAATCGAAACTGCGGGTGCTGCTGGAACGCGAGGCCATTTCCGTTGAGGTGGAAGCCGGGGGACCGGTGGAGGTCAACGTGCGTGGGCAGCGGCTCGTCGTCCATCCCGGCGTACCGACCCGGATTCCCCTGGAACACCAGGGCGAGGAACTGCCTTCGTTGACGGGACGCCATCCCGTCACGGGTGGGCGCCGCTTCGACGGCTCCGTCATCACCGCGAACGTGCCCGAGGCCCCCCACGACCAGGATCTGGTGGTGGTCGACTGAACGCGGAACGGACTCTCGTCATTCCCACCGGGGCCGGAACGGTCCGGGTGGAGGCGCCCGAGGGATGCGTGAGGGTTCCCACCGACGAACCCTCACGCTGGGTGTTCGAATCCCGCGACGTCCTGGCCGAGGTGCGTTTCCGGTCCGGGGAACGCCAAGCCTTGGAGTTCACCCTCCAGGGCCTGGGGGAAACCGTGGTCGAGACGCAGGGTTTCAGGTTCGTCGTCGAGGGCTGTGTGGTCGGCTGGCTGGCCGGGGCGACGGGCCGGATGTTGCTGGACGGCGCCGCCTGGGTGATGCTCAGCGGCTGGTGCGGCGAGGGCGGAACCGGCCCCGAGGGACGCGTCGCCCTGGTCCTCGGGGAGAGCACCGTGGCCCCGGGGCGGCGGGTGTGGTCGCGCTGGCGGCTGTACCCCGAACCCGAGATCCCACCCCTGCCCGCATGGCTGCCCCCGGAACGCTACCTCCCGGAGGGTGAGGCCGTCGAGGTGCCCGACCTGGACGTCGCGTGCACGGGAAACGGTCTCGGTTTCGAGACCGTCGACGACGGCAGCCTGGTGCGTGGCCCCATCGGCTGCCACGAGCTCGCGATCCACGGTTCCAATGGGGTCAGCTCCCTGGAGATCGGCTGGTACCCGCCCATGGAGCAGCTGGTCTCGAAGGCCCTGGGGCGGGCAGGCACCCGCCCCGACCTGGAGGCATGGTTGCTCAGCTGGCTGCTCGCCCAACCGGGCCTGGAGGAGCGGGAACAGCTGCTGGACCGACTCGACCTGGCCCTGGGACACTGCCTGGAAAACCCGGTTCTGTGGGGTGTGCTGGCCGGTTTGCGCGCATCCCAGATCACCGACCTGCCGATCCGGGACGAGGTGGAGGCGGCCGCCAGCGGATTCAGCGTGGAGGAGGCGCTGGCCGCGGAGGGACCGGCCAACGGTGCCGCACTGACCTCGCATCCCAGTTCCGCCCGGATGGATTTCACCGCCCGGGACGTGACGCTGACCCGGTTCCGGCTCGACGGAAAACCCGAATCCCCGGCCCACCAGGAGCTCGGACACGGGTTGCGGACCGCCGAGGCGCGGCTGCGATGCGCCCTGTTCGCCGATCCCGACCCCGAGGCCGTCGCGTGGCTGTTGTTGGGTTCCCCGCTAGGCTGAATGGACATGGAGACCTCGCGAGACACCGACCAACCCCCACGCACGCTGGGACAGGTCGTGGGGGCGACGCTGGTGCTGCTGCTCGCCATGGTGGTTTTCACCATGGTGATCTCCGGCAGTTTCCGAAACTACCTGCAGGAGTGGCTGGGGCCCTGGCTGCTGGCATCGGCGATCGCCATGGGTGCGTTGTCGCTGTGGACCCTGCTGGACGCCACCGACAAACTCGCCGGGTTGAAACGCGGCACCCACGGACACGGCTCCCCGAAGGTCGCGGCGCTGCTGTTGCTGCCCGCCCTGCTGTTCGCGGTCTCGGCCCCCGCCTCGCTGGGGGCGAACGCGGCCGACAGCACCGCGGCGAAACCCAGGTCGAGTGCATCCGACCTGATTGAGTTCCCCCCGCTGCCGACGGACTCCGTCACCGAGATGTCCGTGCAGGACTTCGAGGACCGCTACGCCTTCGGGGACCCGAAACTGCTCGCCGGACGGCCCGTGCGGCTGCTCGGTTTCGTCGCCGAACAGTCGACCCTCCCGGAGGGGCAGTGGAGCGTGAACCGGTTCCGCATCTACTGTTGCGTCGCCGACGCATCCCTGTTCACCGTCCCCGTCGAGGGGGTCGCGAAACCCGAGGGCGACGACGTCTGGGTCGAGGTGGAGGGGGTCATCAACCTCGACGCCAGCAAGGAACATCCCGTGCTGACCGCGTCCAATGTCAAGGTGATCCAGCAACCGGAGGACCCCTACCTGTGAGAAACACCTTCGTCAGGGTCTGGGCGCTGCCGTTCGCCGGTGTCGCCGTCATCATCGCCCTTCTCTGGGTGACCGCAGTCCGCGGCCCGCTCCTGCCCCTGGACGGCGGCGCGGCAACCTGGGGCACGCTCACCATGGGTGTCGTCGTCCAGGCCCTGCCCTTCCTGGTGCTAGGGGTGCTGGTGTCGGGATTCATCGCCGCCTTCGTCCCGAAGGACCTGCTGTCCAGGATCACCCCGAGATCCCCGCTGCTCGCGGTGCCCGCCGCGAGTGTTGCGGGCATGGTGCTGCCGGGTTGTGAATGCGCATCGGTGCCGGTGTCGCAGTCCTTGATGCGCAGGGGACTTCCCCAGAGCGCCGCTCTCGCTTTCCTGCTCGCGGCGCCAGCCGTCAACCCCGTGGTGCTCGTCGCCACGGCCGTCGCCTTCGCCGGCAGCAACCCGATGATGGTCTGGGCCCGGTTGATCGCATCCCTGGTGGCGGTGATCGCGGTGTGCTGGCTGTGGATCGGGGTCGGCAAGGCCGAATGGATGAAACCCCAGGAAGGACACGACCACGGTGGCCAGTCCCGGGCGGCGGTTTTCCGTGAGACTGCGATGCAGGACCTGCTGCAGGCGGGCGGTTTCCTGGTGATCGGGGCCGCCGTGGCGGCGCTCATGAAGGTGGCGGTGCCGGCCGGTTTCCTGACCTTCCTGACCGAGAACCTGTGGTTCGGGATCGTTGTCATGGCGTTGTTGGCGGTGCTGCTTTCGCTGTGTTCCGAGGCCGACGCCTTCGTCGCCGCCTCCCTGCCGGGGATCTCCCCGACGGCGCAGCTGGTGTTCCTCGTGGTCGGGCCGATGGTGGACGTGAAACTGTTCGCCATGCAGTCCGGGGCCTTCGGGGCGAGGTTCGCCACCCGTTTCATGCCGCTGACGTTGTTCGTGTGCATCTGGTCGGCTGCCGTGGTCGGAGCCGTGATGTTCGGAACCTTCTGACGGGTCGCCGGGCCGGCAGGGTTTTCCCGGAAACTGGTTTAACCGGCCCGTGGGGAGCTTCACGTATCTCCCCACGGGCGTGATCCCGGCGATCAGGCCGATGCCTCCTTCACCCAGGCGATGAAGTTGGCGGTGCCGTCGCCGGTGCGTTCGGCCATCGTGTGGCCCTGCCCCCACACCGTCGCGAAGTCCACCTTCGTGTTCCCGAGGGCCTGGAGGGCCAGCGCCAGGTTGATCTCGACCGTGCTGGCCGCGTCCCCCTGGGTGATGCCGGTCCGGATGCGCCAGTTCGGGGCAACTCGTGAACTGCCCTGCCCGCCCTGCGAATCAAGCAGGTAGTAGAGGGGGTCGTACATCTGCTCGCGGGAGAGCGCGTCGCCCCCGACCTCGTCGGTGGTTGCGAAATCGCTGTCCCACGTGGAGGCCGCATAGTCGCCGGACCAGCCGGTCAGTGACGAGTAGGTGGACTCGTTGGCCGCCAGCACATCGCGGGACAGTTTCGAGAAGTGAAGCCCCTGGGTGCCCTCGCCCAGCACGATGTTCTCGGTGGCGCTGCGATCCGGGGCGTCGAAAGCACCGACGTTTTTGCTGGGACTCTTCTGGCTGGTGACGAAACCCCGCAGGCCGGTGATGGTCGCGGTGTTGCTGGCCGAGTCATAGGTGACCCACGGGATTTCGCCGTTCAGGTACGCGATGTAGTCCTCCACCGTGTTGTAGGTGGTCGACAAACCGGACGACTCGCTGCCCGGGGGCTGACCCCCACCCGGGTTCTGTCCTCCCGGGGCCTCACCGGTGGGGGGAGTGCCGCCGCCATCGGAAGGACCGCCGCCCCCGCCACCGGGTTCCATGCCCGCCATCTGACGGGAACCGGGGGTGTAGGGGAAGGTGGTGTCGGCAAGGAAGTTGTTCAGGGAGGTGGTGATCTCGGCCACCACGTGGTCGTGGTAGCTGCCCGCCAGGTACACGCCCTCGCCGCTTTGTTCCAGTTTCAAAGCGGTGCCTCTCGAATCGGTCAGGCCGAGCCCGTTGACGGTCTCCGCGAACGCCGCCGCCAGGTCCTTGCCGTAGGCGGCGGTCCAGGTGCCCTCGGCGCGGGTCCCGCTGCTGACGAACTGACCCATGTTCCACTCGTAGGCGGCGTTGCCGACGTTCAGGCTGGCGATGGGACACCATGCCATCACGCCCGCGATCGCGTCGCTGATGGTGGTGCCGTCGCTGGAGGTCATGGCCGCGCCGAGGTGTTCCAGGTATCTGGTGTAGAGCGGCGAGTCACCGGAGGCGCCCATCACGGAGCTCTGCGCGCCGCCGCCGCTGTGCCCGAACACGAACATCTTGTCCATCGCGCCCGGCAGCGAGGCCGAGTTGTAGCGCAGGTAGCGCACCGCCGCCTTGAGATCGGTGACCCCCCAGGGGGCGTTTCCGGTGTAGGACTCGGAGTTCGAGTCCTTGCCGCGCAGACCCGCGTGGACGTAGATGAAACCGGCCGCCAGGTAGTCCGAGATCGAATCGTAGGAGTATTGGGTGGGTGGTTTCTGGGAGGCGTAGCCGGGGGTGTTGACCGGCAACACGATGGGTGCAGTGGCCGGGGTGAACCCGTTGACGCTGCCCGAGGTGTTGATCGCCACCTTGTGGGTGCCGTCGCCGTTGTCGGTGCCGGTGAAATATGCGCCCGGAACGTAGATCCCGAGGGTTTCGTAATCCGGTGCGGCCGGGGAAGCGACGTAGCTCAGACCGAGCTGGTAGTAGACATCATTGTCGGCGTCGTGGCTCCACTTGGCGTTGTTCAGGGCCAGGGTTCCCGCCGCTGCGGCACCCGAACCACCGGTGGATGCGGTTCCATTGCCGGAGGTCCCGCTGCTGCAGGCGGCCAGCCCGAGGCTGCTGAAGAGGGTTGCGGCGATGGCCGACCTGAACAGGGAACGACGACTGATATCCATGCTGACTCCTGGGATTTGTGCTGCCGGAATCACAGTCAACAGAGTGAACCTGTGTGTCTCCTGTCCGGTTTCTGTAGAACCGCCCAGAGCCTCCTCTCGGAGACTACCCAGTGGTTCCTGGAGGGAATCGCCCGGGATTTCCTGTTTCTCGTCGTATTCCTGCAGCCGGGTCCGTGCCCCGCCCGACACGCGATGTCCGAGACCGGCATCCCGAATGGCGATTCGTGCGCGAAAGGCGAATCGGTCCGGCCTTGGCGGGGAAGGGCGAACGAGCCGGATGCGCAAAAGATGCCGACCCGTTAAGGCGGGGTATAAATTGCCCGCAACGACAGGTTCGCTGAGAAACGCATGGGGGAGAGATGATCAGCGTGAAAACCGCTTGGCACAGGACTTGGTTGATGACTGCCTTGGTGGCTGGGCTCGTGGGGCTGGGGGTGTCCGGCTGCAACCTTGGGAACAAGGGGGCGGAATCAAATCGTGCGAAGCCGACGGCGACGGCCACCCGAACTCCTGTGGAAAACAAGACGACCGAGGCCGCATCCGAGAAGAAAACCGAAGTGGCGAAGACGACTGCGACCTCGGACCCCGCACCCAGCTCCGAGCAGACGGAGAAGTCGGAGAAGTCGGAGAAGAAGACCAAGTCGAGGGAAACCAAGTCGAGTTCTTCCGGAAAGGGCAAGGCGCACTACAAGAACTGTGAGGAGGCCAAGGAAGCCGGAGCCGCTCCGCTTCACGAAGGCGACCCCGGGTACAGTCGAAGACTGGACCGCGACGGCGATGGAATAGCCTGCGAAAAGTAGGAAAGGTTGGGGGTGTCCTGAGGGACACCCCCAACTCTCATCCAGCCGATTTCGCCACCAGGATTTCCCGGCGACGGGCCTTGAGGTGGTGCATCACGTCGTTTCCGCCCGTGCCGAAGTGGTCGTGCAGCCTGCGGTATTCGCGGTACAGGTCGTCGTAGGCCGCGACGTTTTCCGGGATCGGGGTGAAGATGGTCTCCGGGGTGGCCTCGCGATGGGCCATGACCGGTGCGGCCTCCCGCACATCGGCGTACTCGCCCGCCGCGACCGCGGCGTAGATCGCCGACCCGTGGGCTCCCGAGGCCACCGAGGGGCAGGTCGCCAACGGCAGGTTGGTCACATCCGCGTAGATCTGCATGAGCAGCGGGTTCTTCACCAGCCCGCCCGCCACCACCAGGTCCTTCACCTCGATGCCCGCGTCCCGGAAGGCCTCGATGATCACCCGGGTGCCGAAGGCCGTCGACTCCAGCAGCGCCCGGTACTGGTCCTCCGGGGTGGTGGTCAGCGTCGTGCCGAGCATGAGCCCCGTAAGTTCCGTGTCGTCCAGGATCGAGCGGTTCCCGGAGTGCCAGTCGAGCGCCAGCAGACCGTGCTCACCCACCTGCTGTTTCGCCGCCAACTCCGTGAGGTACTCGTGCACCCCGACCCCCCGGGCCGCTGCCGCCTCGACGTGCGACGGCGGGACGCAGTTGTTGACGAACCAGCCGAAGATGTCTCCCGTCCCGGCCTGCCCGGCCTCGTAACCCCACAGGCCCTTGACGATCCCGTCCGGCACGATGCCGCCGATTCCCGGGACCTCGCCGAAGCTCTCCGAGGTCATCATGTGGCACGTCGAGGTGCCCATGATCAGGGTGAGCTGTCCGGGTTCGCAGGCGTTCGCGGCGGGCACCGTCGCGTGGGCGTCGATGTTCGCCGCCGCGACGGCGATGCCCTCCGGCAGACCCGTCAACACCGCGGCCTCCGCTGTCAACGAACCGACCCGTTCGCCGGGACGCGCCACCGGGTGCGGCACCAGTTCCAGCAGGCGGGAGAAGCCCGGGGCCATCGCGTCGAGGACCTCCGCGGACGGGTACGAACCGTCGACGAAGTTGCCCTTGTAACCCGCAAGCGACATGGAAGCCGTCAGCTCGCCCGTGAGGAGCCGGACGATCCAGTCTCCCGCCTCGACGAAGTGACTGGCTGCGTCCCAGACCTCCCGGTCCTCCTCGAACAGAGCAAGGGCCTTCGCCAGCTGCCAGTCCGCCGAGACCTCGCCGCCGTAACGGGCGAGGGTTTCCGGGGCCAGCTCGGCCAGGACCTCGTTCACGACCTTCCCCTGCCGCTGGGATGCGTGGTGCTTCCACAGCTTCGCGTAGGCGTGGGGGCGTTTCTCGAACTCCGGCCGTTCGCACAGCGGCCGGTAGGCCTCGTCGGTGGGGAGGACCGTGCAGGAGGTGAAGTCGACGGCCAGGCCGACGACATCCGCGGCCTCCACTCCGGAGGCCTCCAAGGCCTCCGGAACCACCCTGCCCAGAACCTCCACGTAGTCTGCCGGCACCTGCAACGCCCAGTCGGGGGGAAGCGGCTGGCCCGCGAGTTCGCGGTCGATCACCCCGTGCGGGTAGGCGTGCTCGGCGCTTGCGAGGATCCTTCCATCGGCCACGGAAACCACAACGGCCCGTCCCGAAAGAGTGCCGAAGTCGATTCCTACGACTGTCTTGCTCATGGCGTCTCCTCCGTCTTTCCTGCTCAGTGTCCCGGGGCCTGGCGACCCCAGAAGCCATCGGGTGCGAACAATTCCTCCACCAGCTCACCCAGGAGATTGGTCTCCAGGGCGAGATCGAGAACGGTGTAGCGTTTGCGGATCATCTGGGCGCGGACATAGGTTTCGCGGAACCGGTCCCAGCCCAGGCCGATGTCCTGCGGATGGGCCGGGGCGCCCACCGCCCGCAGCATCTCCTGCAGCTCGGCGGCGGGCAGCAGCTGCTCCCGAAGCCTCACCGACAGCTCCGGCCACACCGCCACCAGCAACTCCAGGCGGGTCCGCAACTGTTCGGGCGGAAGCCACTTGGCGAGCGCCTGCACGACGGTTTCCTCGACCAGCCGGGGATCGGGGTGCAGCTCACGAACTCCGGTTTCCATCTCCTCCCGGGTGGGCCAGGCCGTAACGGCCGCGTCGATGTCCAAACCGGTGAGGTCCCGCGCCAGCAGCCGTTCGTAGAGGGCCGCGATCGCCACCGTGCCGATGCCGACCTTGAAACCGTGGGACAGGCGCCGGGGGGTGATGTCCACGCCGTGTCCCTCCATCTCCCACAGATGGCTGAACTGGTGTTCCGCCCCTGATGCGGGGCGGCTCGACTGGTGGGCCTGCATGGCCAGCCCGCTCATCAGGAGCCCCTCCACCAGCTCACCCGTCGCCGAGACGTCACCGACGGCGAGTTCCGCGGGCCGCGAGACCGCACCTCGCAGTGGACCCTGGACGAGCTCCCACACCCCCTGGTCGATGGCCTCGATCCCCAGCACGTCGGAGAGGATCCAGTCGGCCCCGGCCGGGATCTTGCCCAGCAGGTCGCCGTAACCGGAGGCCGTCATCACCTGCGGCGCGGCGGCCATCACGGTCAGGTCGGCGACGCAGCCACACGGGGCCGGGCAGCTCAACGTCTGCTTGAACCCGTCGAGGGCGATCGAGGAACCGAAAGCGGTGTAGCCGTCCATGGAGGCCGCGGTGCCGACCACCAGGTAGGGCCTGCCGAGTTCCCCGGAGGCCCGTTTCGTGATGTCGTTGAGCGTGCCGGAGCCGACGGCGACGGCGATCGCATCCACCGGCGCCAGGGCATCCCGCAGGGCCTCGCAGTTCTCGTATTTCGCGTACAGCTCGGGTTCCCCCGGGAAGATGTGCGGATCCACGAGCTCCACCCCCGCCGCTTCCAGGGCCTCGGAGACCCGTTTCCCGGCCAGCGCGAAGGTGCGTTCGTCCGCGACCACTATCGCCCGTGCCGCCCCGAACAGTTCCGTGAACACCTCTCCGGTCCGCTCCACGGCTCCCTCGCCGATCACCACGGCCCTGGTGTCGGTGGCGTTGCGTAACGCCCGGGTGATGAGATCCGTCATGTCAGCCCCGCTTCGCGTTCTCGTGATCCACCATGTCGTGGATCATGGGCTGGAGCTGCGGGTAGGTGTTGGCGTAGGCGTCGACGAAGTACTGGTACTCCTCGTGCCGCTGCTGATTGGGCTCCAGCAGGTCGATCTCGTGGACCATCTCCCTCGCGGCGGTCCCGAGATCGGGGTGGAGACCCGCGCCGACCGCCGCCAGCATGCAGGAACCCAGCACCACGGCGTCGCCGACCTCGGTCAGGGCGATCGGCACACCGGTGACGTCAGCGTGCATCTGCATCCAGTCGCGGCTCTTGGTGGCGCCACCCGCGGCGACGATCTTCTTCACCTCGAAACCCGCCGCCGACATGGCCCGCAGGTTGTGTGCGGTGCCGTAGCACACCGACTCCTGGATGGCGCGGTAGATGTGGGCGGGGCCGTGGTGCAGGGACAGACCCCAGATCACCCCGCGGGCCTTCGAGTCGGTGTACGGGGTGCGGTTGCCCTGGAAGTACTCGTTGATGATGAGACCGTCGGATCCGGGCGGCAGGTCCTTCGACTGCTTGTTGAGGATGTCGTAGACGTTGAGCCCGGTGGCCTCCGCCGCCTGGATCAGGTCGCGGGCGAAGTTGTCCTTGAACCACTTCAGGACCGAACCGGTGGAGACCTGACCGCCCTCGACGGTGTACTGGCCCTTGACCACGCCGTCGGTGTAGGCGCCGAAGAATCCCTTGCCGTGGATCGGTTTGTCGGTCTGTCCCGTCAGGACGTGGGAGGAACCGGTGATCAACGCCATCACCCCCGGATCGACGACCCCCAACCCGATCTGCCCGGCCCAGGCGTCGGCCGGTCCCTGGGCGACGGGGGTGCCGGGGTGCAGGCCGAGGAGCTGCGCCGCGATCACCGACAGCTCACCGACCGGGGTGCCCAGATCGACCACCTTCTCCGGGATCTTGTCGAAGACATCGCCGCAGCCGATGGTTTCGTAGAAGTCGACGGGCCAGCCGCCGTGGTCGCGGTTGTAGTACATGCGCAGCGCGGCCGAGTTGATGTTGGTGGTCCACTCGCCGGTCAGTTTGTAGGTCACCCAGTCGGGGGCGTCGACCAGCCGGAAGGCCGCATCGTAGGTCTCGCGTTCGTTCTCCCGCAGCCAGGCGGCCTTGAACGGGTACCACTCGGCGGTGGCCGGGGCGGTGCCGCGACCGTTGTAGAGGCGCGCCACCGATTCCGACTTCTCCGCGCGGGCGGCCTGCTCGGTGGCGCGCACATCCATCCACATGATGGCGGGGCGGAGGGCCTCGCCGCGTTTGTCCATGGCCACGACGGTCATGGTGGTGGCGTCGTAGGAGATGCCCTTGATGGCGGAGGGGGAGACACCGGAGGCGGCGATCACCTTGCGGCACGAGGCCTGCAGCGCCTCCCACCACTCCTCCGGGTCCTGTTCGGCCCAGCCGGGGTGGGGGTGGGTGGTGCGGTACGCGGTGGCGGCGAAGGAAACCGGCCGGCCGGCCAGGTCGAAGATGGCGGCCCGCACGCTCTCGGTGCCGAAGTCAATGCCGAGGAGGTAGGTGTTGTCGGTCATCAGTGGTCCTTCCAGTTCGTTTCGGTCCAACCGAGCTCGTCCCACAGGCGCTGGGGGATTAGCCGGTCGACGCGGTCGAGTACATAGGTGGGTTGGTGGTCCTCGTCGAGGGCGGCGACGTCGTCGGGGGTCGTTTCGCCCGTGAGCACCAGGCAGGAGGCCATGCCGGTGTCGAGGGCCATCTGGATGTCGGTGTGGAGGCGGTCGCCGACCATGACGCAGGCGGCGGGATCCACGTCGAGACCCTGGAGGGCCTCCTCCAGCATGATGGGGGAGGGTTTGCCCAGGTTCGCCACCGATTTCACGCCCGTGCAGGCCTCGATGGCTGCGGTGATCGCGGCGCAGTCCGGTTCCCCGCGGCCGCCCGGGAACGGGCAGAACCGGTCCGGGTTGGTCTGGATGAGGATGGCGCGCCGGTGGAACCAGATCGCGTCGAAGGCGATCTGGAGCTTGGAGTAGTCGAAGGTGCGGTCGTAGGAGGCGATGACGATGTCTATCCGCTCGGGGTCGTCGCTCAACCTGAACCCGGCCTCGACCAGGGCCCGTTTCAGCGGTTCCTCACCCACCACGAACAGCGTGGCCTCCGGATGGTGTTCCTGCAGCCAGCGGGTGGTGGTGACAACCGTGTTCGCGATGTCCGAGATGTCGGTGGGCAGCCCCAGCCGGGTCAGTTTCTCGACGTACTGCCGCGGATCCTTCGTCGGGTTGTTCGACAGGAAACGCACCGGGATTCCGCGGCGACGCAGTTCCCCGATCAACCGGGCCGCACCGGGCAGCAGGTGATCACCCAGATAGATGGTTCCGTCCAGGTCGAAGACATATGCCTGGTGCAGCTCGGTCGGGAGCATCGGGGATTCCTCCTAGAACAGTGGTGCGGCGATGTTGGCCAGGGAGACGATGATGGTGTTGGCGATCCAGATGGCGGCTGCCGGGGGATCGAAGTGCGTGTTGCCCCTGTTGTGGAACAGGCGTGCCTGGAACTCCGCCAGCCAGGCCGCCAACATGCCGATCGCCACCGAGGCCAGGAGCGCGACGATGGCCATCATCATGAGTTGGCCCTTGGCGTTCTCGGCCAGCATTCCGTAGGAGGTGTGATTCGGGTCGAACAACGAGACCAGCGAGATCTTGTTGGAACTCAGCTTGTCCCAGAAATCCGTCCCGGAAAGCCCTTCGAGCAGGTTGCCGGCGAGAACCGGGAGGAAGGCCACTGCCGCCAGGCCGGCGCTGATGGTGATGTGGTGGGTCACCGGCATCTGCGCGCCGAGGATCAGGAACATCACGCAGACCGCGGAGATCGCGAAGGTGAAGGTCTGTGCATTGCCGGTGGCGGCCAGGCCGGGGAAGGCAAGCGCGATGAACAGCGTTGCACCACCGGCCAGGAGACCGAACATGGCGCCGAGCGAGAGGTACTGGCCTGCCTTCTCCTGGTAACGCAACCAGGCGGCGTCCTCGGAGGGAGCGATCTTGCCGAAGAAGGACGGGGAGTTGTTGTACTTCTCCGGGCTGAGGAACGACCCCTTGGCGACGAGGCGCGCCACCACGGCCGACAGCACGACGGTCAGGGCGACGGAGTCGGTGTGGGTGCCGAACCACGGGATCTTGGTGATGAGGTTCTGGACGACGTATCCGAAAACCCCGAAAGCGGCGCCCACCCAGAGCACGTCGGGTTTGCCCAGATGGGCCAGGGGAGTGGTGGCGTCCTTGCTGTCGGCGTATCCGCGGCGACCCGCGTATGCCGCCGCGCCGACCCCGCCCGCGAAGGCGACGTGGGGGCCGACGAATGGTCCGAAGGCCAGGTAGGTGAAACCTGCTGTCGAGTCGGTTCCCAGGTAGATGCCGAATGAGGTCAGCACCGTGATGCCGGTTATGGCGAATGCGAAGTTGCCGCCGATCGCGGCGCCGAAGAAGCCGCCTGCGATGGCGACCACGAGGCCGAGAAGGTAGCTGGCAATTGCAGGGTCGAACATCTTTGTTCCTCGCGGGTCGTTGGGTCAGTGGGGGTCGGTTTCGTAGGAACGGATGGCGGCCACCTTGGGGCCGGAGGAGGACTCGGGGTCGAAGGTGTAGCCGAGCCATTCGCGCGCCAGCCGACGGGCCAGCTGGAGGCCGATCACGCGCTCACCGAGGGTCAGGATCTGGGCGTCGTTGGACAGCACCAGGCGCTCCACGGAGAAGCTGTCGTGGGCCACCGAGGCGCGGATGCCGGGAACCTTGTTGGCCGCTATCGCCATGCCCATTCCCGTGCCGCACACCAGCAGGGCCCGGTCGGCCTCACCGGCGGCGACCTTCCGCGCGGCCTCCACCGCAACGTGCGGGTAGTCGATGTCCTCGCCCGGACGGACACCCACGTCGATGACCTTCGTCACGCGATCATCGGCCTCCAGATCGGCCTTCAGGGCCTCCTTGTAGTTCACTCCGGCGATGTCTGCGCCGACAACTATGGTCAGTCCCATGTCTCCTCAACTTCCTTGTTTCAGGGATGACCTGAAGGGTAACAGCGGTGCTGTGAAAAACACCATAGTTCCTGGTAAGAAATGACATCGTGCCTAGTCAGCGCGGTGTGTCGGGCTGTTGTCCGGAGCACTTGGGTCACTTGGAGACGATGACTTCGACCCCGTGCCCGGCGAGTTCGTCGCGGATCTCCTTGGGGGTGGCGGCGTCCACCACGACGGCATCGAAGTCGGTGATCTCGGCGAAGGTGTAGAGCGCCTTGCGTGTGAACTTGGTGTGGTCCAGCAGCAGGTATCGATTCGTGGAGGAGGCGATCATGGCCTGCTTGACCTGGACGGCGTTCTCGTAGGGGTGCTGGCAGCGTTTCCCGACGATCCCGGAGGCCGACATGACGCAGTGATCGGCCTGCCAGGCCCGCAGGTTCGCTGCAGCGGTAGGGCCCATCATCGCGTGGGCCCAGGGTTCGTACTCGCCCCCCGCCATCAGCAGGCGCACGCCGTCCATCTGCTTCGCCTCGTTGGCCACCAGCAGGGAGGTGGTGATCACGGTCAGGGGGTGCACATCCCGCAGGGCGCGCAGCACCCACATGGCGGAGGTCGAGTCGTCCAACATCACGGAACTTCCCTGGGTGATCCGGGGGGCCAGCGCCTCGGCCATGGCCTGTTTGATCCGCGGGCTCTGCTGGAGGCGGAACTCGGCGTCGGCCTCGCTCAGACTGGTTGCCACCGCACGTACCAGGCCCCGGTCGAGGTGGACGATGCCCGCCTGTTCGAGGTTCGCCACGTCCCGGTAGATGGTCATGGCCGAGACGCCGACGACCCGCGCCAGGTTCTCGACCCGGACGCTGCCCCGGGCGATGACGTGCTCGGCGATCACCTGCCGGCGATCCTGCGGGGCCTGCGGACCGGAGGAACGCTGGGGTTGGGTGTCGGGTTGGTGCGTCGAATTCATCTTCCGAACCGGGTAGGGAACAACCCTCCTGATTTTAGGGGCTGCGTCAACCGGAGACCGCCATGGCGGCCGTTCCGGTGGGGCCGGGCAGGTCAGTCGGTGGTGACGCGTCGCGAGGCGCGCAACCGGACGGCGATGAACCATGCCAGGGCGACCACGCACGCGGCGATGACCACCTTCGAGAAAATCCCCACGTAGTCCTCGACCACACTCCAGTTCGCCCCCAGCGTGTATCCGGCGCTCACCAGGATGGTGTTCCAGATCGCGGCCCCGGCCGTGGTCAGGAGGGTGAACCGCAGCGGGTTCATGCGGGTCACCCCGGCGGGGATGGAAATCAGCGACCGGAACACCGGCACCATGCGTCCCGTGAAGACGGTCCAACCTCCCCGGCGGTGGAAGAACGCCTCGGTGCGGTCGATGTCGGAGGTCTTGACCAGTGGCACCTTGGCCAGGATCCGGCGGGTTCTGTCCGGCCCCAGCCAGGCACCCACCCCGTACAGGGCCCAGGCGCCGGTGACGGAACCGAAGGTGCACCACAGGATCGCGGTGAGAATGGTCATGTTCGAGGTGCCGGTGCCGGCGGAGAAACCGGCCAGGGGAAGGATCACCTCGGAGGGCAGGGGAGGGAAGAGGTTCTCGAGGGCGATCAGGAAAGCGGCGCCCGGGCCGCCCAGGGAGGTCATGATTCCCACGGCCCAGGCCGTGATTCCTGTGAGCGATTCCGCTGTGGTGGTCTCCAGCAGCACGCTGGCTCCTCTCGTGATGGGCTTGCAGCCTGTTCGCGGCGAAGTTCTCCGCCGCCGACAAAGCGAACCGGATCCGGCTCAGGAAACGCTGGGGGCTGCCTGTGAAACATGTGTGCCTCGCCTCGGACGAGGCCGCCCTCCATTACACCACCGCCCCTGGAGAGCTTCGTGGTATGCAGAACCCTCCATGAGACCAGGTCGGCGACACCCATCACCCATCGAACAAACCTTCGTTTCTCATCCAGCCCACCTTGCCGGAGCTGCGACGGCTGGTTGATGCGGTGGGGTAGCTGGCGACGGATGTGCCGGATGGCGCTGCCGCGATGGGTAAGTCGGTAACGGCGGTGTCATGGGGTCGTAGCGACAGTGCCTGTCAGGGAGGGGGCTGTTGTGCGGCGTTATATTGCACGATTGCAGGACCGGGTGGCTTATAGCGCAGAGACTACAGGCGGGATGTTCGCTGCGGTGGATCATGGGGTTGGACCGTGATGGATCGGTGTCGGTGGTCTGCCCGGAGGGATACATCACACATGGCGGGGGAGTGTGGGTATCAGCCAGTGACAGCCGATGTGAACACACCTGAAACGCAGGACCCTGACCGAAAAGTCCGCAAGATCGATGTCGCATCGGGTCCTCAAAGTTCCGGGTGCAGGTAGGTTCTGGGAGTGTTTCAGGACGCCCGCGCGCTCGGGTTTTATTTCCTTGTGACAAGGAGGATCTGGCCGTCTATAGGGGGCATGCTTGTGTTTCAGACGCACCGGACGCCGGTCGCGTCGCCTTGGTGGGGGTGGCGCACCCAACCCGGTTTGTGGAGAATGGAGCCAGTGAGGCTCATTCATGGGGTGTAGGCGAAGATGAGTCCGGTGACGGCTTGTATTGTGGTTTCGAAGGTGTCGTAGGGGCGGCGGTAATCGGTGTGTAGAACACGCCAGGTTTTGACGTTCGCGATGACACGTTCGATGAGGTAGCGGACACGATTGATGGCCGTGTTGTTTCTTTTATCGGTGTCAGTGAGTTCACCATGGGTCGGTTTCCGGACAGGGGTGATCATCCCCAATCCGATGTAGCCCTTGTCCCCAATATGCGTCGTGGCATCAAGTGCCTCGAGGAAGCCGGATTCCTTGATTGCCTTCGCATCATGCACACTACCCGGCAGGGGTGGGGAGATCCAGGCGAGCTGTCCGGTCAGGGTGCAGGCCACTTGCAGGTTCACTCCCGTCGTGTGGTGTTTGCCTGAGTACAGTTCGGGGTGGTCGTGCCACGACCAGCAGGGCGCCAGAGTGCCGTCGATGATGTATTGGCGGTCCGGGTCGAGGTCCCCCGCGCCGGGCACCCGGGCTTGGAGGAACTTCGGCGATCAAGGGGGTGTAGACAGCCACCACTCGTGAAATGGTGGCTTGAGAGACCATGAGGATGTCGGCCAGCAACTCTTGGGTGAGATTGTGTCTGCGCATTAACAAAATGGATCTGGATACAGCGGAACAACCCCAGGACACGGGACCCTGCTACGGGAAGGTTTCCGGAACGGGATGTGTGGATCAGTTCGCACAGGTTGAGGATCTGGTCGCGCTCAAGGCTTGTGGTAGTATTCACGGCGGCGGCTTGTCTTTCATCTGAGGTTTTTGTTTCTACACCTTGAATTATCTCAGATTGGGCAAGCAGCCCTCGCGTCCCCTTCAGGACAAAGCGTTAGCTGAGGAAAACCAAAACACCCCTATGAATAAGCCTCAGTGTGTGGTGAGCATCTTGACCAGGTGCAGGACCGTAAAGGGCACCCGGGGCGCCGAGGAAGTGTGGCATGAACAATCGGGGAACCTATGGCGCTTCAGCGGTGGAGGATCCCGGAGAGAGTGCAGCCCTCCGGCTTGGGTTGGCCCAACTCCACGCGAAGCATGCGAACGCCTACTCGTTGCTTCCACCACTTGACACCAAGCCGCGCTCTTCTTCTAGACCCGCAACTCGACCGCTGCTTCGCTTAGTGCGAAGGGTGAGGTCTTCGACCTGGGCCTCACGGGTCGAGGGGTCGGACTTCCCGGTCGCCAGCGCGGTTTTGCCCGCCTCGAGGGAGTCGGCGTTCTATCGGCCGATCGATTGCTCGGAGACCTTCTCCTTGTGTGCCGCTTCGGCGACGGTGGTCTCCCCGGATGGCGCGCTCAACACGATTCGGGTCTTGGTCTCCGGGCTGAACACCGGTGGTCATCCCATGACACGTCCTCCTGCTCTCAGACACCAAGTCATGCCCTCACAACCGGCCCGCCAGAAAGCTTGACGCGGGACAGAGTCAACTCGCCGGGTGGCGGTTTGTTCCCCAGATGGCTAAAATCATGCCATGCCGAAACTGAGTGTGGAATTAGGCCTACCCGGATTGAAGATCGGCGTCAGCGAGATCAACCTGACGAGGGGCCGGAAGCGTGCCAAGCGCGGCGTTGGTCCCTTCTTGTTTATCGCTCGACAGTGTGGACTTGCTCTCGACACCGGCTGCCAAAAGGAGAACGGCGATAAGGTCATTGTATGGGCGACTCACGGGCAACAGCAGCAGTTCTGGTCCCTGTGGCCAACTGGTTACGCTGGCGAGTTCACAATTCGTGCTGAACTCGGCGGCCTCACCCTAGACGCCACAACCGATCCGCATGGCGATAATCGACCAGTTTTGTGGCGTTACCATGGAGAGTCTCAGCAACGCTGGCGATTGCTCGAATCCCCGGACGGAGTAGGCCACTTTCTCCAGTCGGTTCACTCGGGTAAGTTTCTTGCGATGGATTCGGCTGGCCAGAACGGCTGGTTTCCTTGGTTCGAGGCAGATCGAGACCAGAACAGTTGGGACAAGCAGTGGCTCGTAGTTCGCGCGTATACCAACAAAAACAAGTGAACTCGCCTCCGGGCGGCGGGATTAGCTCGCCAAGGGCTACCGGGTGGTCGCTGCGGTCCTCTATGCCCCAAATGCGCAGAATCGTACTGCATCGACCAGCGTATGAGCTCCGATTGCAGAGCTCAGATCACGTTTTCGTTGCATGATGGCAAATGGCAATCCAAACAACAGTGCCAACACCACGACATTGCTCAGCGTGAAAGTCGTTGCGTCAAAATGTATCAAGACGTGTGGCAGTATCATGATGACATAGCACAAAAAATTATCGAATTTTGATAATACTCCATCCTTGATGCAGTAAATGCTCACTGCAAAGAAAAAGAAGCGAAAAATAACCTCTTCCGACACGCCGGCCTTGAATGCGCGCAGGAACCACTCGGGTTCGATCGAAAAATTAAATTCTATAGAGGATTTCGCCAAGAGGACGTTGGTAACTGCCAGCACCGCTCCCGCTATCAACATGATGCCGACTGTCTTTATCATCTCTTTTATGTTGGTGGCCTTGAATAGGACGATCTTGTTTTTGCTTTTCTTGAAGACGCTGGCGCCTCCAATGTATGCAACAATGGAGCATGCCCCCATGACAACTTGAGACGGCATGGCCAAACAACCCAAGGCAATCCCTGTGAGAATATCGTACTTCGATGTATTTTTATTCTTTATGATGAAGACGATCGCCAGCAGCAATACAACCGCAAACCATAATACTTTCAGTCTCTCTGGGTTGAGTAAAGTTATAAGCCAGAGAGATATAAATAGTATGTTGATACTCAGCAGTTTCAGCGTTTGATGCTGAGTAGATTTCGATTGCATACTATGACATTCCTCAGTCAGTTTTCGCTACCGCAATCAATATAGTAGCAATGCAGGGGGTCGGCGAAGTTGATGGGTGGGGGAGCGGGGGTGGTTTGACAAGGGGTTGGTGTGTCGTCGAAATGGGGGAGCGGGCCCCGCAGAGGGCGATGAGTGATGCCTAATCAACCCAGTCCCGGGGAGCCTGCGCTGATGTCATCTACCCACCACCACCCCGCCCTGTCACGCCAGCCTGTGGCCCGTGCCCTCCAGAACATGACCGATCCCAGGGACAGACGCGGGATACGTCACTGTCTGCCTCTCGGTCTTGTCTTTGGCGGTGGCGGGGTGTCGGAGCCTGATGGCGATCTAGGGGCATACCACTGATTTGAACTTCTCTGACCTGGCCGAACTGGGTCTGGAGAAAGAGCAGAAGCTGCCGTCGGAGTCCACGATCCGCAGGGCGCTTCAGAGCCTGGACCCGGATGGCCTCAATGCTCGCCTGGTGTTCTGGATGTACAGGTGTACTGACACCATCGAGAGAAGAACGGTGATCGTGGTTGATGGCAAAACCATGCGTGGCGCTCGCACTGACCGGCGGACAGCTCTGGAGCACGCCACGGGCGCGATCCTGGTACAGCGGTAGGTGACTGACAGGTCCATTGAGATCCCGGCCCTGCCCGAGTTGCTCGAGTCGTTTGCCCCGGACGGAGTAGTGGTCACCGCCGAGCCGCGGGAGATCGTGACCCGACTCCACCAGGCGGCCCGCCGCGTTGGGGTGGGTCACTGAGGTCACGTAGCGACGCGAAACCGGTCGAAGAGGGCGAAATGGCGGCTGGCAGGGCTGCGCTTGTCGAGGCGGCTGTTGGTTCGGGTGATGTGTCTCTCACCCCTGTTGCATCGGCGAAAACGCCCCCGGAGCGGAACTCCGAGGGCGTGTGTTCGAACAAGATGAGTGTGGTCGGGACGACAGGACTCGAACCTGCGATCTCCTGCTCCCAAAGCAGGCGCGCTAGCCACTACGCTACGTCCCGGGTGCCCTTTTGAGGGGACCCGCGCAGTCTACTGCAAGCCCTCGCAGGTGCCCAACGGGGAACCCCTCAGACCTTCTCGGATCCGTAGGCGCCACCCAGCAGGGAGCTGACGACGCTTATGATGATGCTTCCCCACAGCGCCGGCCAGAACCCGTCGACGAAGAAACCGATGCCGAACTTCTGCGCCACCCAGGCGGTCAGCAGCAGCATGGCGGCGTTGATCACCAGCAGGAACAACCCGAAGGTGAGCAGCACTAGACAGAAGGACAGCACCTGGGTGAACGGTTTGACGACGGCGTTCACCACCCCCATGATGGCCGCCACGCCGAGCAGGATCAGGACGTACTGCTGATCGGACTCGGCAACCACCCGGATGCCCGGGATGAGCCAGACGGCGGCTGCGGTGGCGATCGCTCCCACCACGAGTCTCAGAAGGGTTCTCATGCATCCACGGTACCCAACTGATGTTTCGAAGGCCGTGTCTGCGATCCGGGCAGGGGCCTTCCGGGGTGAGCCGATCCGGAGGTCCTTGGAGCGGATGACGGGAATCGAACCCGCGTAGCCAGTTTGGAAGACTGGGGCTCTACCATTGAGCTACATCCGCGAAGCGTCGGAGAGTCTAGCAGCTTCCTCGACAGATCCCCAGCTCGGAGGTGTGAGGAGCAGGGAAGTCAGGTATTGGTGCGCCGGAGCGCGTACTTCACACCGAGCACGATACCCGCTACCACCATGGGCAGCGCGGCATGGGCGAACAACTGCGCTTTGCTCCCGGGAAAGATCAGGCCGAGCAGGAAGCTGCAGAACTGGACGAGCCAGGCGAGCACGATGAGGCAGGCCCAGACCGTCACCTGTCGTTCCTGCCTGAAGAAGCTCCGCAGGAACCGGCTTCCCGCACCCTTGTGGATGGCCCTGAGATGCGGATAGGTCTTGAAGGTGATGAACACCAGCATCAGAAGGGAAATGACGAACCCGGGAATCGGGCTCTCGGCACTGAGCAGAGCAGCAAAGAAGCCACCCACGAACAGCGTCAACGTCGCCGTCCAGATGGCTTGCGACACCCAGCCGTGCAACACCATGGCCGAACCCCTGTTGCTCGGCGCCTCGGCGAGCACCTGCGCCAGTCCGGAGCTTCCCTTCTCAAGGTTCCCCTGGTTCTGGGCCAGAATCGCGAGGTTGTGCTTGGCGTCCACGTGGCTGGGTTCCAGCTCCAGCACTTTCCGGTAGGCCTGTTCCGCTTCCTTGGGGTTCGTCTCGAACAGTGCGAAGCCGAGGGCCATGTAGCTGCTCGGATCATCCGGTCCCAGCTCCACGGCCTTTTCCGCCTCGTAGCGGGCCATGGTGAACCACATCAGCTCCGAGTAGGTGAAGGAAAGCCGCACATGGCTGTACGAATCCTCTGGGTCCAAGCGGATCGCTTCCTGCAGCAGCTTCAAGGCCTCGGGGTATTTCTTCTGGCTGTGCAGGGCGATGGCCAGCAACCTCAGGGAGAAGACGTCCTCCGGCTCCAGGGCCAGCGCCGACCGGGCATGGGATTCGGCCTGCTCCAGTTCATTTCTCACTATGTGGGCCTTGGATATGTGGTAGTGCACCATCGCCTGGTCCTCCTCGCCGTCACCCAGCATGGGGTACAGCAGTGCCAGTGCCTGTTCGTGGCGGCCCAGGGTGATCAGCTCATCGGCGCGCCTCACCTGCTGCTGGGATCCGGTCACAGCAGGCGCTTCTTCCTCATGTAGGCGGTGAGGTCGGCGTATTCACCGTTCGGATCGGCGTAGGTGACGACATTGCGGGCCGTCTCGAACCAGGCCCTGGCGGAGGGCTGGACCTGTTTGAGGGCCATGGTGAAATCTTTCATGCCGATCATGCGCGGCCTGCCGGAGCGGACTGAGTCGATCATCGCCAGTTCGGCTGCGCTCTCACACAGATGACTGAGGTCGGCTCCCGTGAATCCGTCCGTGTCCCGGGCCAACTTGGCCAGGTTGATGCCCTCGACGGGGCGGCGAACCAGATCGTGTTTCAGGATGGCCATTCTGGCGGGCTCGTCGGGCGGCAGCACCAGGACGGTGCGGTCCAGGCGACCCGGTCTGCGCAGAGCCGAATCCACGTCCCACGGCGCGTTCGTCGCCGCGAGCGTGAACAATCCCTCGTTGTTGGTGTTGACGCCGTCGAGTTCCTGCAGAAGCTGGTTGATCACGTTGCGCATGCCGCTGAAACGCGTGAGCGTGCGTTTCGCCCCTATGGCGTCCAGCTCATCGAGGAACAGCACCACCGGAGCGGCGCGCCTGGCCGCCTGGAACAGGTCATGCAGTTTGCCCTCCGACTGCCCCAGGAACATGTCGAGCACGTCCGAGAGGGTCACGTTCATGAACGAGGCCCCCATCTCTCCCGCCACGGCGCGGGCGATGAAGGTTTTGCCGCATCCCGGGGGTCCGTACAGCAGCAGGCCTCCCCGCAGGCTCTTGCCGAAGAGTTTCCGCATCTCAGGGTTGCGCATGGGGGCCAGGAAGGAGACCTCCAGGCGTTCCTTGACGTGTTCCATGCCGCCGACATCGGCGAGGGTGAGGGTCGTTCTCTCAATTTCCCAGACGTCCTCGGGGCGCGCCCCGTCGTCCTCGTGGACCCGTTCCAGTGCCGGTTCCCCGGATCCGGAATCCGCCACGAAACGCGGCGCCGGGCCGTCCTCGAATTGCTCTTCCGCCCGTGACCAGCTGAAACCCGCCTGTCCCGGTTCCGGTTCCGTTGCCGGGTTCCCCGTGTCCTGGTTCGGTTCCGCCGGCTGCCCCGTTCCCGTTTCTTGGTTCGGTTCCGCGGGATGCTCCGTTCCCGTGTCCTGGCCCGGTTCCGCAGGGATGGCCTGATCCTCTTGGTCCGGGGTGGGTGGCGATGCCGGGGCCGCGGGGGTTTCCCGGGGTTGGTAGGTCGGTTCCGGTGCGGGTGGCATCGGTGCCGCAGTTGTTTCCTGGGTGGGGGACGGGGTTGCCGGGGTGGGGAAGGCCTGGCCGAGCAGCGCGTGGGCCTGCTGATTCGAGGGGTCCTGCTGCAAGGCGACGGCGCAGTGCTGGACGGCCTCCGAGCCCCGGCCGTCGGCTATCAGAAGCTCCACCACGTGGAGGCGCAACGGAACATCATCGGGCCGGTCGGACAGGACCTGCAGCAACGAGTCGATGAGGGGATTCGGCATGGAGCAATCGTAGGGGCTGGCCCTGACAATCCGGCAGGTGCGCACGTCACGGTTGGTCGGCCCGGACGCCCTTGGTTAAACTTGCGGCGACCATTTCAAGTTCAGGAGTCGATTCGTGCCCAGCACCGTAGAGCAGCTGAGCCCCACGAGGGTCAAGCTAACCGTAGAGATCCCCTTCGCTGATCTCAAGCCCCATCTCGACAAGGCCTACAAGGAGATCGCAGAGCAGGTCAGCATCCCAGGATTCCGCAAGGGCAAGGTGCCTGCTGTCGTCATCGACCAGCGTTTCGGTCGGGGAGTGGTCCTCCAGGAGGCCATCAACGAGGCCATCCAGCCCGCGTACGAGGCGGCCATGGTCGAGGCCAAAGTGGTGCCGCTCGCCCAGCCCGAGATTGAGATCACCAAACTGGAGGACGGCGAACTCGTCGAGTTCACGGCAGAGGTCGACATCCGACCCGAATTCGACCTTCCGGACTTCACGGCCATCGAGACCACGGTCGACGCCCTGCCGTCGCTCGACGACGAGGTGGAGGAGCGCATCGCGCTGCTCCGCAAGCGGTTCGCCACCACCACGGAGCTCGACCGTGAAGCCCAGGAGGGTGACGTCCTCACCATCGACCTGACCGCTTCCCAGAACGGGGAGGAGCTGCCGGAGGCGTCCGCCACCGGTGTCACCCTCACCGTCGGTGAGGAGGCCGGGATGCTCGACGGACTCGACGAGGCCGTTCGTGGTCTCAAGGCGGGGGAGTCGAAGACCTTCGCGTCCACCCTGATCGGTGGGCCCTTCCGTGGCCAGGAGGCTGACATCACGGTCACCGTCACGCAGGTGGCCGAGGAGGAACTGCCCGCGCTGGATGACGAGTTCGCCCAGCTGATCTCCGAGTTCGACACCGTCGAGGAGATGCGCGAGGACCTGTCCAAGGCGGTCCTGGCCCAGGCCAAGGCCGAGCAGATCGCCGAGGCCCGGGACAAGATCCTGGAGGCCGCCCTCGCGCAGGTCGACTTCGAGGTGCCGGTTGCCGTGCTGGCCCGTGAACTCGAGGCCCGCCGCAACCAGGTCTCCGATCAGCTGGCGCGGGCCGGACTGACCGTTGAAACCTACTTGGAGCAGGCCGAGGACGAGGACGCGGAGGACGCCGACGCGTTCTGGGCGCAGGTGGATGAGCGTTCCACCCAGGCGCTGCGTGCCCAGCTGCTCCTCGACAAGTACGTCGACGAAAACGAGGTTCCCGTCTCCCAGCAGGAGTTCACCGAGCTGATCCTCCGCAGGGCCACCGAGCAGCGCACCACGCCGCAGGAAGTGGTCAACCACATGATGGAACACAACCACATGTTCGAGTGGCAGCAGGAGATTCGTCGCGGTAAGGCGCTCGCCGCCATCTGTGAGGCCGCGAAGGTGACCGATTCCGAGGGGGAACCCGTCGAGATGACCCCGCAGGCCCCCGAAGCCGAGGAGGAAACGGAAGCCTCCGGAACCGAGGAAGCCGGGTCTGAGGAGTCCTCCGAGGCCGAGAAGTCGGAGTGATCTGGTGGGGGCCACCGAGAAGCCCGGGACGGGCAGACTCCCCTTGTTCGTCATGGCCGTCGTGGTTCTTGGCGCCGTCGCGCTGACCTTCGGCCTGTTCAAGGAGTTCAGCTCGGTACTGGCCCCCACATTCCTCGCCATCAACCTGGTGATCACCGCCTACCCGGTGTACCGGTGGCTCGAGAAGCATCGTGTCCCCCGTGCGTTGGCGGCCCTGATCACGGGGGTGATGCTGCTGCTGGTCCTGGTGCTCGCCACCGGGAGCATCGTATGGGCGGGCACCTCCATGGTGGCCTCGCTCACCTCCTACGGACCTCAGTTCACCCAGCTTTACAAGCAGCTGATCGCGTGGCTGGGCACGCTGGGTTTCGACGAGGCAGCGCTGCTGGAACAGCTCAAATCGGTTTCGCCGTCGAACGTGCTCGATCTCGTGGGCAACGTCGTCAGCCAGGCGTCGAGCGCGACGGGCACCATGACCGTGATACTGATCTGCCTGGCCTTCCTGGTGGCCGACCTGCCCTCGATGGCCAAACGACTGGCCATCACCGACAGGCTGCATCCCAGTTTCACGAGTTCCCTGGAGGGGTTCGCCCTGGGCATCCGCCGGTACTGGCTGGTGACCAGCCTGTTCGGTCTCATAGTCGCAATCCTGGACGGTATCGTCCTCGTGATCGTGGGGGTGTCGCTCCCGCTGGTGTGGGTGGTGCTGAGTTTCATCACCAACTACATTCCCAACGTCGGTTTCTTCATCGGGCTGATCCCGCCCGCGCTGCTGGCTCTTCTGGAGAAGGGACCCACCGAGGCGTTGATCGTGGTAATCGCCTACTGCGTCCTGAACTTCGTGATCCAGTCGGTGATCCAGCCGAAGTTCACCGGTGACGCCGTCGGCATCACCCCGGTGGTCTCCTTCGTGTCGCTGCTGCTGTGGACCGCGGTCTTCGGGGCCCTCGGCGCCCTCCTGGCCCTGCCGTTGACGCTCATGGTGAAATCCCTCCTGCTCGACAACGACCCGAGAGCCCGCTGGGTGGGCGCCCTGATCTCCTCGAGTCCCGATTCCGTGGACACCAGCGACTGCGAGGAATCCGTGGCGGACGGCGATCCAGGGGAGGCCGACGAGCCCGGAGAAACCGATGATTGCGACGATTCCAGGGCGGATGTCGCTGCTGAGTGAAAAGAACAGGCGTCGCTACTGAGTGATCAGGGCGGGCCATCCTTGGAAAATCGCCCGGAGTCGGTACGTTGTATGGCGTGACCGACAAGCGAAACGACATCTCAATGGCGGCCCCGCAGGCTCCGGGTCTGGGGATGACGGACAACGTCTACTCCTCCCTGCTGGCCAACCGCATCATCTTTCTGGGTTCCGAGGTGCGCGACGAGAACGCGAACGCGATCTGCGCCCAGATGCTGCTGCTGAACGCCGAGGACCCAAACTCCGACATCTACCTCTACATCAACAGCCCCGGTGGGTCCGTCGACTCCGGCATGGCCATCTTCGACACCATGCAGTGGATCAGCAACGATGTCGCCACGGTGGCGATGGGACTCGCGGCCTCCATGGGACAGTTCCTGCTCTCGGCGGGCACCCCCGGCAAGCGTTACGCCCTGCCGCACAGCCGCATCATGATGCACCAGCCCTCCGGTGGGCTGGGTGGCACCGCCTCCGACATCCGGATCCAGGCGGAACAGTCGCTGCACATCAAGAAGACCATGGCCCAGCTCATCGCGCAGCACACCGGCCAGAGCGTGGAGCAGATCGAGGCCGACTCGGACCGGGATCGCTGGTTCACGGCCGAGCAGGCTCTTGAATACGGTTTCATCGACCACGTCTACGAGCGTGCGTCCCAGATCAACTCGGAGGCTCCCAACAAGTGACCAGCAACTACTACATTCCCCAGTGGGAGGAACGCACCAGCTACGGCGTGCGTCGCGTCGATCCCTACACGAAGCTGTTCGAGGACCGGATCATCTTCCTCGGCACGCCGATCAGCGACGAAATCGCCAACGCGGTGATGGCCCAGCTGCTGTGTCTCCAGTCGATGGACGCGGAACGGCAGATCTCCATCTACATCAACTCGCCCGGTGGCTCGTTCACGGCCCTCACCGCCATCTACGACACCATGCGCTACATCAAGCCGGACATCCAGACCGTCTGCCTCGGGCAGGCCGCCTCCGCCGCCGCGCTCCTGCTCGCGGCGGGCACCAAGGGCAAGCGCCTGGCGCTTCCCAACAGCCGCATCCTCATCCACCAGCCCGCCACCGAGGGGGGCTACGGCCAGAGCTCCGACCTGGAGATCCAGGCCAAGGAGATAATGCGCATCCGCGAGCTGATGGAGAACATGCTCGCCGCTGACACCGGGCAGGCCGTAACGAAGGTCAGCCGCGACATCGAACGCGACAAGTACCTGACCGCCCAGGAGGCGGTTGAATATGGAATCGTCGACGACATCCTGACCTCCCTCAAGGACGTCGGGGCCTGAACCTCGGGGCTCGTCAGGGTGTTGCGTCACGGAATGACACCCTGGCGAGTAAGGTTGTAGCCAGTCGTTAATTGACGGACAGAGTGGAGTTTCCGGTGCCACGGATCGGTGAGACCAGCGAGGTCTTCAAGTGCAACTTCTGCACCAAGTCGCAGAAACAGGTCAAGCGCCTCATCGCGGGTGACGGCGTCTACATCTGCGATGAGTGCATCGGGTTGTGCAACGAGATCATCGAGGAAGAATTTCCCAGGGTCGAGACCTTCGGGTTGCAGGAAGAACTTCCCAAGCCCAAGGAGATTCGCGATTTCCTCGACCAGTACGTGATCGGACAGGACGCGGCCAAGAAAGCGCTCGCGGTCGCCGTCTACAACCACTACAAGCGCATCACCTCCGAGCAGACCCGCATCGGCCGTGCGCGTCAGGGCGAAGAACCCGTGGAGGTGGGGAAGTCGAACATTCTGCTGATCGGACCCACCGGTTGCGGTAAGACCTATCTCGCCCAGACCTTGGCGAAGATGCTCAACGTTCCCTTCGCAATGGCCGATGCGACTGCCCTCACCGAGGCCGGCTACGTGGGCGAGGATGTCGAGAACATCCTTCTGAAGCTCATCCAGGCGGCCGATTTCGACATCAAGAAAGCCGAGACCGGGATCATCTACATAGATGAGATCGACAAGGTGGCGCGCAAATCCGAAAATCCATCGATAACCCGCGATGTTTCCGGTGAGGGGGTTCAACAGGCGCTGTTGAAAATCCTCGAGGGAACCGTCGCCTCGGTTCCTCCTCAGGGTGGACGCAAGCATCCACACCAAGATTTCCTCCAGATCGACACCACCAAGGTGTTGTTCATTGTCGGTGGGGCCTTTGCGGGCCTCGACGAAATCATCAATTCCCGCATCGGGAAGCGGCCCCTTGGTTTCAGCGTCGATACCACGGCCCGGAAGGAAGTGACCGATCCCTTCTCCGAGGTCCGTCCTGAGGACCTGCACAAATTTGGCCTGATCCCGGAGTTCATCGGGCGTCTGCCCATGATCTCGACGGTCTCGCCGCTGGACCGCGAGGCCCTGAACCGGATCCTCGTCGAGCCCCGCAACGCCCTGACCAAACAGTTCGCCCGCCTCTTCGAGCTCGACGGGGTGCAGCTGGACTTCACCGACGAGGCCATCGACGCCATCGCGGAGCTGGCCCTGGAACGTGGCACCGGGGCCCGTGGCCTGCGGGCGATCCTCGAGGAGCTGCTGCTCGACGTGATGTTCGAGGTGCCCTCCGCGGAGGACGTGGCGCAGGTCGTCGTGACCCGCGAGGCGGTTCTCGGAAAAGCGCAACCTGAGTTGGTGGCCTCCTCCCGTGTGGCTAGGCGCCGGGACTTGTCGGCCTGACATTTCCCGGCGCTTCTTCGGGTAGGTTTGACGCCATGAATCCTGGTTATCTGCGCTATCCACATCTCAATGAGGACCAGGTGGTCTTTGTCGCCGATGATGATCTCTGGTTGACGACGATCTCGGGAGGTCGGGCTCACCGCCTGACCTCCGAACATGTTCCAGCGCGCAGCCCCCGTTTCTCACCCTCGGGGAAACGGGTGGGGTTCGTGGCCGGCGACCTGGGCAACCAGGATCTTCACGTTCTTGACCTGGAGGGCGGGCGGCGCCGCCTCACGTGGTTGAGCGCTTCCCGCATGCAGGTGTGCGGCTGGCTGGACGAGGACCACGTGCTGGTGGCCGCCATGCACAACGAGGCCCTGCGGGCGCTTTCCTGGCTGTACTCGGTTTCCTTGGACGGTGAGCTGGAACGGCTGCCGTGGGGACCCGCCTCGGCCGCCGACCGGAACCCGGACGGCCGGGTGGTGTTGGCCTCCCCGAATTTCCGCGGACCGGAACAGTGGAAGCGTTACCGGGGTGGCATGGTCAACCGGGTCTGGGTTTCCGATGTCCGGCAGGGCGATTGGGCGCGGCTGCTTCCCGGGGAGACCGCGAGCCTGGCCGGTCCCTGCTGGGTTGGGGAGCGCATCGTCTTCACCTCGGATCTCGGCGCGCAGCTCCCGGAGAAGCCGGGGGAACAGGCCCAGGTGTGGAGCGTGGAACCGGACGGCAGCGACCTGCGGGCCCACACCGCGCACACATTCACCGACGGTTACTGCCGGGATGCCACGACGGATGGCAGGCGGGTTGTCTTCCATGCCCGCGGGAGGCTGCATGTTCTCGACTCCCTGGACTCCGAGCCGCGGGAGATCCCGGTCGATCTCGCACTGGGTGAACCGCTTCCCGTCACCGTCGGGGCGCTGGACCGGTTGGAGTCCGTGGCACCGGATCACGGCGGTGACGGTTCCCTCGTGGAGTGGCGGGGACAGGCGTGGTTCCTGACCCACCGCTCCGGTCCGGCCCGTGCCCTGAGCGCTCGTCCCGGCGTGCGGATCCGGGAGGCGATCCCGCTCGGTAACACGGGGAAGGGCATCTGGGCCACCGACGCGGAGGGCGAGGATTGCCTGGAGGTCGCGTCCTTCGACGGCCAGGACGATCCCCGTCGGATCGGGCACGGCCGGTTGGGGCGGGTACTTGCGCTCGCGGCGAACCCGGAGGGTTCCGAGGTGGCCGTGGCCTCCCACGACGGTGCGGTGCTCGTGGTGAACGTCACCGAGAACACGGTCAGGAAAGTCGGGAGGTCGCGGCAAGGGGAGGCGACCGGCCTGGCCTTCAGCCCCGGCGGGCGCTACCTGGTGTGGCGGGAGACGATCGGGAACGAGGGCACGTTGGGGCGGCTCGTCGGACATGACCTCACAAAGGACCGGCCCTTCGAACTGACCCGTGGACAGTTCAACGATTTCTCACCCACGTTCAGTCTCGACGGCCGCTACCTGTACTTCCTGTCCAGCCGGACCATCGATCCCGCCTACGACGAGATCAATTTCGATCTCGGTTTCACCAACACCGTGCGTCCCTACGTGATTCCCCTGAGCGCGGAGGATCCCGTTCCGTTCGGGCCGTCCGCCGACGGCTGGGCCATCAGCGAGACCGGGAAACCGGAATCGGAGGCGAAGGACGAGAAACCGGAGGCGGATGTCGTCCTTGACATCGATGGCGCGGAGGAGCGGATGGTTCCGCTGCCCGTGCCGGCAGGCCGCTACGACGGGCTCTGCGCCACCGCTGAGGGGCTTTTGTGGCGACGTCTCGCCCCGCACACCGGGGTGCTCGGCGCCGGGCAGCTGCCGGGCCAGGAAACGAAGGACAGCATCGAGGCCTACGACCTCGCCAAACGCAAACTGACCGTGGTGGTCGACGCCTGCGACGACGCCGCGGTCAGCGGGGACGGCAAACAACTGGTGGTTCGCAACGGTGACGATCTGTGGGTGCAGCCGGCCGATGCGCGAGCCGAGGACGAGGACCGCATCCCCGTGAACCTGAACCGGCTGCGCCGCCAGCTGCTCCCGCGCGACGAGTGGCGGCAGATGTTCGACGAGAACGCCCGGCTGATGCGCGACCACTACTGGCGTGAGGACATGAACGGCATCGACTGGGACGCGGTGTGCGCGGGCTACCGGCCGCTGCTGGAAAGGATCGCCACCCATGACGACCTCATCGACGTGCTCGTGGAGACGAACGCGGAACTCAACACCTCCCACGCCTACGTCACCCCCACCGGCGGGCACGGGGAGGAGAAGGTGGCCTGGTTGGGAGCGGAGCTGGGACGCAACGAGAAGGGCGAGGTCGTCATAAACCGCATCCTCGACGGCGAATCCTCCGACCCCAAGGCCCGTTCCCCGCTGCGCGCAGCGGGGGTGGCCGCCCGGGCGGGGGACGTGATCGTGGCCGTCGACGGGAAACCCACTGCGGGAGTTCCCGACATCAATGCGTTGCTGCTGGGGGCGGCGGGCACCGCCGTCGAACTGACCCTGGCCCGGGGAGATTCGAAACGAAGAGTGGCGGTGGTTCCCGTGGCCAGCGAGGCCGGGTTGCGCTACCACGAATGGGTGGCCTCCCGGGCCGAGCGGGTCAGGGAACGCTCACGGGGACGGGTCGGCTACGTGCACGTCCCGAACATGATGGCCGAGGGCTGGGCCGAGTTCCACCGGCTCATCGATCAGGCCTCCCGCTGCGAGGCGGTGGTGGTGGACGTGCGGTACAACGGCGGCGGACACACGTCGTCGCTGGTGCTGGAACGGTTGACGCGGACCGTCGTCGGCTGGGGCTACGCCCGGCACATGGATGCACCGGAACCGTATCCGATACAGGGCATGCGCGGACCGGTGGTGTTCATCACCAATCCCTACGCGGGATCCGACGGCGACATCATCACCGCCGCCGCCCAGAACCTCGGGCTCGGTCCCGTGGTGGGGGAGCGCAGCTGGGGTGGGGTGATCGGGATCGACGGGCGATTCGAGCTGATCGACGGCACCAGCGTGACCCAGCCCCGCTACGCCTTCGCCTTCCACCGGCACGGTTTCGGGGTGGAGAACCACGGAACCGACCCCGACATCGAGGTTCCCCTGGGACCATCCGACTGGGAGAACGGCGCGGATCTGCAACTTGACGTCGCCGTCGACGAGGCCCTGGCCCGCCTGGAGGAGAAACCCGCGATGGCGCCCCCGGAGCTGCCCCCGGCGGCCTTCACCGGCTGAACCGGCAACCAGAAGGGGGTCATCGCCGTTTCACCGGCGATGACCCCCTTCCGGGTTGATTTCAGGCGGCGGGGGGTTCCTCCAGTTCCGCCTCGACGGTCAGGGGAGCCTCGGCGATCTTCCACACCACCTCGCCCGTGATGTGACCGACGGCACGAAGATCCGCCTCGATGCTCTTCAGGCGTTCCAGGGCTGCGTGGTCACCCAGGAAGCTGGCCTTCCGGACCGGGGTTTTCATGGAAACCTTCGCGTTCGATTTGGCGCCGCGAATCGCGATCAGCACCGATGCGACATCGGCCAGCAGCTGCCGGTCGCCGTCGATCGCCAGCTCCCCGGTGGTGGGCCAGGGGGAGCGGTGGATGGAGGAGCCGTGGGTCCAGGACCAGGTTTCCTCCGTCACGAACGGCAGGAACGGGGCGAACAGCCGCAGCTGCACGTCGAGGGCAATGGCCAGCGCCGACTGCGCGGAGGCCTGTGCCTCAGGACCCTGGGAGCCGTAGGCGCGTTCCTTGACCAGCTCCAGGTAGTCGTCGCAGAAGGACCAGAAGAAGGTTTCCGCGGCCTCGAGGGCCTGGGTGTAGTCGAAGGCGTCGAACGCATCCGTGCAGGCGGTGACCACATCCGACAGCGACGCCAGCAGCGCCCTGTCGACCGGGTTGGTGATGGCGGCGGGATCCCCGGTCTCGGGGGCCAGGCCGAGAACGAACTTGCCCGCGTTCAGGATCTTCATGGCCAGCCGTCGCCCCACCTTCATCTGCGACTGGTCGAACGGCGAATCCATACCGGGCCGGGCCATGGCGGCGCGCCACCTGACCGCGTCGGAGCCGAAACGCTCCAGGATGTCGGAAGGAACCACCACGTTGCCCTTGGACTTGGACATCTTCTTGCGGTCCGGGTCGGTGACGAAACCCGAGATGGTGGTGCGCCGCCACGGCAGTGAGTGGTTCTCGAAATTGGCGCGCACGATCCGGGAGAACAACCAGGTGCGGATGATGTCGTGACCCTGGGGGGCGATGTCCATCGGGAAGGTGAGGCCGAACAGTTCCTCGTCACGTTCCCACCCGGACGCGATCTGCGGGGTCAGCGAGGAGGTCGCCCAGGTGTCCATCACGTCGGGGTCGGCGATGAACCCGCCCGGAATCCCGCGCTGCGACTCCTCGTAGCCGGGCGGGCACACGGTGACGGGGTCGACGGGCAGGCTGGCCTCGTCGGCGACGATCATCTGGTCGTAGCGCGGTTCACCGTCGGCGTCGAGCGGATACCAGACCGGGAAGGGCACTCCGAAGAACCGCTGCCGGGAGATCAACCAGTCGCCGTTCAGACCACCCACCCAGTTTTCGTAGCGGTGGCGCATGTGCTCCGGGGTCCAGGCCAGCTCCTCACCGCGCTTCAGCAGGTCGGCCTTCAGCTGTTCGTCACGGCCACCATTGGACAGGTACCACTGGCGGGTGGCGACGATCTCCAGCGGTTTGTCACCCTTCTCGTAGAAGTTCACGGGCCGGGAGATGGGTTTCGGTTCCCCGTCGAGGTCACCGGATGCGCGCAGCAGCTCCACGACGGCGGCCCGGGCGGAGAAGACCGTTTTGCCGGCCAGCCCGGCCCAGGGCTCGGCGTTGGTGAGCCACTCGGGGACCTCCCGCTGCAGGCGGCCGTCGCGGCCTATGACGGTGCGGGTCGGCAGATCGAGTTCCCGCCACCACTGCACGTCGGTCAGGTCACCGAAGGTGCAGCACATCGCGATGCCGGCGCCCTTGTCGGGTTCGGCGGCGGTGTGCGCCAGGACCGGGATCTCCACCCCGAAGACCGGGGACGTGACGGTGGTCCCGAACAGGTGCTGGTAGCGCTCGTCATCGGGATGCGCGATCAGGGCGCAGACGCTGGGCAGCAGCTCGGGGCGCGTGGTTTCGATGAACACCGGCCCGTCGGAACCGTGGAAGGCCACACGGTGGTAGGCGCCCGGGTGTTCCCGGGATTCCAGCTCCGCCTGCGCCACCGCCGTCTGGAAGGTGACGTCCCACATGGTGGGGGCGAAACTCAGGTAGGCCTCGCCGCGGGCGAGGTTGCGCACGAAGGCCCGCTGGGCCACGGCCTGCGTGGCCGGGGAGATCGTGGTGTAGAGGGTGTCCCAGTCGATGGACAAACCGAGATACCGCCACAGATCCTCGAAGACCTTCTCGTCGATGGCGGTCAGTTCCTCGCACAGCTCGATGAAGTTGCGGCGCGAGATGGGCACCTGGCGTTTCGGATCCGGCTTGGCCGGGGGAGTGAAGTCCTCGTCGTAGGGAAGCGACGGGTCGCAGCGCACACCGTAGTAGTTCTGGACGCGGCGTTCGGTGGGAAGGCCGTTGTCGTCCCATCCCATCGGGTAGAACACCTCCTTGCCGCGCATCCGCTGGTAGCGGGCAATGGTGTCGGTGTGGGTGTAGCTGAAGACGTGGCCCACGTGCAGCGACCCGGAGACCGTGGGCGGCGGGGTGTCGATGGAGAACACCTGCTCACGGGAAGCGGGACGCCGGAACGCGTAGGTGCCGGCCTCGCGCCACACCTGCCCCCATTTGCTCTCGAGACCTTCGAGGGCGGGTTTGGTGGGCAGGCCGGAGTTGTAAGCAGGATCAGTCATGACAGGGAATCGTAGTTGTGCGCGGCGGATGAGGTAAAAGTCACACCCCGTGACATGTCCGGGCCGCCGGGATCTCCCGGCGGCCCGGACACATCGGGTCGTTGATCAGTTGGAACCCGAAGCGGCGGACTGGATGGCGGTCAGCACGGTTTGCGGATCATTCGAGGTCAGGTTGTCGAGATTGACCTTCTTGCCGTTGACGACGTACGCGGGGGTGCCGGTGATCCCGGCCTCGCTCATGGACTCGTAGGATTTCTTCGCGAAATCGGCGTAGGCCTTGGTGTCGTAGAGCTTCTGGAAGGTTGCCAGATCGTCTCCCTCGATTCCCGCCTTGGCCGCGAAGTCGACCCGGAGCTGCTGGTCGGTGTAGCCGTCCCCCTCGTGGCTGGGCTGGTTTTCGTAGACCGCCTGGTGGTATTCGCGGTACTTGCCCACCGCGTCGGCGGCGGCCGCAGCCAGCGCGGCGCGTTCGGAGGATTTCTTGTTCGTGGTTTTGTTGACCTCGTTGAGGAAATACGCGGTCCGAACCTCGAAGGTGATCTTGCCCTCGTCGACGAGCTGCAGGAAAGCGCTGCCGTACCGGGCCTCGTAGGCCTTGCAGGCGGGGCACTGGTAGTCCTCGTAGACCACCACGTTCGGAGCGTCACCCGCGGGCTGGGTGTTCTTGCTCTTGATGGCGATGCCGTGTCCCTCGGTGGCGTTCGGGGGGGTGAGTTGTTCGGCGGCCGGGGCCTTGCTGCCAACCGCGTTCATGATGACGACGGCAATGAGTATCACCACCACGAGGGCCAGCACGCCCATACCGACGCCCAGCATCCGGGCATTGCGTTTGCGGCGCGCTTCCAGCTCCTGTTGCTTCCTGAGAGCAGCACGTTTGCTCAGGTTCGAGTTGTTGGCCATGGGTTTAGAATTCACTCCTCGGTTTCCGCCATTTCGGCGATGTCATCGTGGCTCTCCTCGCTGAAACGAACAGGTGAGCCGAAAAGTGCCTGATCCAGGCTGAAAAGGGAACGCGGCCGCACGACCAGCCAGCCGCACAGCGCGGTCATCGCCAGGTTCTCGGCCAGTTTCTGGGGGTACTGGGTGTTCTCCGGCGCCACCTCGCCGCCATGTCCGAAACAGCCGCAGTCGATGCTGATTCCCTGGCTCCAGACCCAGATGACGCCGCCCATGAAGGCGATCAGCAGCAACGCGGTGACCAGCGACGCCCAGCGGGTGAGCAGCCCCACGATGAGCAGCACCCCGGCGGCGACCTCGACCACCGGAAGGATGTACGACAGCATCCGGGACAGATCCCAGCCGACCAGCTGATAGGCGCGAATGTCGAAGGCGAAATCCTCCACATTCCCGATTTTCACGATGCCTGCGTAGAGGAAGACGACACCGGGTATCAGACGGGCCACCAATCCCACCCAGTCCGGCCAGTGGCGCACGGAGGGTTCGGGGTATCTGCTCATCACGCAGAACATAGTAACCGCGTCACTAGGATGTCCTCATCATGGAACACGCCACCCTCGTAGCCGAACTCACTTCCCGCTGGCCTGAACACCGCGTCGGTCCGGCCCTGAACCGCATCGCAGCCCTGATGGACCTGCTGGGCAATCCCGAACGGGCCACCCCCGTGATCCAGGTGGCGGGAACCAATGGCAAGGGATCGACCTGCATCATGATCGAAGCGCTGCTGCGTGCCGCTGGGCTGCGAACGGGAAGGTTCTCCAGCCCCCACCTCAGCGACGCCCGGGAGAGGATCTCCATAGACGGGGAACCGATCTCGGAGGAGAGGTTCGCCGAGGTTTGGGGCGAGATCGAACCCTTCGTCCGGATGGTGGATGAACGGAAACTGGACGGAATCGACATGACCTTCTTCGAGGTCATCACCGGCATGGCCTACGCGGCCTTCGCCGACGCCCCCGTGGACGTCGCCGTGGTCGAGGTCGGGCTCGGCGGCAGCTGGGACGCCACATCCGTCGCCACCCCGCAGGTCTCGGTCGTGGCACCCATCGGCCTCGACCACACCCACATCCTCGGGGACTCACTGGAGAAGGTGGCTTCCGAGAAGGCGGGCATCATCAAGCCGGGCGCGACGGCGGTGCTGGCCGGGCAGGAACCCGCGGCGGCCCGGGTGCTGTTGGCCCGTGCAGTCGAGGTCGGAGCGGTGGTCAAGGCGGAGGGCCCGGACTTCGGGCTGCTGGAACGCCGTCCCGCGGTGGGCGGGCAGGTGATCCGGATCCAGTCCGAGGGCGGACCGGTGGGGGACATCTTCCTTCCCCTGCACGGAGCCCACATGGCCCGCAACGCCGCGCTCGCAGTGGCGGCCGTCGAGGCCTTCCTGGGTGGTCAACCCCTTGAACCCGGGATCATCGAGGAGGGGCTCGCCTCGGTGGTGGCCCCGGCCAGGCTCGAACTGGTGCGCACCTCGCCGGCGATCGTCGTCGACACCGCCCACAACCCGCAGGCCGCGCGGGTCACCATCGAAACGTGCCGGGAGGCGTTCGCCTTCCAGCCGTTGATCGGTGTGGTCGGGATGATGGCCGACAAGGACACCGCCGGGGTGCTGGAGATTTTCGCCTCCGCCATGGACCAGGTGGTGGTGACCCGCGCCCGGGGCACCTCGCGTTCCCTGCCCGTCGACGAACTGGCACGCACGGCGGAGGAGATCTGGCCCGCGGGGAAGGTGCACAGGGCCCCTGGCGTGGCGGACGCGCTGGAACTGGCGACGCTGCTGGCCGATGCCGCCGGACCGACAGCCGGGGTACTGGTGGCGGGATCGTTGATCGTCGCGGGCGAGGCCCGGGGCCTGCTCGCCAGGGAGCAGGAAACCGATTCGTGACCCGTGCGCGGCAGGACCCGGGGGAGGGGTTTCGCCGCTACGGGCGCAGCGCCTCGAAACGGGTGCGGGCCTCGCGTTCCCAGGCCTCGGCGATCAGCTTGTGCCCCAGGTCGGTGGGGTGGACGCCGTCCTCGGCCATCTCCTCGTTCTCGTACTCCGACGAGTACTCGCGGATCATCAAACCGAGATCGACGACGGCGCAGCCGTACTCCGCGGCCAGGCGGTGCACCAGGTCCTGTCGCGGACGCAGGTCCGAGAGCCAACCCTCCTGATCGGGGGTGACGGGCGCCACGAACGGCACCATCAGCACAGTGGGTGTCCCGTCGAGGCTCTCGATCAGGCGCCGGTAGGCGGCCTCGAAATCCCCCAGCGGTGAGGCCGCCTCCCCGGTGACCGCCCGCCAGGTGTCGTTGATGCCGATGAAGATGCTCACCAGGTCGGGGTTCTCGGCCAGCACGTCGCCCTCGAAACGCGTCTCCAGGTCCACCATGCGGTCGCCGCTGACACCCGCGTTGACCACCCGCGCGAAGCTCAGGGGCCCCTCCGCCAGCTTGGCCACGTAGCCGGTGCCCAGGGAGCCGTTCGCCCGATCCTTTCCGGTGTCCGTGATGGAGTCTCCGGCGAACACGACGGTGGGGGGCTTCGCGGTCATTTCAGCTCCTTCGGAAACGGTGTCGCGACAGGATTCCACTATGCCATCGTGACCTTCGAACCACCACCAAAAGTCCCGTGGACGGGCCGTGGCGTGTCTCCTCGCGGTGGTTCGCTGCGGTGTCGGAAGCCCAGCGGGCCAGCACCTCGTGTTGACCCCATCCAGCGCATCGGCCTGTTCGAACACGCGGGTGAGGGCCTCGGCGTTCGCATCCGGGGTCGCCTCGGAATCCACCGGTGAGCCGGGAGGAACGCCGGGGTTCGGTTCGGGAGCATCGGCGGAGCAACCCGTCGCCGTCAGGAAGACGGACAAGAACAACGTCAGTGAGTGGAACGGGGCCTTCATCGCCGCCCAAATTCCGGGTGGGGTGGGAATGGCACCCATGGCTTGCGCAAGTTGTGGAACAATGATCACCAGGTCAAGCACCGCCGGTGCCGCCGAGAGGCAGCCCGGGGCTGAACACCGCGACGATGAACTCGACCGCGGAGGCCCCGATGCTTCCGGTTGACCTTGAAGTCTTGAGAGGCGTGGCGAGCCACGCCGAAGCTGGCGCCAATGCGCCTGAAGGAGTCGCACATGACCGAAACCAGTCAGGAATCCGCTGCTTCCGAGCTGCCCGCGCGTCCCCGCGTCCACCAGGTCGCCAAGCACCTCGGGATCACCAGCAGGGAGCTGCTGGCCGAGCTCGGGCAGCTCGGATACGAGCTGCGCAGCGCATCCGCCGTGGTGGTGGCCGACGCGGTGACCGCGCTGCTTGAGGCCCGCGCACCGCAACCCGAGGTGGAAACCCCCGAAGAGGAGACCTCCGGGACGGAACCCCCCGCCGAATCCGAAACCCGGCCCGAGACGGTCGCTGAACCGCAGCCGGAACCCGCTCCGAGGCAGCGGCGCCGCCGCGCGGCTTCCCGTCCCGCCGGTCCGCCCGTCGAGGTGGACATTCCCGTGGAAACGCCCGTGACCACCGCTGCCGCCACCCCGGAGCCCGCCGGGACCAGCGAACCGGAGCCGATCCGGGAACCGGCCCCGAGGCAGCGGCGGCGCCGCGCCACCCGGGCTGCGGGTGGGCCGGATCAGCCACAGACCACTCCGGTTGAGACCCCCGAGGTCGAGATCCGGCCCGAACCGGAACCCGCTGGGGAGGAGCCGGCGCCCGAACCCGCACCCAAGCAGCGGCGGCGTCGCGCCACCCGGGCTGCGGGTGGGCCGGATCAGCCACAGACCACTCTGGTTGAGACCCCCGAGGTCGAGATCCGGCCCGAACCGGAACCCGCTGGGGAGGAGCCGGCGCCCGAACCCGCACCCAAGCAGCGGCGGCGTCGCGCCACCCGGGCTGCGGGTGGGCCGGATCAGCCACAGACCACTCTGGTTGAGACCCCCGAGGCCGAGATCCGGCCCGAACCGGAACCCGCTGGGGAGGAGCCGGCACCTGAACCCGCGCCCAAGCAGCGGCGGCGTCGCGCCACCCGGGCTGCAGGGGCCACCAAGACGGAGAAGACCGAACCCGCCGGGCAGGCTGACGCCGACGGGCAGGATGGGCAGGAGACCGCGGAGGACGGGATAGCGGCCGCGCTGCGCATCGCGGAGGAGGCCGCCAAGGCCCGCCGCGCCACGATGAAGGATCCGTTCGCCATCACCGCCGAGGGACGCACCGAATCCTTGGCGAAACTGGCCAACGCCATCGCCGAGGATTCCGCGACCCCCGCCGAAGCCGAGTCCGGTTCCGAGGAGGAGCCGGAGGATGCGGCGGAGGCCAGCCCCGAGGCCGAGGAGGAACGTCCCGGCAGGCGGCGTCGTCGCCGCGGTGGCAGGCGTCGTCGTCGCGGCTCCAATGCCGATGAGACGACCGGTGAGGACACCGACGACGAATCATCCGACGGGGAATCCGGCGACGACTCGGCCGAGAAGAACGAGACCTCCGGGCAGGACGAGAACGCCGGGCAGGACGAGACCTCCGGGCAGGAGGAGAATGCCGAGGGGGATGGCGAATCCGACGAGGAGACCGGGACCCGCCGTCGCCGTCGCCGCCGTCGTCGTTCCAGCGGCTCCGAATCCAAGGGCGGTACCGGGGACGAGGTGACCGGGATCGAGGGCTCCACCCGCATGGAGGCCAAACGGCAGCGCCGCAAGGAGAACCGTGCCGCGGGTCGTCGACGCGCCCCGATCCTCTCCGAGGCCGAGTTCCTGGCGCGCCGCGAATCCGTGGACCGGAAACTCGTGATCCGCCAGCGGGAGGACTACACCCAGCTCGCCGTGGTCGAGGACGGGATCCTCGTCGAGCACTACGTGGATCGCGCATCCGCCACGTCCCTGATCGGCAACGTCTACCTGGGGCGCGTGCAGAACGTGCTTCCCAGCATGGAGGCTGCGTTCATCGACATCGGGCGGGGGCGCAACGCCGTTCTCTACGCGGGTGAGGTGGACTGGGACTCCTACGGGGTAACCGCCGAGGACCGCAAGGTGGAGAAGGTGTTCAAGTCCGGGCAGGCGGTGCTCGTTCAGGTCACCAAGGATCCCGTCGGGGCGAAGGGGGCGCGCCTCACCGGGCACATCTCCCTGCCGGGCCGCTACATCGTGTACTCGCCGGGCGGGCACCTGTCCGGGATCTCACGCAAACTCCCGGACGTGGAACGCACCCGGCTGAGGCGGATCCTCGGCGAACTGATCGGCGACAACGAATCCGTGATCGTTCGCACCGCGGCCGAGGGGGTGGCCGCCGAGGAACTGGTGCGCGACGTCAACCGGCTCAAGGCCCAGTGGGAGGTCATCGAGAAGAAGGTGAAGGCGGGCAAGGCGCCCGAGGCCCTCTACTCCGAACCCGACCTGACGTTGCGCATCGTCCGCGACCTGTTCACCGAGGATTTCGCGAAGCTGACCGTCCAGGGTGATGACGCCCACGAGGCGATCGCGGCCTATGTCGGGCACGTCGCCCCCCACCTGGCGGATCGCATCGAACGGTTCGAACCGGGTGAGGATGGCCACGACCTGTTCACGCAGTACCGCATCGACGAGCAGATCGCCAAGGCCCTCGACCGCAAGGTCTTCCTGCCCTCCGGAGGGTCGCTGGTGATCGACCGCACCGAGGCGATGACCGTCATCGACGTCAACACGGGCCGGTTCACGGGTTCTGGTGGCAACCTTGAGGCCACGGTCACCAGCAACAACCTGGAGGCGGCCGAGGAGATCGTCAGGCAGTTGAGGCTGCGCGACCTCGGTGGCATCGTCGTAATCGACTTCATCGACATGGTGCTGCCCAGCAACCGTGAACTGCTGCTGCGACGCCTCGTCGAGTGCCTGGGCCGCGACCGCACCAGGCACCAGGTGGCGGAGGTCACCAGCCTGGGGCTGGTGCAGCTGACCCGCAAACGCATCGGAACCGGACTGGCGGAGGCCTTCACGGAGGAGTGCGATCACTGCCACGGCTCCGGTTATCTGCGTTTCGACAACCCCGTCGACTCGCAGGCCCCGGCCGATGGCGGCGAACGCAGGTCCGGACGTCGCCGCAGGAAGAACGGGTAACAGTTCTCCCAAAGCCGGTTGAACCGGCTGCGGCGACCCTCTCCCGAAGCTGGTTGAGCCCGGGCTGCGACGAAGGAGCGGCCCGTGTCGAAACCATCTCGCGCATGCCCGGGGACCTGTGGTCGGTTGCGGAAACTTCAGGTGAAGAATTGCAGTCTGTTGGTTTGACCCGGCGGGGCGGTGACCGTAAAGTTGTTCCTCGGTTGTCAGGCCGCGCCCTTCTGCGTGGCCGGACGACGTCTCCTGCTGAGCCCCACGGGCGTCACGGGAGAATCCCAAGGCATTAGAAGAAGAAGGTAGGTCAGGCGTGTACGCGATCGTGCGCAGTGGCGGACGCCAGCACAAGGTGGCTGTTGGCGACATCCTCGACATCGACCTGGTGTCCGAAGGGGTCGGCGAGACCATCAACCTGCAGCCGCTGCTGCTGGTCGATGGCGGCACCGTGACCTCCGACGCCAAGGCCCTCGGCAAGGTCTCCGTGACCGCCGAGGTGCTTGCGGAGACCAAGGGCCCCAAGATCCGGATCCTGAAGTACAAGAACAAGACCGGATACAAGAAACGCCAGGGGCACCGCCAGCGGTACACCCAGGTCAAGATCACCGACATCAAGAACTGAGGCAGGAGCAGAGATGGCACACAAGAAGGGCGCGTCCTCGACGCGAAACGGTCGTGATTCCAACGCCCAGCGCCTCGGTGTGAAGCGTTTCGGCGGTCAGGTCGTCGGCGCGGGCGAGATCATCGTCCGCCAGCACGGCACCCACTTCCACCCCGGCGACAACGTGGGTCGTGGTGGCGACGACACCCTTTTCGCGCTGGCCGCCGGCAAGGTGAACTTCGGCGTCAAGCGCGGCCGCCGCGTCGTCAACGTGGCTCCGGTCGAGGCCTGAGCCAACAGCTGACATCCGGGCGACGGGCCCTCCTCCTTGCGAGGCGGGCCCGTCGCTCTTCGGTTTCCGAAGCACTTTGAGATACTTCTAGCCGTGGCAATTCCCTCATTTGTGGATCGCGTGAAACTGACCGTGCAGGCAGGCAACGGCGGTCACGGCTGCGCCTCGGTGCATCGCGAGAAGTTCAAGCCCCTCGGCGGACCCGACGGCGGCAACGGCGGCGACGGGGGATCGGTGATCCTCCGGGTGGTCGACAACCTCAATTCGTTGGTGGAGTACCACCGCCAGTCGGTGCGCCGGGCCATGAACGGGCAGCCCGGCCGCGGCGACCACCAGCACGGCGCCAAGGGTGAGGACGTGGTCCTGGCGGTACCTGCCGGGACGGTCGTCTCCGATGCGACCACGGGCGAGCACCTGGCCGATCTCACCGGATCCGGTGAGGAATACGTCGTTGCCGTCGGCGGCAAGGGTGGGCTCGGCAACGAGGCGCTCGCGACCTCCGCCCGCAAGGCGCCCGGTTTCGCGCTTCTCGGTGAGGACGGCGAGTCCCGACTGATCCAGCTCGAATTGAAGGTGCTGGCCGACATCGGTCTGGTCGGGTTCCCATCGGCGGGGAAGTCGTCGCTGATCGCAGCGATCTCCAGGGCCCGGCCGAAGATCGCCGACTACCCCTTCACCACCTTGGTGCCGAACCTGGGGGTCGTGGTGGCTGGAGAGATCACCTACACCGTTGCCGACGTTCCGGGTCTCATCGAGGGGGCCTCTCTCGGGAAGGGCCTGGGATTCGATTTCCTGCGGCACATCGAACGCTGCCAGGCCATCGTGCACGTCATCGACCTGGGCACCTGGGAACCGGGCCGCGAACCCGTCGCCGACCTGGACGTGATAGAGGGCGAACTGGCGGCCCACGGCGGTCTGGAGGATCGCGAACGCCTGGTGGTGCTGAACAAACTGGACCTGCCCGACGCCCCCGAATTGGCGGAACTCGCCCGGCCCGAACTGGAGAAACGCGGCTATCGGGTTTTCGAGGTGAGCACCAAGACCGGTGAGGGGTTGAACGCGTTGAAGTTCGCCATGGCCCGGATCGTTGAGGCTCACCGCGCCGCCAGGGCGACGGAGGAGCCGCCGAGGAAGGTCCTGCGGCCCAAACCGGTGGGGCGTATCTCCGCCGACGACTCCTTCACGATCGTGAAGCAGGGCGACGGGGAGGGTGGTTTCCTGTGGCGGGTGCGTGGGGCGAAACCGGAACGCTGGATCCGCCAGACCGACTTCAACAACGCCGAGGCGGTCGGTTACCTGGCGGACCGGTTGAACCGGCTCGGGGTGGAGGAGAAACTCCTGGAACTCGGGGCCCGGGAGGGTGATGCGGTGGCCATCGGCGGCGAAGACGCGGTGGTGTTCGACTTCGCCCCGCAGGTCGAGACCGGGGCCGAGATCCTCTCCCGGCGGGGTGAGGATCCCCGGCTGGAGAGCGAACGGCCCGCCGTGGCCCGGCGGCGCCGGATCGATGCCGAGTACCACGCCCGGAAGGCCGGCGAGGTCGTCGATGAGGACTGAGATCACCGGGGCGAAACGCCTGGTGGTGAAGATCGGGTCGTCGTCGCTGACCGATTCCGATGGCCACTTGGACCCGGTGCGTATCGAGACGCTCGCAGCGGAACTGGCCTCTCTCCAGGCGCGCGACAGGCGTCTGGTGCTGGTGACCTCCGGGGCCATCGCGGCGGCGCTGGGACCGTTGGGGCTCCCTGCGCGGCCCAGGGATCTCGAGACCCAGCAGGCGGCGGCTGCGGTCGGGCAGGGCATCCTGATCCGGCGCTACGCGGAGGCTTTCGCGGCCCACCACCAGATGGTGGCGCAGGTGCTGCTGACCGCCGGTGACCTGCAGGACGGGCGCAGCTACCGAAACGCCCTGAACACGATTTCACGGTTGTTCAGGCTGGGGGCGATACCCGTGATCAACGAGAACGACACCGTCGCGACCGGGGAGATCCGGTTCGGCGACAACGACCGCCTGGCGGCGTTGACCGCCCACCTGGTACGGGCCGATGCGCTGGTGATCCTGAGCGACGTGGACGGCCTCTACACCGCACACCCGGAGGAACCCGGGGCCCGGTTGATACCCCGGGTCCGTGATTTCACGGAGCTGGTGGCCGACACATCCCGGGTGGGTTCCCGGGTCGGGACCGGCGGGATGCGCACCAAGGTGGAGGCCGCCCGGATCGCGACCTCGGGCGGGGTTTCCGTGGTGCTGGCCCACGCCGACCAGCTCCTGGCGGCCCTGGAGGGGGAGGAGGTGGGCACCCTGTTCGAGGCCGCCGGGCGGCGACGACCCCGCAGGCTGCTGTGGCTGGCACATGCCGCCGAGGTGAGCGGGGAGCTGAGGATCGACGCCGGCGCCGCCCGGGCCGTCGGGAATGGACACGCCTCGCTGCTGGCGGTGGGGATCGACGACGTCACGGGTGATTTCGAGGCTGGCGATCCCGTCGACATCACCGGGCCCGGCGGAACCCTGCTGGCACGTGGACTGGTGGACTGCTCCGCGACGGAACTACGGCGGCGGATGGACCTCGGAGGTCTGGCCGTGCACCGCGACCTGATGATCGAGATCCCCTGACTCCCTGACCCCTGATTCCCTGATTCCTGCCCCACCAGTCGATTGCTTTGCTGGCCTTGTTCCCGGTTTGCTGGCCTTGAATCCGGTTTGCTGGGCTTGTTGAGGTTTGCTGGCCTCACAGCGCAGGCAAACATGAATAGGCCCAGCAAAACGGGAACAAGGCCAGCAAACCGGTGGGTGGAACAGGGCACGGATGCCGTATGTGCCTCCTATACTCCCGTCATGGAGTTCCGATCCCAAGCCTTGGCAGCCCGTGAGGCGAGTCGGCAACTGGCCACCCTGACCCGGGACGAGAAGGACCGCGCCCTGCACGCGATGGCCGACGCCGTGGCGGCCGCCGAGAAGGAGCTGCTGGCGGCCAACGCCATCGATGTCGATGCGGCCCGGGCGGCGGGAACACCCGAGGCCGTGATCGACCGGCTGCGTCTGGACGGTGACCGGGTGCGGGGAATGGTCGACGGGCTGCGCGACGTGGCGGCGCTGCCCGACCCGGTGGGTGACCTGGTGCGGGGCTGGCGGCTCGGCAACGGCGTCGAGGTGCGGCAGGTGCGGGTGCCCTTCGGGGTGGTGGGGATCATCTACGAGAACCGCCCGAACGTCACGGCGGACGCGGCCGGGTTGTGTCTCAAGTCAGGCAACGCGGCCCTGCTGCGCGGCTCCAGTTCGGCCATCGAGTCGAACCGGGTCTGCGTCGAGGCCCTGCGTGAAGGGCTGAGGAACGCCGGGGTGAACACCGACGCCGTCGCCCTGGTGGAGGGGGGACGCGAGGTCACGGGAGAGATGATGGCCGCCCGAGGCCTGGTGGATGTGCTGATCCCGCGAGGCGGGGCCGGGCTGATCAACGCCGTGGTCGAGGGGGCGAAGGTGCCGGTGATCGAGACCGGCACCGGGAACTGTCACCTCTACGTGGATGCCTCCGCCGACATCGGCAAGGCCGTCGCAGTGCTGCTGAACGCGAAAACCCAGCGACCCAGCGTCTGCAATGCCGTAGAGACGCTGCTGGTGCACCGCGACATCGCCGGTGCCTTCCTTCCCGTCGCTCTCGATGCGCTTCGCAACGCTGGTGTGACGATCCACGGAACCCCCGATGTGGTGGCGTTCGCCGACGACGTGGTCCCTGCCGGTGAGGACGAGTTCGATGCGGAATACCTGTCGCTGGACCTGGCGGTCAGGATCGTCGCTGACATCGACGAGGCCATCACCCACATCCGCCACCACACCACCGGTCATTCCGAGACCGTCATCACCGAGTCCCGGGCCGCGGCCGACCGGTTCGTCACCGAGATCGACGCCGCTGCGGTGCTCGTGAACGCCTCCAGCAGGTTCGTCGACGGGGGCCAGTTCGGTTTCGGAGCCGAGATCGGAATCTCCACCCAGAAACTTCACGCGAGGGGCCCGATGGGTCTGGCGGAACTGACCTCTACGAAATACATCGTGAACGGCGACGGCCAGGTGCGGACCTGAGACTAGGAGCACGAGGAGGGACTGTGAGGAACCAGTGGATAGGAGGGCTGCTGGCTATGGCTCTCCTGGTGGGTGGGTGCAGCTCACCACAGGCGGGGGAGAGCGGCGCGGCCTCCGAGGACAGAAGCGGAACACCGGTGATGACGGAATCGAATGGGGCCCGGACATCACTGCCGGTGGTGGCCGTACTGGACGCCTCGGGTTCCATGACCCACGACGACGCTGCGGAGGGGATCACCCGGATGGCGGCGGCCCAGCAGGCGGTCACCGGCCTGTTCGGGGCACTTCCCGCGGGCACATCTGCGGCGCTGGTGGGTTACGGCACGAAGATGCACGGTGACGACGTGAACGCTGAACAGGGATGCGCCGACGTCGAGGTGGTGGAGGCGATGGCCCCCGTCGACGCCGCGGCACTCAAGACGAAGGTGGATGCGCTGGTCGCGGGAGGTTGGACTCCCATCGGGCCTGCGCTGCGCGAGGCGGCGGCTCAGCTGGGCGGGCAGCCCGGACGAATCGTGTTGGTTTCCGACGGCAGGAACACCTGTGAATCCGCTCCTCCCTGCGACGTGGCGAAGGAACTGAAGGCCGCCAATCCCGGATTGAGCATCTCTGTCGTAAGCCTGCGCACCGACGAGGAGGACGTGCGTTGTGTTGCCCGTGCCACTGGCGGTTATTACACCACCGCGGACAACGGGAAACAGTTGGCCTCCCGGACCTTGGCGGCGCTGGATGAGACGAAGGCGTTGGCGGAACTGTCCCCGTCCGGTGCCCATGGAATAGGGGTGGGGGACACATACGAAACGATTTCGGGAAACCATTCCGATTTCCCGGCGCTGTCCTCGGGATCGTCGCGGCAGTGGAACGGGCAGACCGTCGTCGTAATTGTGTGGCGTGACTGCGAATGGTTGTTCAAGGGCAGCGAACTGGTGGCGATCAGCTCCGGTGAGGGCGGCAAACCCACACCCACCGTCGATGGGGTTGCCATCGGCGATCCGGTCTCCAAGGCCGATGAACTGCTGGGCTCCCCCATCGCGGAGGAGAACGAGGGCACGGACAGCATCCGCGTCTATCCAGCCACTCAAACAGGCCTCTACTGGCGTTTGGGCGCCGATGCCGAGGGCAGGATCCGGGTGGTGTTCCTGTGTCGTTGTGCGCCGGTTTCCGGAGCGATGGTCATGTCCTTCGAGGGACTCGGGCCCTACAAGATAGGCGACACCAACATGGTTGAGCGAGGGGCCATGGTTCCCACCACTGATCCTTGTGAGGCGCCTTTCAAGACCGTCCCCGAACTGGCCGCACAGGGCGTTTACTTTCAGCTCAAGTATGAGCCTGGAGGGATCAAGGCCGACTCCCCGCTGGCTGAGATATACGTGGGTGGAAAACTCGCATACCAAGGGGACACATCAAATCTGGCCACTTATGGTGGGGTGAAAATCGGTATGACCTTTGATGAGGTGCGACGCCGGCATCCCGATCTCCGGTTTGAGACGAAAAACGGAAATGGTGGTCCCTTTGAGGCGGGAGTCATTCGTTCTGGTGAAAGGGAGATGATTTTCTTTTCGGATTGGGAGCCGGAATCTCCGAAAGGTTCAACTCCTGTGGTGGGGATGGCAGTCCGCGACTGGTCCGCCGACCTCTACGGAGGTTGCTGACCGGATAGCATGCACTGCATGGTTTTGCTGGAAACACCGACCGAGGCCGACGTCTCCGTGCTGGCCCTCGCGATCATGGGGGTGATCTTGGCGCTCGGGGCTCTGGGATGGTGGTTGGGGGTCGGCAGCGGTGAGGAAACGGGGAAGCGATGAGCACCACGGAATTGGCGGCGGCCCGGCAGGGACGGGAACGGCATTACCGGCTCGGGGTGATGGGCGGCACTTTCGACCCGATCCATCACGGGCACCTCGTGGCCGCCAGTGAGGTGGCGTCGAAGTTCTCCCTCGACGAGGTGGTCTTCGTGCCCACGGGTGTGCCGTGGCAGAAAACCCACCGGAACGTGACCCAGGCGGAGGACCGGTACCTGATGACCGTGATCGCCACTGCGTCCAATCCCCGGTTCTCCGTGAGTCGCGTGGACATCGACCGTCCCGGCAACACCTACACCGTCGACACCCTGAGGGATCTTCGCGAGGAACGCGGCGACGACGTGGACCTGTTCTTCATCACCGGTGCGGATGCGGTGCGGCAGATCCTCACCTGGCGCGGTGCGGAGCAGCTGTTCGATCTGGCGCACTTCGTCGGGGTGACCCGGCCGGGGGTTCCCATGACGGAGGACGACCTGGCGCATCTGCCATCGGATAAGGTGACGCTGCTGGAGGTCCCGGCCTTGGCCATTTCCTCCACCGACTGTCGTGCGCGTGTGCAGCGTGCCGAACCGATCTGGTACCTGGTGCCGGACGGCATCGTGCAGTACATCGCGAAACGTGGTCTCTACCCGCATCCTGAGACAGGAGTTCCAGTTGACAACATCTGAGTCCGTGATCACACACGTGACCATTGCCGCGGATGCGGCGGCCGGGAAACTCGGCACCAACATCGTCGCCTTCGACGTCAGCCAGCAGCTGACCATCACCGATGTGTTCCTGATCATCAGCGCCAGGAACGAACGCCAGGTCGGGGCGGTTGTCGATGCCGTGGAGGAGCAGCTCATCAAACAGGCCCAGCTGAAACCAGTGCGCCGCGAGGGTGACCGGGAGAACCGCTGGGTGCTGCTGGACTACATCGATTTCGTGGTGCACGTGCAGCGCACCGAGGAACGCAGCCTCTACAACCTGGAACGGTTGTGGAAGGACTGCCCGCAGATCCCGCTCGACGTGCACGAGGTGCCGGTGCCGCAGGACGACGAAGAGCAGTGACGCACACAAAACTCGTGTTCCTGCGGCACGGTCGCACGGAATGGAACGAGCTCGGAAAACTGCAGGGACAAGCGGATGTCGAACTCGACGAGGTGGGGGAGAGGCAGGCCGGGGAGGCGGCCCGGTTCTTCGCGGACTGGGATTTCGAGGCCTGCTACACATCCGACCTGAAACGGGCCCTCTGCACCGCCCACAGGGTCGCGGAACCCCACGGGCTCGATGTGGTGCCGGATGCCCGGCTGCAGGAGATCAACATCGGCAGCTGGAGTGGTATGACCACCGCCGAGGTGGTCCGCGTGTTTCCCGGCTTCATGGATTTCTACACCCAAGGGATCGATTTCCAACGTTCGGCGACGGGCGAAACCTTGGCGGAGATGACCGCCCGGGCCCTGGAGTCGGTGCGGGAGATCGCGGAAAGACACAAGGGACAGCAGGTGCTGATCGTCACCCATGGCCTGCTGCTGTCCAAGGTGGTCAGCGCCTTCATGGGCATCGACGACATCCTCAGCATCCCGGGCAACATCACCTACTCGCTGGTGATCGGGGGAGAAAAGCCCAGACTCGCCGCCTACAACACCCCGGCGAGACAGCTTCCCTGACCCGCGGCTTGCGCACCGCCCGCGGCTCCGGTAAGTTCAAGGAGTCGCGAGACACGGGGCTATGGCGCAGTTGGTAGCGCGCTTCCATGGCATGGAAGAGGCCAGGGGTTCGAATCCCCTTAGCTCCACGGGCGGTTTGAAAATTGATGGTCTGATCAAAGTGCAGTGGCTGGCTCGTGATCCTTTTTGTTGGAAGTTCTGTTGATTGAACTTGTGTTTGTTGGTCCATCTTGATAACATGCCATAAGGCTTATTTTTTGCTATCTTTAAAGGCGCTCTGATTAGGGGATTTGCCGACCGATATATCGCCTGCGGATAATCCTCTCTATGTAAGGGTTGGGAAAATCTTCATGGTAGACAAAAACATAATACGTTCAGCTTTTTTGCAAAAACAGAATAGTCTAATTGCAGACTTAGGGATAGCGCCCGCTTCTATTCGGCACGGGGGTTCTATTGGTGAAGCCTCAGAAGCGAAATGGGCTGCTGTTCTTAAAGACTTTCTCCCCAGCCGATATGGTGTTACAAAGGGATTCGCGATAGATTCTTCTGGAGAAATAAGCGATCAGATTGACTTGCTTATCTATGATTCGCAGTATACTCCTTTACTTGTCCGCATCAGTGATAGCGACCTGCTCGTTCCTGTTGAGGCTGTATATGCGGTATTTGAGGTTAAGCAAGAAGCTAATAAGCGTTTCATGGATTATGCCGGAAGAAAGATTGCAAGTGTTCGCTGTCTTCATCGCACGTCCATCACAATCCCTCATGCTGGAGGTGTATTCGCTCCTAAGAAACCTATACATATTCTCGGAGGTCTGCTCACCACGAGGAGTGGCTGGGTTGATTTAGATGGTAAAGTGGCCGTGGAATCCATCATGCGTCTTACTGGCGATTTTCGGATCGATATCGGGTGTGCGTTAGGTGCCCGGTCGTTCAACAATCCCTATAGCGACTCATCCAAGCTGGAATATAGCGATTCCAATACCGCTCTCTTGTTTTTCCTTTTTAAGCTTTTCAGCCGCCTCCAAGGACTCGGAACCGTGGCAGCTATGGATATTGGTGAATATGTGAATTTCATTTCGCGGGAAAATAGTTTTGCGGGGAAAACTTATGATCCGGGGTGCGATCAGGAATAATCGCTAATAAAAGTCAATAGCTATAGAAAATTATTGGTGAAGTTCATGACCCCGCATCTCTGGATATTTTGTTGCTTGGCGTGTGATTTTTTACTTTATTTCATGGAGACTTATTCACAGGCGACCCATCCATCGACAAACCTCCTAGTCGGAACGCACTTAAGGATAGTTGTGAATAATACTCATGGTCTAATTCAAGGTTTTTTCGGCTATTGATTCTGTGTTATTCTAGAGACGTAAAGACAGTCTTCATCCAAAAGGGGAAGGCCGCATCGACCTGCCCAGCCGCCACCCGCTACTATTCGGGGGTGTGCGCTGGTCACCCCGATGATGGATTCCCCGCGCACGATCGTCGGCGGGAGGAACCGGAGGGAGGGGTTCTGTGACCGGGGCAGAGACCACATCCGGTCTGGCCGCCCTGCGTGCGGGGCAGCGAGTCCGCGGCCTGGTTCCGGGGCAGACGGTCACCGTGCTCACCGTCGAGGTCATAGATCCGACGCTGGTGGAGGTCTTCTACCGGGACGAGTCCGGAGCCAGTGGCGGCCGTATGGTCACGGAGGGCGACGCGGCCGATCTCGAACCGGTGAGTGATCTCGAATCCGCCCCGGCGTTCGACGGAGACCCGGACGAATTCCGGCTCGCGGCGGAGGCGTTGCGCATCAAGTACGCCGCCCTGTATGACCCGATGGTCGCGGTCAACAGCTCGGATGTGGACCCGCTGCCGCATCAGATCCGCGCCGCGTACGAGGAACTGCTTCCGCGTCTTCCGTTGCGGTTCCTGCTGGCCGACGACCCGGGCGCAGGGAAGACGATCATGGCCGGCCTTTACATCAAGGAACTGATCCTGCGTTCCGATTGCGAACGGGCGATCGTCGTCGCTCCCGGTGGGCTGGTGGAGCAGTGGCGCGAGGAACTGGCCACCAAGTTCGACCTGCGTTTCGAGGTTTTCAACCGCCAGATGATCGACGACGCCCACGGCCGCAACGTTTTCACCGAACACAACCGGCTGATCGTGCGAATGGATCAGGTCTCCCGCAACGAAGACCTGATGGAACAGCTCTCCGAGGTGAACTGGGACGTCGCCGTGGTCGACGAGGCACACCGCATGTCCGCCCACTATTCATCCTGGGCGGGTGAGGTGTCCGAGACGAAACGTTTCAGGCTGGGCAGGCTGCTCTCGGAAACCGCACACAACCTTCTGCTGATGACCGCCACCCCACACGCGGGAAAGGAAGAGGATTTCCAGCTGTTCATGTCGCTGCTGGACAGGGACCGTTTCGAGGGCCAGTACCGTCAGGGGGTGCACCGCACCGACACGAAGGGCCTCATGCGCCGCATGGTCAAGGAGGACCTGCTCACCTTCGAGGGCAAACCGTTGTTCCCGGAACGTCGCGCCTACACGGTGGCCTATGAACTGAGCCCGGCCGAACGGGAACTCTACGATCTCGTCACCGAGTACGTGCGCACAGAAATGGGACGTGCCGAATGCATCTCCCAAGCGGGCGACAGGAAACGCGGAAACAACGTCGGATTCGCCCTGACCGTTCTGCAACGCCGTCTCGCATCCAGCCCGGAGGCGATTCTGCGGTCCCTGGAACGCCGTCGACGCCGACTCGAAGACAGACTCCGCGAACTCACTCGCATCCAGGAAATGGCGAACCCTGCAGAGGAGGAACAAACCGCTGCCCGGTTCGATGAGCAACTCCCGTCCCTGTCGATCCATGACTACGAAGACATGGATCTGGAAACAACCGATTCGGAACGCCTCCAATTCGAAACCAAGGTGGAGAAGGTGGTGGATCGCGCAACCGCCGCGCGAACCATTCCGGAGCTGCGCACCGAGATCACGACCCTTGAGGACCTCATTCGCATCGCATACAAGGTTCGGCGGCTGGACGACGACAAGAAATGGGTGCAGCTGCGCACCATTCTCGACGAACAACTACTGGCCGGCGACGGCACCGGGGCAGCGAGGAAAATCATCATCTTCACCGAGCACCGGGACACCCTCGACTACTTGGATCAGAGAATCAGCGCCCAGCTCGGCCGCTCCGACGCGGTGGTAAGGATCCACGGCGGCACCAGCCGCGAGGAACGAATGGCGGCGCGCGAGAAATTCACCCACAACCCCGACACGGTGGTGCTGCTGGCCACGGATGCCGCGGGGGAGGGGCTCAACCTGCAGCGCGCCCACCTGATGGTCAACTACGACCTGCCGTGGAACCCGAACCGGATAGAGCAGCGTTTCGGCCGCATCCACCGCATCGGTCAGCGCGAGGTCTGTCACCTGTGGAACATGGTGGCCAAGGACACCCGCGAGGGCGATGTCTTCACCCGGTTGCTCTCGAAGATCGAACAGATGTCGGTGGCGTACAACGGAAACCTGTTCAACGTGCTCGGTGACGACGACGCCTTCCAGGAAAAGTCCCTGCGTGACCTGCTGATCGAGGCCATCCGGTACGGGGACCGCCCCGAGGTGAAGGCAAGACTGGACCGCATCATCGATGCGGGAGTCAGGGACGGGTTGGACGAGATGCTCGCGGAGAAGGCGCTGCATCCCGAGATGTTCAGCGCGCTCGATCTCGACGAGGTACGAGCCAGAATGGAAAAGGCCCGCGAACGCCGCCTCCAGCCCGGCTACATCGCCGCCTTCTTCCTGCCCGCGTTCGAACGCCTGGGCGGGCAGGTCCGCAAACGGGAGAAGGGGCGCTACGAAATCACCCGCGTCCCCACCCGGGTCATCGACATCGCGCGCCGCCTGAACCGCTGGGCCCCCGTCGCCGACCAGTACGAACGCATCACCTTCGAACTGCACCTCACCCACCCCGAGGGCCAGCCGCCCGCCACCCTCATCGCCCCGGGCCAGCCACTGCTCCACGCCGTGATCGAAGCGACAATCGAGGACCTGGGGGAGGCACTGCGGCACGGCACCGTCCTGGTCGACAGGCGCAGCCAACAGGCGGAGGTCCCGGCGTTGATGTACACCGTCGAGCAGCGCATCACGAACTCCGCGCCCGGCACCGACACCGTCTCACACCATTTCGACTACCCGATCCTGGAACCGGACGGAACGGTCACGGTCTCCGCGGCACCCCCCTACCTGGATTACGACGCACCCCAGCCAGGAGAGGCCGCCGCCATCGCCTCGATCCTGAACGACGAATGGGTGAGGGGAAACCACGAGAAGACCGTGCGCGCCAACTCTTACCGCAGCGGCATGCAACCACGCATGGAGGAAATCCGTGCCCGGCTCGAAATCGAGGTGGCCCGCACCTGCAAACAGGTCAGGGAGCGGCTGCTCGCGGAGATCAACCACTGGGATCGCGAATACAACCGCCTGGAGGATCTCGAACGCGCAGGCACCATCGGCAGGGTGCGGGCCGAAACCGCCCACGCCAAGGCCCGTCAACTGGAGAAACGCCTCGAACGCAGACGCCACGAACTCGCGCTCCACACCAAACTCGTCGCCGTTCCCGGGGTGATCCGCAGCGCCGCGCTGATCGTGCCGAGCCGCCTCATCGAAGCGGAATCCGGGCAGGAGGCACCGGCCAGGACCCGCGCCACGGAAGAAGTGGAACGCCGAGCGGTGGAAGCGGTGCTGGCCGCGGAACGGGCCATCGGCAGGAACCCGGTGGAGATGCCCCGCAACAATCCCGGCTACGACA
>NZ_DBHHFZ010000006.1:0-186032 GCF_057238465.1 Arachnia sp.
TTCTACCAGCTGTGCGACGAGTACGGCTTCTACGTCATGTCCGAGGCCGACAACGAGAGCCACGGCACCCAGACCCGCTTCCTGGCCGACCCGTCCTGGGAGAACCAGGTGGAGCACTGGAACGAACCCATCGCCGACAACCCCGCCTGGACCGAGGCCACCGTCGACCGGATGAAACTGTGTGTCCACCGGGAGAAGAACCGTCCCAGCATCATTTCCTGGTCCGCGGGCAACGAGTGTTCCTACGGCTGCACCCTCGAGGCGGCGCTGATGTGGGTCAAGGGCTTCGACCCGACGCGCCTGACCCACTACGAGAGCTCCTACTACCGCGACTCCAAACGCCGTTACGACTACTCCTGCATCGACCTGTACAGCCGCATGTACCCGGGTATCGAGGAGATCCGCGACTACCTCGACTCCGATCCGGACAAGCCCTTCGTACTCGTGGAGTACTGCCACGCCATGGGCAACGGACCCGGTGATCTGGAGGACTACTGGGAGATCATCCGGGCCGACGAGCGCATGTGCGGTGGTTTCGTGTGGGAGTGGTGCGACCACGCGGTGGCGGCCGGCAGCAGCGACGACGGCCGGCCGGTCTTCCGCTACGGCGGTGACCACGGCGAGGACATCCACGACGGCAACTTCTGCGTCGACGGGCTCGTCTCGCCCGACCGGGTCCCCCACCCCGGGCTGGCCGAGCTCAAGAACGTCCAGCGACCCGCCCGCGTCGTCGAGTACGACCAGGACGAGGGTCTGCTCACCATCCACAACGACCTCGACCACACGGACCTGTCGCAGTACGCCCGCGTCTCGTGGGAGGTGCGCTGCGACGGTGTCGTCGTGGATCGCGGGGACATCGACCTGACCGATCCCGTCCCACCGCACACGAGCGTCATGCTGCGCTGCGAACCGCGGATTCCGCACGCCGGGAAATGCCACCTGCTGGTCACCCACCGGCTCGCGCGTCCCGAACCGCTGCTGCCCGCCGGGCACGTCCTGGGTTTCGACGAGGTTCCGTTGCGCAACGCCGACGGGCGGCACCGCCGGGTCGCGGAGCTCGCGCACCGCCCCACCCCCCGGGGTTCGGTGCAGGTCGCGCGGGAGGGGACGCGAATCGACGTGGCGGCCGCGGGTCTGCGCTGCACCATCGACACGCGCACCGGCCTGCCCACCGCCCTGAGCGTCAACGGCCGGGAGGTCCTGGAGCGCCCGGCCGAGCTCAACATCTGGCGGGCCCCCACCGACAACGACCGCCACGTGCGCCTGGAATGGGAACGCGCCCACTACCACCGGGCCACGGCCCGCGCCTACGCCGTCGACGTCGCCGAGGAACCGGGGCGCGCGACGATCAGCGCCGACGTCGCCCTGGTGGCGCCGACGGTCCAGCCCGCCCTGCGCGGCCGGCTGATCTGGACCCTCACCGCCGACGGCGTCCTCGGGTTGATCCTGCGGATGCGCCGCACCCTCGGGTTCCCGAGCCTGCCGCGCTTGGGGCTGCGGCTGTTCCTGCCCGAGTCCATGAACCGGGTCGACTACCACGGCCTGGGGCCCTTCGAGAGCTACGCGGACAAGTACCGCGCCAGCCATCACGGGACCTTCAGCGCCGACGTCGCGGACCTCCACGAGGACTACATCCGTCCCCAGGAGAACGGCAGCCACGCCGACTGCGACGAGGTCACCGTCTCCGGTGGCGGCCTGGTCCTGACCGCGGTGGGGCAGACCCCGTTCTCCTTCAACGCCTCCCGGTACACGCAGGAGGAACTTGCCGCACGGCACCGCAACACCGATCTGAGACCGTCGGGCAGCACGGTGCTGTGCCTGGACGCCGCCATGGCCGGCATCGGCTCCAACAGCTGCGGACCGGCCCTGCGGTCCCGCTACCGGGTGGACGGCCACGAGCTGGGGATGGAACTCCATCTTCTGCTCACCACCCCTGACCACATCGAGACCCACGACGAGGTGAAGTCATGACCGACACGACGAGCACGGCAGCGGCCGGCGAGAAGAAATACCTGAAGTGGTACAACAAGGTGGGCTACGGCTCGGGTGATGTCGCAGGCAACGTCGTCTACGTGCTCCTGTCCGCCTTCGTCATGATCTACCTCACCGACACCGCCGGTCTCAACGCGGGCGTCGTCGGCACGCTCATGATGCTCTCCCGGCTCTTCGACGGCTTCTCCGACGTCATCTTCGGTGCGCTGCTGGACCGCACCAAAACCCGGATGGGCAAGGCGCGGCCGTGGATGCTGTGGGGTTTCGTCGGCTGCGCCGGCATGATCATCGCGATCTTCGCGATCCCCACCGAACTGGGTGAGACCGCCAAGTACGCCTGGTTCTTCATCGCCTACACCCTCCTCAACGCCGTGTTCTACACGGCCAACAACATCGCCTATTCCTCACTGACCGCGCTCATCACCCGCAACGGTTCGGAGCGGGTGCAGATGGGTTCCATCCGTTTCATGTTCGCCTTCGGGACGAACCTGCTCATCCAGAGCATCACGGTCGGGGGCGTGGCGATGTTCGGGGGCGGCGCCGCGGGCTGGCGGACCATGGCGATCATCTACGCGCTGCTCGGGCTGGCGGTCAACACCTTGTCGGTGTTCTCCGTCAAGGAACTGTCCCCGGAGGAACTGGCCGGTGACGACGACACGAAACAGAAGGACGACACGCTGACGGTGCTGGAGTCGGCCAAGATGCTGCTGTCCAACAAGTACTACCTCCTCATCCTGGTGGTCTTCCTGCTCACCCAGATCTTCACGGCCATGCTCAACATGGGCATCTACTTCATGAAGTACATCCTGGGGGACGAGAACCTGCTGGGGACCTTCGCCTGGGCCATCAACATCCCGCTCATCGTCGGCCTGCTGGTGACCCCCGTCATCGTGAAGAAATTCGGGGAGATGTACCGGGTCAACCTCGGCGGCTACGTCATCGCGACCCTCGGGCGGCTCGGGGTGCTGGTGGCGGCCTATTTCCACAACATCCCGCTCATGCTGGCCCTCTCGGCGGTGGCATCCCTGGGGATGAGCCCGCTGCAGGGGACTCTCAACGCAATGATCGCGGAGGCTTCGGAACACACCTGGCTGCGCACCGGCAAACGCGTCGACGGACTCATGTTCTCCTGCACCTCCCTGGGGGTGAAGGTCGGCGGCGGCATCGGAACGGCCGCAGCCGGGTGGCTCCTGGCCGCCAGCGGTTACAACGGCGAACTGAGCATGCAACCGGACTCGGCGATCCAGATGCTCTACGTCATGTACGTGTGGTTCCCGCTGATCGCCAACGCGCTCATCTTCCTCCTGCTCACCCGCCTCGACGTCGAGAAGGCCAACGCCCGCCTCCGGGAGCGGGTCGACGCCTGACCCCGCCTCCCCGTCGGTTTGCTGGCCCTACCGTCGGTTTGCTGGCCCTACCGTCGGTTTGCTGGCCCTATCCCGGTTTTGCTGGCCCTATCCCGGTTTTGCTGGCCTTGTTCGTGTTTGCTGGCCTCACAGCGCAGGCAAACGTGAACAAGGCCAGCGAATCAGAGGGAAGGCCAGCAAACCGCGACGGGGTAGATCGCGACCTCCCGTCCTGCCGGACGAGGTGACCGAGGGCGCGTCGGGGTTCTCAACCCGCGATCGGTGCCGTCGCCTTCTCGTCGGAATCCTCCGGCGCCGTCTCCTTCTCGTCGGAACCCCCCGGTGCCGTCTCCTTCTCGTCGGAGCCCTCCGGTTTTGTCTCCCCGGTCGCCTCGGCCGCGCCGGACATGAGGCGGGCGCTGGTGCCCTCGCCGAGTTCCTCCAGCGCAAGACGGCCGACCATCTGCTGGTTCGTCGTGACGCGTTCCGCCCGGCCGCGGGTGAGGAAGCTGACGAACCAGTGCAGCAGCGTCGACATCCGCTGCTTGAAGCCCGCGATGTAGAGCAGGTGCAGCACCAGCCACGCCGCCCAGGCCAGGAAACCCGAGAACTTGACCTTCCCTGCGCTGACGACGGCGGAGAACCGGGAGATCGTCGCCATCGACCCCTTGTCCTTGTACTTGAACGGGGCCTCCGGGCGGTTCCCGGCCAGCTGGCCACGGATGGCGTTGGCCGCATACCTGGCACCTTGGATCGCGCCCTGCGCCACCCCGGGCACCCCGTCGACGGCGGCCAGGTCGCCGATAACGAACACCTCGGGATGGCCCGGCAGGGTCAGGTCCGGTAGCACCTTGACCCTGCCCACCCGGTCAGTCTCCGCGCCGGTCTGTTCGGCGAGCTGCGGGCCGAGCGGGTTCGCGGAGACACCGGCGGCCCACACCTTGCACACCGACTCCACCCTTTCGGTGGAACCGTCCTTGCGTTTGACGGTGAATCCGCGCGAGTCGACCTCGGTGACCATCGTCTCGGTCCACACCTCGACGCCGCGTTTCTCCAGCGACCGGCGCGCCGAGCCGCCGAGGTCCTCGCCGAAGCTGGGCAGCACCAGGGGACCGCCCTCGACGAGGATCACCCGCGCCTGGCGCGTGTCGATGCGACGGAACTCGCCGACGAGGGTCTTGGAGGCCAGTTCCCGGATCTGCCCGGCCATCTCCACCCCCGTCGGTCCCGCACCGACGACCGCGAAGGTCAGGAACCTGGAGACGTCCTCCCCCTCCGGGGCGAGTTCGGCCAGCTCGAAGGCCCCGAAGATCCGGGCCCGCAGCTCCAGGGCGTCGTCGATGGTTTTCATGCCGGGCGCGTAGCGGGCGAAGTGGTCGTTGCCGAAGTACGACTGCCCCGCACCGGCCGCGACGATCAGCGAGTCGTAGTCGGTGACCTGTTCGAGGCCGTGGAAACGCCACCGCACCTGCCGGGCCTCCACGTCGATCCCCTCGACGAGACCAAGCTGCACCGTCACGTTCTTGTTCTTGCGCAGCACCTCCCGGGTCGCGGGGGCGATCTCGCCTTCCGACAGAATGCCGGTCGCCACCTGGTAGAGCAGCGGCTGGAACAGATGATGGGTGGTGCGTGCTATCAACGTCACATCGACATCGGCGCGCCTCAAGGCCTTCGCCGCGAACAGACCACCAAAACCAGAACCGATTATCACAACATGATGCTTGCGCATATCGGCTATTGTGCTGGTCGGTGAGGCATCATGCCAAGTCAAGCCCATCTACCGGAAGGCGCGAGGGCCGAGCATACACGCCGATTGTCCCCCGTCGCGGCCCCTCGAGTCGCGGCCCCGGCCCCCCTCCCCTCCCAGGCACGAATCGCGGAAGAAGAACGTTTCAACGTCGTGTGACGACATTGAACCGTCGAACCTCCGCGATTCGCGCACAGGGGCGGAGGGGTCAGATGAGGGCGACGGCGATCGTGGCCGCGACCTCCTCGCCGGAGCGGACAGCGCCTTCCATGTAGCCGTTGAACTTGGCCGAGTACTCCGCCCCGGCCCAGTAGAGGCACCCGTCGGGGGCGGCCAGGACGGGGCCGTTGGAGGTCCAGATCCCCGGCGCGAAGTGCGCCCCGTGGCAGCCCCGCGTGTACTGCTCGGAGCTCCAGTCCCGTTCCAGGTATTCGACGGGTTCGGCCGCCTCCGCCCCGAACGCACGGACGGCCGACTCAACGAATGCGCGTTTTCGGGCCTCCGGGGGACGGCGGGCCAGCGAATCGGCCTCGTTCCCCTCGAAGAAACCCATCAACAGCCCACGGGTCGAGTCGGCCGGTGTCGTGTCAAACGTGACGCGAACCGCCCCCTCGTCAGAGCTCGACTGCCCTGAAAGTCCTCGTTCGCGCCAGAAGGGCGTCTCATAAACCAGGTAAGCCTTGATCACATTTCCCGGCGTCACCTTCTCCGCCACATCCTGCCTCCACTGCGGCAGGGGCGGGTCGTATTCCAAGGCGACGGCCAGGCGGGGCGGTAGCGTCGAGACGACGGTGCGCGCCTCTATGGTCTCCCCTGAAGCGAGAGTGACGACGGCGGTTTCATCATGGGTGATCTTCGTGACGGCGTTCCCGAGGCGCACCACATCCCCGAGATCGGCGGCCAGGGCCTCGCACAGGGCGGCCATGCCGCCGTCGATGCGCTGCTGGTTCAGCCCGCCGTTGTTCGCGATCATCGTCTCCAGGCTCGGCCCCGAGTTGATCTGCTGCAGACCTTCCTGCAGGGTCGCCTGCGGGATCATCGGCCCGAAAGCGGCCTCGTAGACCTCCCCGAAACGAGCCTGGGCCCCGCCTGTTCGTAGGTTGGTGCGCATCCAGCGCCGCAGATCCTGCCGCAGCCAGGCGCCATTCGCCGCCACCCAGGCGGGGTCGTCGGCCAGCCGGTGGGCGAGGCGACGCAGTCTCAGCAGCCCTTGACTGAGGTCCGCGACCTCGAACGGGGTCAGTTCCTCCCCGTCCTCCGCCGACGGCACCTCGAGCAATCTGCCGTGGACACGCACCACCAGATTTCCACGAGCCGGAATACCAATGGTCCTCAGCCCGTAACGCTCGATCAGCTCGAAGATGGCGTCGTGTCCGGCACCGATCCACTGGCCACCGAGCTCCACATACTGGCCGTCGGCAAGGACCCCGTTCTCGACCCGCCCCCCCACGCGGTCCCGGGCCTCGAGCACAACGACACCGAGCCCCCGGTTCCGCAGGTCGCGAGCAGCCACGAGGCCCGCCAGGCCAGCCCCAATGATGGCGCAGTCCAGCATGTTTCCTCCCTATGAACCGGCATGCTCCTTATGAACCGGCATGCTATTTCCCCCCGGATTTCTTACCCTACAAGGGGTTCGATTTCCGTTTTCAGGCGGCCCCGTCAATAACCCGCCGAACCGCGTCCACGTCCGCGGGAATGCGCGTCACGTGCCTGGGGAGATCCTCGATCCCGGCGAAGCGGTCGGGGCGCGGCGGGACGATCCCGGTCGCCTGGGTGATGGTTTCGGCGAACTTCACAGGAAGCGCGGTTTCCAGCACCACGACGGGTCCGGTCACCTCACCGCAGGCCAGCAGCCGGCGGGTGACGTGCACGCCGTCGGCGGTGTGGGGGTCGATGAGCACCCCGTCGCTCTCCCATGTGGCGCGGATCTCGGCCAGCCGGTCGGCGTGGGTGGAGGAACCCGAGACGAAACCGAAACGGTCGCGGTCCTCGCCGGACAGATCGAGCCTGCCGGTTTCCGGCAGTTCGCGGCCGAACAGGTCGGCGACGCGCGCACCGTCGCGGCCCAGCAGGTCGGCGACGAAACGTTCGAAGTTCGACGCCTTCGAGATGTCCATGGACGGGGAACTGGTGGCGTGGGTCTGCTGCGCGGCGCGGGGCCGGTAGACGCCGGTGCGGAAGAACTCGTCGAGGACGTCGTTCTCGTTGGTGGCCAGCACCAGGTGCCGGATCGGCAGCCCCATGAGGCGGGCGATGTGCCCGGCCGCGATGTTGCCGAAGTTGCCCGAGGGCACCGCGAACGAGACGGGGGCGTCGCTGCCGATACGCAGCCATGCCGCGAAGTAGTAGACGACCTGCGCCATCAGGCGCGCCCAGTTGATGGAGTTCACCGCGCCGATGCGGTGTTCGCGTTTGAAGTCGGCGTCGGCGTTGATGGCCTTGACGAGGTCCTGGCAGTCGTCGAAGACACCCTCGACGGCCAGGTTCACCACCCCGGGGTCGTCGATGGAGTACATCTGCGCCTGCTGGAACGGGGTCATGCGATCCGCGGGGGACAGCATCACCACCCGTATCCCGGGCCTGCCCAGCAGCGCGTACTCGGCGGCCGAGCCGGTGTCGCCGGAGGTGGCGCCGAGAATGGTCAGGCGCTCGCCGCGGCGCGCCAGTTCGTGGGCGAACAGCTCGCCGAGCAGCTGCATGGCCATGTCCTTGAAGGCCGCCGACGGGCCGTTGCTGAGATGCGCCAGCCGCACCCCGTCGGAGAGTTCGGAGACCGGCACGATCTGCGGGTCCAAGAACTTCCCGGGCGCGTAGGCGCGCCGGCAGATGCCCAGCAGGTCGTCGGCGGGGATGTCGTCGATGAACAGGGAGCACACCTCGAAGGCGAGAGCTGCGTAGCCGTCGTCGAGCAGCACGTCGCGCCACCGGGCGAGGGTGCCGGCATCCACCCTCGGGTATTCGACGGGCAGGTAGAGGCCGCCGTCGGGCGCCAGGCCCTCCAGGAGGATGTCGCTGAAGGCCTTGGTGGCGTGGTCGGTGGCACGGGTGGAGACGTATCGCACGGGCAGCGATCCTACCGGTCGTCCCCTGGAACGGTGGGCAAGCCGACTTCGGGCCGCGGACGGAGGCGAGCGACAAGAGGGTCCCTTCCCTCCCGTACACGGATCGAGGCACCGCCCCCACCCCCCATCTTTTCCGTGCACGAATCACCCCCCTTCTCGTCCCCTGCTTTCCTTACACGAATCGCGGAGGTTCGACGGTTCAACGTCGTGTGGCGATGTTGAACCGTTTTTCTTCCGCGAGTCGTGGAGGAGGGCACGGACGGCTCCGACGCGACCCACCCCTTCGTCGCGGGTCGGCTCAATCGGCTTCGGGATGGGAGTCCCGGGCTATTTGAGGATGTTGCGACGCGAGAAACTGGCCGACGCCCAGATCCCGAAGACCACCAGCCAGAAGACCGCGTATCCCAGGGAGTATCCGTAGTCGAGGTGCGGGATCGGTTCCTGCCGCATCCCTTCGCTGTTGTAGATGGTGCGGCTCCATTCGCCGTTGATGAGACTGAGCAAGTTGGCGGTCGGCAACAACCCGGCGATCTGGGCGAGGTTCTTGGAGGTTTCGAGGAACTGGGAGAGCACCAGACCCGCGGAGATCAGCACCCACGTCTTGACCGTCGACGCCAGCGCCATCGTCACCAGCGCCGCCATGGCCGCCATCACCGCCCCCACCAGCAGGGCCCGTCCGATCTGCGCCGCCAGCACTCCCCCGGCCGCCAGGCCCTCGGTGCCGCGCAGGTTCAGGAAGAGGAACACATCCAGGACCACTATGGCCACCGACCAGAAGGCCAACAAACAGACCCCGCAGATCGCGGAGGCCGCGACCTTGGCCCACAGCAGGGGCATCCTGCGGGGGGTGAAGGTCAGCTGGGTGCCGATGGAACCCGTGTTGAACTCGGACCCGATCATCACGGTGATCAGCACCACCACGGCGAACAGGCCCACCTGGGTCGTCGTCCCGAGGGTCGTGATGGCGAACTCTTCGAAGCTCAGTTGGGGGCGCAGGAATCCCTCCACCGCGACGTTCGACGGCAGCGTTGAGCAGTCGACCCCGGGGGTTCCAGACCCGCAGATGACATCCAGGTTTATCTGGGCGTCGTTGGACTGCCGTCGCGCCTCCTCCCAGTCGAGCGCGGTGTAGGGCTTGAGCATCTCGACCAGCGAGGAACCGACCCAGAAACCGATCCCCAGCACGAAGACGGCCACCACCGCTACTTTCCGGTCGCTGAACAGCCTGAGGAGTTCAGCACGCAACAGACCCAGCATCACGCCACGGCCCTCCCCTGCGTGGTGGTGAGGCGTTCGTCCTCGGTCAGTTCCAGGAACACGGATTCGAGGCTGGAGCGTTGCAGACTGAGGTGCCTCGGCCACAGGTCCGCCTCCCCGAGGACCCGGGCGACGACGGCAGGGTCGAGTCCCTCGTCGCGGGTGACCCGCAACTGCCCACCCACCAGCTGGCCGCCGAACCCCGCCTGCCGCAGCACCTCGAAGGACGCCGGGACGTCGTCGATCTCCACTGCCACGTATTCGGAACCGTCGTTGAGGAACTCCTCCAGATCCCCGGCTGCGATCACCCGACCCCGCCCCATGATGGACACTGAATCGGCGATCTGCTCGATCTCACCCAGCAGATGACTGGCGACCAGCACCGTGCGACCAGCGTCGGCGAGGGCCCGCATGGTGGTGCGGATCTCCTGGATGCCCGCGGGGTCGAGGCCGTTGGTGGGTTCGTCGAAGATCAGCAGGTCGGGTTCCCTCAGCAGGGTCGCGGCGATCGCGAGTCGCTGTTTCATGCCCAGGGAGCAGGTGTGGAAAGCCGCCCTCTCGCGACCCCGCAGTCCGACCTCCAGCAGCACCTCCGTGACGCGGCGATTCGGCACCCCGGTGGAGATCGCGAGGATTTCCAGGTTGCGCCGAAGGCTGATGTTCGGCGCGAACTTGGGGCTCTCGACGATGGCGCCCACCCTGTCGATCACCTCGGGCAGCCCGTAGGGCACCTCGTGATCGAAGATGCTCATCTCACCGCGGTCGGGACGGATCAAACCGAGCAGCATCCGCAGCGTGGTGGTCTTGCCGGAACCATTCGGCCCGAGCAGCCCGTGGACACCGCCGAGGGGGACGTCCAGATCGAGTCCGGAAACCGCCTGGACCCGCCCGAAACGCTTGACGAGGCCGCGGATCCGCACGGCCCACGCCTTGGGAGTCCGCCTCCAGCGCAGCTCGGTCATGTCCGCGACCCTAGCGCCCGGCCGCAAGAAAACGCGTCGGCCCGCGGTCGCGGCGAGGTCAGACTCCGGTCCGTTCCTCGAAGACGTCCAGATCCTTCTCCTCGAGGCGCCGCCACAACAACCATGTGGCCAGGCCCAGCAGCGGGGAGCCGAGGGAACCCTGGGTGGCGGCCGCCATCACGACCACCACCGTCGCGCTCAACCAGATCCGCTGCCAGCGTCTGTCGGGCAGCGCCAGGGCGACGAAGGGCGCCACCCAGGTGAAGTACCAGGGTTGCAGGGCGGGGCCGAGCAGCGCGAAGGCCAGCAGTCCGCCGAGCAGCACAACCCAGGGGCGTCCCGGCTCTCCGGGCCGGGGCCCGAAGCGGGCCACCAGCCACACCCAGGCCGCCAGCACCGCCAGCGCGGCGACGAGGGTGAGCATCCGCGTCGCCGAAACCAGCGACGCCTCCTGCCCGAGGAGCTTCAACGCCTGGCTGATCCACGACAGCGGCGAGTCGCTCATCACGGCCAAGGGGCTGCCGGCGGTGGGGTTGTTCCATCCGAATCCCAGGCCGGAACCCCACGAAACACCCACGAACACCGCCACCGCCACGGCCCCCGCCGCCGCGGCCCGGCCCGCTAGCCGCCACCAGTCACGACCCGGCGAGGCCGCCCAAGCCAGAGCGACGACACCGAGTCCCGCCGCCGCCCCCGACTGTTTCACGGCCAGGGACAACCCGATCAACGCCCCACCCAGCAGCAGCCCGGACCAACCGCCGCGAGTCGCCACCAGCACCGCCAGGGCGATCACGGCCACCAGCACGGCGTCGTTGTGCAGGCCCCCGACCCACTGGAGGATCAGCAGCGGGGTGGTGATCCCCGCCCACAGCGCCGTGTTCACCGGCATCCCGACGCGCGGCGCGAGGCGTTTCACCACCCACGCCACCACCAGCAGGCAGCCCAGGTGCAGCAACCGGAACAGCAGGATCCCCAGCCACGGCAGGCCACCGCTGGTCCAGTACACGGCCGCGAAGATCAGCAAAGACCCCGCCGGGTAGACCGACGTGGTGTCCACCCAGTCCGCCCCGACTGCGATCCCGGGCAGCCGGGGTTCCCCGAGAGTCATGACATAGGGGTCGTGGCCGCCCAGCACCATCCAGCCCTGCGTCAGATAGGCGTTCACGTCCAGGCTGAAAAGCAGCGGGCAGGTCAGCAGCGGCAGCGCCCACAGCACCGTCGCGACGACGGGGTGCGGGAAACGCGGCCCGATCCGCCACCACGCGAACAACAAACCCGTGCAGGGCACCAGGAACAGGGCGGCGAGCAGGTAGTCGGCGACCGTCACTGCGGGCCGGGGCACCACCCAGGCGAAAGCGGCGATGACCACACTGGCGGAAAACCCGAAACCCACCCATCCCCAGCCGCCGGCGGGATCGGTGGTTCGGGAACGCGGTTCGAGTCGAGGCATCGTCCACAACTCTAGGAGATGTCGCTGAAAGCGCACGACAAACCGCCACCACGGCACCCTGAAAGCCCGGGCATGATACCAGCAACCACCCGGACCAAACGGCCAGCTCGTGTCATACGATTGGCTGAAGGACCAACGGCAGGGAGAACCATGAAGGCCTTCATCCGAGTGCTCAAGGACATCGCCCTGATGCTCACCCGCATCGTGATGGGCTTCATCATGGTCACCCATGGCTGGCACCGCTGGCAGAACGAAGGTATCAGCGCGGAGGCCAGCATTCTGGAGCAGGCGGGCATCCCGAATCCCGGGCTCATGGTGTGGCTGCTGATCGGTTTCGAGGTGATCGGCGGCATCTTCCTGATCTTCGGGTTGGCCACCCCCGTGATCGGCCTCGGCCTGATGATCCTGAACATCGGCATCATCCTCACCCTCAGGTCGCACAACTTCTACGTCCACGACTCCGGCTGGGAGTACAACGCGGTGATGGCCGTCGTCGGCCTAGTGCTGATGAGCCATGGCGCCGGGCGAATGGGCCTGGACAACCTGTTCCGAACACCCAAGGACGACCCGCCACCGGCCGAGGAACAACCGAAACGCCCCGCCCACTCGCTGTCCGACGAGCCCGCACGCCCGCTTCCCGATGAGCCCGCACGTCCGCTGCCCGAAGAGCCCGCACGTCCGCTTCCGGATGAGTGGGACACCCCCGCCCGGGGAATCCAGCTCCCACAGGAAACACACAGCAAGTTCATGGCGAAACCCCACTCGGGACTGCCACAGTAGATGCATGCCTCCCGCACAGCCCGCCCCCCTGACCCGCCCCGACGGCACCGCCCTGCGGGTCCTCACCGTCGATGACGAGCCCAGCCTGACCGAACTGCTGGCCATGGCCATGCGCTATGAGGGCTGGGAGGTGACCACCGCCGCCACCGGAACCGAGGCCGTCCAGGCGGCCCGCGCCGTCAAACCCGACGCCATCGTCCTCGACATGATGCTGCCCGACTTCGACGGGCTCGAGGTGATGCGCCGCATCCGCACGGAACAACCCGACGTGCCCGTGATCTTCCTGACCGCCAAGGACGGCGTGGCCGACCGCATCACCGGGCTCACCGCCGGAGGCGACGACTACGTGACGAAACCGTTCTCCCTGGAGGAGGTCATCGCGCGGCTGCGCGGGTTGCTGCGACGCTCCGGGGCGACGACGGTGCAGCCGGACACCCAACTCGTCGTCGGCGACCTGATCCTCGACGAGGACTCCCACGAGGTCACCCGCGCCGGTGAGAGCATCAACCTCACCGCCACCGAGTTCGAGCTGCTGCGCTACCTGATGCGCAACCCCAAAAGGGTGCTCAGCAAGGCCCAGATCCTGGACCGGGTGTGGAACTACGACTTCGGCGGCCAGGCCAACGTCGTCGAGCTCTACATCTCCTACCTGCGCAAGAAGATCGACGCGGGCCGCTCCCCCATGATCCACACCATGCGCGGGGCCGGGTACGTGCTGCGACCCGCGAGCTCCTGATGCGCCCGGCCAGCCTCTCCGCCCAGCTGCGGCGGCGCGTCACGGCCGTGGTGGCGGTGCTGGCGCTGCTGATCTCGGCGGGCACCATCGTCGCGGCGGGCGTCATCATGTACGAGCAACTCGACAAGCAGGTGGACAACGCCAAAGCCCTCCAGGCGCGCGAAACCGGCCAGCAGAACGGCCGTCCGAAAGGCATCCTGGCGCCCGGCACACCACCCGGAACCGTCGTCGTGCTGCGCAGTTCGAGCGGCGTCAGCGTCGCATCGAAGATCGGGCACGGCGAGTACGACAACGTCTCCGCGGAGGCCATCAACACCCTGTTGAAGGTCAGCACGGACGGCCAGAAACACACCGTTGACGTCCCCGACCTGGGCCAGTACCGGGCGGTCGCTCAGTACAACCGCGACGGCGAACTGATGGTGTTGGCCCTGCCGCTGGAGACCGTCAACACCACCATCGTGCGCCTGACCCTGCTGGCCGTCACCCTGGGTGTGGCGGCCGTGGTGGCGTCGGCGTTCGCGACCCGCGCCGTTGCCAATGCCGCGACGAAACCGCTGCGGTCGTTGTCGGCGACGGCCTCCACGGTCTCACAGCTGGACCTGGACCGCGGTGAGGTCGACGTGCCCGCCGTTCCCGACCCGGCGCTGCCCCCCGAACACGAGGTGGCGCAGCTGACCGGCGCCTTCAACCGGATGCTCGGCAATGTACAGGGGGCCCTCAAGGCCAGACAGGCCTCCGAGACCAAGCTGCGGCGTTTCGTCGCCGACGCCTCCCACGAGCTGCGCAACCCCCTCGCGGCGATCCGCGGCTACTCGGAGCTGGCGGCCCGCGGCGACGGAGCGGACTCGGCGTTCGCGCTGGGCCGGATCGACTCGGAGTCGCAGCGCATGACGAAACTCGTCGAGGACCTTCTCCTGCTGGCCCGCCTCGACGCCGACGCCCCCGTCGAGATGCAGCCCGTCGACATCGTCGCGGTGGTGCTCAACGCCGTCAGCGACGCGCGCGCCGCCGGGCCCGATCACGTCTGGCGCCTGGAACTGCCCGAGGAGGGTTTCGAGGTGCGGGCCAACGCCGACCGCCTCCACCAGGTGATCGTCAACCTGCTGTCCAACGCTCGCAACCACACCCCCGCGGGAACCACCGTCACCACCGTCGCCGGGATCAAGGACGGTCAGGCGTGCCTGATGGTCGTCGACGACGGCCCCGGCATCGCACCCGACATGCTGCCCCGGATCTTCGAGCGTTTCGCCCGGGCCGACACGTCGCGTAGCCACAACGAGGCGAAATCGACGGGGCTGGGCCTGTCGATCGTGCAGGCGGTGGTAGCGAGCTTCGGCGGCCGGGTGGAGGCGACCTCCCGCCCGGGTCGCACGTGCTTCACGGTCTGGCTCCCCCTGGCCACCTGAACCCACTCACCCCAGGAGAACGCCAGCCTTCCCGTCGAACGCTTGCCTTCCCGACGGGAACGCCAGCCTTCCCGTCGAACGCCAGCGCTACAGCGCAAGCACACGACCGCAAGGCAAGCGAACCCGGTAGAACCCCCACCACCCCCGCCAAATGCCAGCCCACCTGCCGAACGCCAGCCCTCCTGCCGAACGCCAGCCCACCTGCCGAACGCCAGCCTTCCCGTCAAACGCCAGCGCTACAGCGCAAGCACACGACCACAAGGCAAGCGTTTCCGCCGGGCGGGGTGGCGGACGCGGGGCTGTCCGCGGGTTTGGTCGCGACCGGCTACCCTCGGCACATGGAGATTTCCCGGGACGCACTGGCGCGCATGATCGACCACACCCTCCTTCGGACCGACGCCACACCGGCACAGGTCTCCGCGCTGATCGCGGAGGCCAAGGAGCTCGGCACCTTCTCGGTGTGCGTGTCGCCGTCGATGCTGCCGCTCACCGACGACCTCGCATCGTTGAAGGTGGCGACGGTGTGCGGGTTCCCGTCCGGCAACCACACCCCGGCGACGAAGGCCGCTGAGGCGGCGGAGTCGTCGCGGTTGGGGGCCGACGAGATCGACATGGTCATCAACATCGGCCACCTGAAGGCCGGTGAAACGCACCGGGTGCTCGAGGAGATCACCGCCGTGCGCGAGGCCACCACCGGGATGTTGAAGGTCATCATCGAATCCGCAGCCCTGACCGACGAGGAGATCATCACCGCCTGCCGGGCCGCGGAGGAGGCGGGCGCCGATTTCGTGAAGACATCGACGGGCTTCCACCCTGCGGGTGGCGCCAGCACTCACGCCGTCGCGCTGATGGCGGCTACCGTCAACGGCCGCCTCGGGGTCAAGGCCTCCGGTGGTATCCGCGACTGGGCCACCGCCCAGGAGATGGTCGCCGCGGGGGCCACCCGCCTGGGGCTGTCCGCCAGCCGCGCCATCCTGGAGGGCGCCCCGGCCTGACCTGTCAGGACGGCAGTCGGCGACGACCAGCGCTTTCCCGAGTATCAATCATCTGCGAGGGCATCTAACCAAGCCGCATCCACAGGGGAAACATTCCCATTGACGGTCTCGGGTAGGCCGATCTCCCGGGATAGCAGGGTCCACCACGTGGCGTCTGCAACGGCTTGGCCCACGTGCTGCCGGTTCACGCCACCGGCCGCACCGTCAGCGGCACATGCCCTGACGTCCTCGGCGACCGCCCGGCACCAGTCAACACGAATCCATTCCGCGAACACTCTCGGTTCGTGGGGACACAGCAACTCACCACGCGGCACATCACACGCCTCGGCCGTGGGCATACCGAGAACATCACGATTTCCCATGCTCACTCGCGGCACCCAGGTCAACGGTCCAGCGGCATCACCAAGAACCAAACCACCGGCGTCGGTGATCACCTCGGCGCTGACCAACCCCAGCCCACCGTTGTCCCGATCAGCGGGGTCGTGCTCGTTGTGGACCTGCAAACAAAAGCCGACCCCGCCGGCACTGCCCAGACATGTGGTGATGCCGTTGCACGACTGCCTGGCCTCCACCCTAGGAGCCGCTTGCCCGCACAACCTTCTCAGCACGGCCGCCCCCACCAACAAGGTCTGGGTTGAGGTCAGCACACGAACCTGCTTGACCCGGTGCGTGAGACGGAGTCGCTCCATCACGCTCAGGCAGCGCGCCACGGGCGGCAGGTTGAGATACAGATTACCGACCCGGAACGCAACCCCCGCACGCATCGCTTGGCCCGCCAGCTGTTTGATCTCGTCGGCGCGGATCGGCTGCTCGACCAGCACGTTCCAGCCCTGGGACAAGAGCTCCAGGGCCAGCGGGACCGCGTTACCGCCCAAGGCAGTGGACCGCAGGACCACCGAGGCCACGACCCCGGAACCCGGGGCGGGGAAAGGCCGGGAGTGCGCTGCAACACCGTGTCCGGCAGCCAGCGCCAGCGTCCTGGAGCTGCCGGACCCCAGCAGCCCGAGCAGTTCCATCCCGTCGGTGTTCCTGACGGCATGCGCGTGGACCGCCCCGAAGGTGGATCCGGCCACCAGCACCCCGATCACAATTCCCCCTCTTCGTCCGGGGCGCGGGTGATGATGCCCCCCGCTGTTTCAATGACCTGCCCGATGGCGGTTCCGGCGCGCAGCAGCAGGTCCAAGGCGGTCAGTTGCTGGGGCAGCGCCATCATCCCTGCGGTTCCCAAACCGCCCAAGACCTTCACGCAGCTGACCACCATGACAGCGCACAGCGTTGTCATCGATGCGACCCGAACACCGACTTCATCAATGCCGTCCGTGGCATGGGCGAGAACCTCGCATCCGGGAACCACCCCGTTTCCGGCGGCTGCCGACAGAGCCAGGGCGGCCTGGTCGGGTTCCATCCCCACGGCGGAGAACAGAGCGTCGCGAAATCTGCGTCCGGCCCAGGCGCTCCACCACTCGACGGGTCGGGCAAATCGTCCGTCGATCAATGCGGTGTCGGTATCTGCATAACCAACCAGGTCGACCTCGGCGTCGAGCAACGGCATCCGGACGTCGCGCCGGATTGCGGCACCCGGTCCACGGCGGGCTCCCTGGAGCATGTCCCGAGCCGCCGAACGCGACAGGGGGGCCGAGATCATCGTGCGGGAAACCACCTTCCGGTCACGCCGGGGAAGCAACAGCGGAACCCCGGTCAACACACCCGGCAGGGCACCCGCGCAGCTGACGTGAAGGGCCTGACCGGCGATCGCCACGTGTCCGGTGCTGACCACCGGAACGTGTTCCAGGGCTCTCGCGACAACCGGGTTGCACACCCAGGACGGGGTGGCATCAACGACGACATCGGCCCAGGCGATGAGCCGGGTCGCACCGGTTCGGTCGCTGATGTCGAAATGAGGGGCTCCTGCACCGGTCCGCAGGCCACGCCGCACATCGACACCATCGGACAGCAGCTCCTCGACGACCTTGCCGCCGATTTCACCCGACGACCCCAGGACCGCGACCTTCACAGCTCGCCCTCCTCGATGTCATCCGCTCCCTCCGAGCATCCAGCGGCCGCCAGGGCCGCCGCAATTCCGGCGACCGACGGGGTCTCCAGGATCTGCCTCAGCGAGAGTCGCACCCCGACGCGCAACTCCAGTTCACTGACCAGCCGGGCCGCCGACAGCGAGTCACCGCCATGGTCGAACAGCGAGTCCTGGCGACAGATCTTCGTGGCGCCCAGCAGGTCACGCCAGCAGGAAGCGACCAGTTCCTCAAGGCCGGGCAGCGGAGGTTGCCCAACGGTGTCCGGTTCGTTCCGCCCCGTGGGGAGGGCGGCCATGGCGGCGCCCCGGTCGACCTTTCCGTTGCGAGTGGTCGGGAGGTTGTCGATGATCTCGCAGACTCGCGGAACCAAGGGACCGGGAAGTCGTTCGGACAGCTGGTCCCGGACCCAGTCGGCGTCGAGGTCCGCGACATCTTCCGGGCGGTGCAGGACGAAACCCCGTACCGGTGTGCCGGAGACCATCACGTGTTCGACGAGCTCCAGGCCGACGAGCACCGCCAGGTCAGCCCATTCGGCCACCGTGTGGCAGTTTCCCCTGGCGGGGTCGGAGAGCCGGGCCGGGTCGTGGCCAAATCCGTCGGAAAGAATCACCGCCGAGAGCATGGCCTCGGGAGCCAGTGATTCGATCTCCACCGCAATCAGCAGACCACCGGGCGCCAGAGCCGCGCGGGCGCGTCGCAACGCACGTGCCGGGTCGGGGAAGGTGTGCATGCTGAGCGGGGCGAGTACCAGGTCGAATCCGCCCCCGACCCAGCAGGGAACCTCGCCGGTCGGTATCAGGGCGTCCCCGGTCAGCTCCGCGTCGAGTGCTTCCGCGAGCCGGGCCGCGACGGCGGTGGAGGTCCACCATCCGACACGTGTGGCAGGAACGGTTCTGGCGCGTTCGAGCAACCACGCGACGGCGGCAGCGGAGTCGGGCTGGTCGAAGATCTGCCGGGCGACGTCGGTGGCCGGGTTCTCCACCAGGTCGGCCACCGGACGGTGCCGGTTCAGGATTCCGGTCAGCAGATCGACGACAGTGACGTCAGGACCGGAGGGTGCCACGGCCACGGGATTCCGTGCCAGCCAGGCCCGCCAGAGTTCGACGACCTGCGTCGCGGCGGGGTCGCGAACGCCCGCTATGACCTCGGTGAGGATACCTGCGGTTCTTCTCAGTCTCTGCTCCTGGCTGGGCCCGTGGCCGGGGGCCGTGACCTCGCCCGGGATCGGGAGCGGCCCGGGCTGGATCGGCGCATGGTGCAGGGTCGCGGCCAGGGCCAGGACGGCCCCGTCGCTGCCCTGCACGACACCGGCGGCGGCACGGTCCACCCCGGTCAGGGCCTCCGCATTGACCTCGATCTCCCCGGTGGTGATCCGGTGGCCGCGGACCTTGATCTGATCGTCGCTGCGCCCGAGGATCTCCAGCAAACCACCGGGCCTGAAACGTCCAAGATCTCCGGTGCGGTAGAGCCGGCGCCCGTCGTCGGTGGTGAAGAAACCGCCCTGGTCCGTACCGATGTATCCCTCGGCAACACCACAGCCGGAGATGGTGAGCTCACCGATCACCCAGTCCGGGCAGGAAACCCCGGCGGGTGTGAGCACGTCGAACGCCTGCCCCGCCAGCGGGTAACCGTAGGGCACCCCTGCCCACCCCGGAACCTGATCCCGCCACTCGCTCGCGCTGGCCGGTTCGAACCAGTTGGACCAGATCGCCGCCTCGGTCGCGCCCCCCATCGCCACCAGGGTGGCCCACGGGGCCGCGTCTCTGAGGCGCTGGTCGAGGTTCAGCGGGACACGATCGCCGGAGACGATCACCGAGCGCAGGGAATCGAGTTCACCCGGGGTGGCCGAGACCAGCAGCATCTCCAGCAGGGTGGGAACGGTGTTCCAGTAGTTGAGCTGGTGTTCAGCGATCATCGCCGCCCAGTGCTGGGCATCGCGGCGGTGCTCGTCATCGACGAGGACCAGCAGTCCTCCCGACCCCAAGGTCCCGAACAGGTCGAAAACGGAGAGGTCGAAGTCGATCGCCGAAACCCCTATGCCGCGCCAACCACCTTCGGGACTCCAGCGGTCGATGACGGCATCGATGGTTGCCGCCGCTTGGGCGTGCGACAGCATGACGCCCTTCGGTTCACCCGTGGAGCCGGATGTGAAGATCGTGTAGGCGATGTCCGTCGGGACCGCCGGTCCGGCATCGAAACCGGTTGGCGGGGGGTTGTCCCCGGGGTTCCATGTGCTGGCCCAGGCGTCGTCGAGGACCAGTCGCAGGCCGGTTTGGTTCCTGATCGAGGTGATGCGCCCCTCCGGGTGATCGACACCAACCGGGACGTAGCTGCCGCCGGCGAGCAACACCCCGAGGATCGCGACCACCCGCAGGGCCGGATCGCTCAGCGAGACCATGACCTGTTCCCGCGGCTCCATGTTCCGGGTGCGCAGCCAGGATGCGACGCGCAGAGCCCCGTCGAGGAGCCGTCCCCGTGTCCATTCGCTGCCGTCGGCGCCGATCATCGCGGTGGCGTCGGGCTGGGACGTGGCCAGCTCGACGAAGGGGGCGTGCAGGGTGCGCGGGGTCCCCACACGAGGCCTCAGGTGACTCGCGCGAGCGGCACGTTCGGTCTCCGTGACCCCGGGAACCGGGGTTTGGTTCCAGTCACCGGTGGCCGCGAAGTCGAGCAGGCGCCGCTGATGGGTGATCGCCGAGGCGATGAATCCGGGTGGGAACAGGCCCTTCACGTGGTCCCAGTTGATCCGCACCCCGCCGTGGCCGTCGTCGCTGACCTGGTGGTCGAGCCAGACCTGACCGGTCGCGGACATCCCACCCGTGCATTCACGGAACAGGCCGCCGTCCCCGCCGAAACTCTGCTCGACGCCGAGGGCCGAGGTGAAGACCACCGGGAAACCGGTTTCACCGCCGGCGTCCCGGGCCAGCCGCGAGATCGCCGCCATGCCCAGCCCAACATGTTCGAGATCCTCCGCGAGGTTCTCCGAGACCCGCCTGACGCGGGTTGCCCACGGCTCGGTCTCGGCGACGCGATACCCGGAAACCAGCAGTGAGGTGAAATCCCCCATCACCTGTTCGATGTCGGGGTGGACGGCAGGGCGGTCGAAGACCGTGACGGTCACCGAAACGCCGTCCTGTCCGCTGAAGATCCGCAAGGTCTCGCAGAAGCTCGCCAGCACCAGCGCGGAGGGGGTCACCTGGTGATTCCGGCAGGCCCTGGTTATGGCGGACCAGGCGGATGCGTCAATCTCGATGAACTCGCGTTCGAAGACCGGCACCCCGATCTCCTCGGGTTCACGGGCCAGCGGCAGGGCGGGGGAAGCGGGCAGTTCCTCCACCCTGCCGGCCCAGTGCCGCCGGGCGGCGCTCAGCTCGGCGGCCCGGCCCGCGGCATCGCTCAGGTGTCCGGTGACGTAGTCGCGGAAATCGATCTCCGGTGGATGTGGCAGTTGCTCACCGGCATGGACCGCGTCGATCTCGCGCTGGAGGTTGAGCACCGACGCGGCGTCGAGGATCAGCGAATTGGTGGCGACGCAGACACGAGTCGCCCCGTCGAGATCGAGCACCCGGATGTCGAATGGCGGCCAGCTATTGGGCTCGAATCGACGGGCGGCCAGTTCGGTCCTCATCCGCTCAGCGGCCTGACCGCCGGCGCGGATCACCCGGTACGACGGCACCTGAGGCAACACCCGCTGGCGCTCGTCCTCGACGATGGCGCGCAACATCGGGTGCCGCGCGACGACGGCGTCGACGGCCTCACCGAGCCGGTTCTCATCAACCGATTCGACTCGGTATTCGCGGTAGAAGATGCAGTCCACACCTCCCAGGACCAGCCCGGGGTCCCGACCCACCAGGTAGGCCCGCTGCACCTCGGTCAGGTCGAAGGGCTCCAACGCGTTCTCGTCGTCGTGGGTCAGCACGGGACCGGTGACCACGGGCTCGGTGGGTGGCGTGCAGCCGGCTGCGAAATCAGCGAGCCGTGGGTTGGTGAAAACCGTCGCCAGGCTCGCCTGCCAGCCTGCCCGACGCATCCTCGAGATCACGCGCGACGCGATCAGCGAATCCCCACCGAGCAGGAAGAAGTCATCGTTCCCGCCGCGCACCGGGACCCCGAGCTGTTCCTGCCAGAAGTCCGCGACCTGCCGGGCGACGGGATCGAGGTCACCAGTTCGGGTTCCGGTGGTCTCGTCGTCGGTCTGGTGCGCCGCCAGCAGGAGACTCAGCAGGGCCTTGCGGTCCACCTTGCCGTTTCTGGTCAGCGGAAATTCGTCCAGGAGGCTCAGGAAGGAGCAGGGCCACGGAATCCGGTCCGCCTGCCAGGCGACCAGTTCGTCGATGCCCGGATCCGCGCCGGGCACGGGGACGACCGCGCCGTACATGGCCCGGTCCATGCCCTCCGATGCGACCACGACGGCCTTGGCCACCTCTGGATGGGATGCGATGGCGTGTTCGACATCGGTCAGTTCGATCCGGTGCCCGTGGATCTTCACCTGGGTGTCCAACCGACCCAGGAACTCGATCTCACCGTTCGGCAACCAGCGTCCACGGTCACCGGTCAGATAGATCCGACGCCCCCTCGGGTCGGTGATGAACTTCCTCGCGGTCAGCTCGGGATCGTTCTCGTATCCTCTCGCCAGGGCATCACCGGCGATGACGATGTCGCCCGCCACCAGGTCGGGGCAGGGGTTCAGATGGGTGTCGACGACGTCCATGTCCTGGCCCGACAGGGCGATGCCGTAAGGAATGGAGGCACCGCCCTCGTCGCCGGGGGCCAGCACGTGGCAGTTCGACCAGATCCCGGCCTCGGTGGCGCCGCCACCCGCGACGACGGTCATTCGCGGGTTGTGCTCCCACAACCGCACCCCGAGGTCAACGGGAACCCAGTCGCCGGAAACCAGGACGAAACGCAGGCCAGCGAGTTCGCCCGGTCCGCAGGTGTCGAGGAGCATCGACGCCTGAGCCGGCGCCGAGTTCCACAGGTTCACCCCGTGCCTGGTGACCAGCTCGACCCACACGCCCGGGTCGGCGTAGGTGGCGGGTGGCGGGATGACCAGGGATCCGCCGCGACCCATCACCCCGAACAGGTCGAAAACCGACAGGTCGAAACCCAGCGAGGAAACCATCAGGCCACGGTCCCCGACCCCTGTCCCCCACCGCGCCGCGACATCGTCGATGGTGGTCATGGCGCCTCGATGAGTCATCACGACGCCCTTCGGCTCCCCGGTGGACCCGGAGGTGAAGATGACGTAGGCGTCGTGATCGGGATCGTCTGCGATGCTCTCGGGCTTCCAGTCCTGCTCCACAGGAACGTCGGCGAGATCCACCAGGCGTTCCGGACCACACCAGCCGCCATCACCGGCAGAGCCGCGCCCGCAGATCACCCAGCGGGCGTCACAGACGTTCACGACGACACCGCGGCGGGCCTCGGGGTGGTTGACGTCGACCGGGACGTAACAACCACCTGCCGCGAGCACCCCGAGGCAGGCGATGACCTGCTCGACCCCGCGGTGGCAGCACACCACGACGCGCTCCCCCGGTTCGATGCCCTTCGCGCGGAGCCAGCCGGCCAGCCCCGCGGCCGCGGATGCGATCTCGCCGAATGTGTGCTCACCGGTGGCATCGATCACCGCGACACGATCAGGGTCGGTGGAAGCCGTCGCGAAGAAACCAGCATGCAGGCAGCCCAGCTCGGCACCACGTTCCTGCGCGGGAAGAGAGCCCCGTTCCCTGGCGGTGGCCAGCCAGGTCTCCCTGCGCGCGGCGCGCACCTTCAGCTGGGTCTCTGGGACCCTGACGGGACCGGCACTCGCTCCATCTCCCGCAACAGCACCCAAGGACTCGACGAAGGAAGTGAACATCGCATCGACCACGGTGTCGTCAACGACACCCTCGCGGACATCCCAGTTGACGCAGAGCCGTCCGCCGAGAACCGAGATCTGGCAGTCGACGAGGACCGTCGGCCCCTGGGAGACAACCCACGAAGGTGGGCCGAAGATCTCGATGAAGTCCGCGGAGAACAGCTCACCGATCCCCAGGGCGGAGGTGAACACGACCGGAGCGGTGCGACGCTCCGGTGTGCCACGGTTCAGGTCGCGAAGCACCTCGACGCCGGAGTAGCGGGAATGGGCCAGTGCCTCCGCGACCCGAACGGAGTTGTCCCGCACCTTCTCGGACAGGCCCGCTGCACCACCTGTGGACAGGTTCACCAGCAGCGATCCGGTGAAGTCACCGACCAGGCGGGGAACATCGGGGTGCAGGTCGGCGCGACGGAAAACCGGCATGTTCACCACGAAATCCTTGGTGGTGGACCAGGATCCCAGGGTTTCACCGAAGACGGTCAGCACCAGCACCGTCGGGGTGGCCCCCAGCGAGGCGGCCACCTCCTGCAGGTCGCGCCACTGCTCGGGAGTGAACTGGTGGGCCAGGCGACGCGAATGGACGCGTCCGTCCTGCCGGCCCGGGGGAAGCTCGGGTGCCGGGTTGACCGAGTCGAGGCGGGACGCCCACCAGGCGCGGTCGGCCTCGTGCGAGGCATCCGGTTCGGCGGTGACCGTGACGTACTGGGCGTAGCTGATGCCGGGTTCATGCCATGGGGCCTCCGGATCCCGGTAGTTCGCCGCCAGCTGTTCGAGGGCCATCTTGAAGCTCATCGCGTCGGCGACACCCATGTAGAGCTTGACGAAGGTGCGGCTGCGGGCACCCGGCAGCAGGGCCAGCCCGACCTCGAAAACCTCGCCCCGTTCAGGGCGCATGTTCGACTGGGCGCGTTCCTCCCGGATCTCCAGCAACCTTTCCTCGACGGCCGCTGAGTCAAGTTCACGCAGATCCTCGACCGGAAGGCGCCACCGCCCAAAGTCTCGCACGTACTGGGTACCCTCGGCGGTCACCACCGCACGCAGCATCGGGTTGCGTTCGTAGAGCAGCCGGCAGGCCCGCTCCATGCGTTCGACGTCCACCGGGCCCCCGTCGAACTCGTGGTAGAAGTGGGCGACGATCGGTGTCGCCCCCTCGTCGAGATGCTGCCCGGCCCAGTATGCCTGGGACATCACGGAAAGCCCGAAGGGCCGGCCTGGATCCACGTCAGGTAGTTCCACCGGTCTCGTCGCTTGCGAGCCCTGCCGGTCCTCGGCGCTGCTCTCCAGCAGGTCACCCAACGAACCGATGGTTCGGGTGGAGACGGCGTCGGTGAAAGGAATGCGAACCCCGGTGCGTGCCAGGTGCCACTCGAGCACCGCCATGAGGGAGATCGAATCCACACCGAGCATCGTCAGTTCGTCGTCCCACTCGATCTCGTCGGGATCGGCATCGAGCCGTTCGGCCAGCATCGCCCGTACCGCCTCACGAATCGTGTTTCCTCCAGCTTCCGACTTCACAGCACCACCATTCACGGTTATTCCTCGTCGTCGCCCTACCAGCTCATCCTCGTGATGGTCCACGATGCACCCCGGACACGGGATTCTGGCCCAGCTCCGGAAGCATACAAGTTTTAGGTTAGGCTCGCCTAATGCTCAGGGGTGGTGCCCCGCCTCGGCGAAACCAATGCCATCAAAGGAGTTCCAGACATGTCGGAGACCGCGACCCAGCTGATAGCCACCGCCCGCAATGCCGGGATCATGCTGTGGGTCGAACAAGGTGCTCTGAAGTTCCGTGCGCCCACCGGAACGTTGACCGGCGAGCTCCGGGAGGCCATCCGGGCCAACCGGGATGCCGTGATCGCCACCTTGCAGGAGGGCAACACCCTGACCGAGGACCCCGCGAACCAGTACGAGCCCTTCGCCCTCACCGACATCCAGGCCGCCTACCTGCTGGGACGCTCCAGCACTTACCAGACCGGTGGAATCGCCTGCCACGCCTACCTGGAGGTGGACATGGGGCCGATTGATCGCGTCCGGTTGGAGCGGGCCCTGGACCTGTTGATCGCCCGTCACGGCGCTCTGCGCACCAGCTTCCACACCGCGGGTTTCCAACAGGTCCATCCGGTTTCCGAGATCACCCGCCCCCCGGTCGCCGAGGTGGATGCGACGGGACTTCCCGCGCTGATCGCGGAGTTCTCCCACGAGGTGCTGGATGCGGAGAACCCTCCGCTGCTGCGATTGGGCATCAGCCGCGGGGCCACGGCATCCGATGACCGCCTGCACGTCTCGGTCGACTTCCTGATGGCGGACTGGACCGGCATCACCCTGTTGATCGACCAGCTCGCGGCACTGCACGCCCATCCCGAGACCGATCTCGGCGAGCCCGGCCCTACTTTCCGCGACTACATCATGGCCACCTCGTTGGATGAGTCCGATCACCGTGTCCAGGCCGACCGCAGGTTCTGGAGCGAACGGTTGGGGGCCGCCCCGGAGCCGCCGGAGCTGCCGCTGGTCCCTTCACGCGCCGATGCCCCGGCGACGTTCACACGGTACGCCCACGCGCTCAGCCCGGAGGCCACCATCGCCTTCCTCGACCGCGCCCGGGCGGCCGGGGTCTCGCCCGCGGCCCTCGCGATGAGCGGTTACGCGAAAGTGTTGGGCACCTGGTCGCAGAACCGCGAGTTCGCCCTGGTGGCGACCCTCCTCGACCGGCAGGACGCGCACCCGCGCATCGGCTCCCTGATCGGCGATTTCACCTCGACGGGTCTGGTGCCGGTCAAGATTTCGGACACCGACGACCTGACCCGCCAGATCTCATCCGGGCTGGCCGATGTGCTGGATCACCGCACCCATTCCGGTGTTTCCGTGATGCGTGACCTGAACCGCCGCACCGGCGGGGTGCAGAGGTTCTTTCCCTACGTTTTCACTGCGGCCATCGACCCGTCGCGAATCACCGAGAAGACCGCACAGGCATGGCGGATCACCGGCGGCATCACCCAGACCCCGCAGGTGTTCATCGACTGTCAGGTCTCGGTACTGAACTCACGGCTGTGTGTCAACTGGGATGTCCGCGACGGCACCATCGACGCCGATGTGCTCGCCACCATGTTCGGGTGTTTCACCAACTGGTTGGACGGTGCTACAGACGCCATCGACATCTCCGAGAAACAGCTGGCAGCCCGGCGGCGCGTCCCCGCGACGACCGAATGGCCGAACGACTGCCTGCACACCGCGTTCTTCACAACCGCCAACACTTTCCCGCAGCGAGTGGCGATCATTGACGGCGATGGTGAACACAGCTTCTCCGAACTCGCGCACCGCGCTCTCGACATCGCCGCCTGGCTGTCAGGACAGGGAATTTCCACAGGCGACCGGGTGGTCATCTGTCTGCCACGCGGGGCCGGGCAAGTGGCCGCTGTCCTCGGCGTCGTGGCCGCCGGTGGCTGTTACGTTCCCGTGGACGTCTCCCATCCACGGGCCCGCCGGGAACGTGTGATCGCCAGCTGCGGGGCCCGGGTGGTGCTGGATGCCGACGTCCTGGAAACCATCCCGCAGGCCGGTGATCCGGCGCAGGTCCGTGTCGCGAATGATCCGGATGCGGATGCCTACGTGATCTTCACCTCGGGTTCCACCGGCGACCCGAAGGGGGTCGTGATGACCCACCGTGCCGCCTTGAACACCATCGTGGATGTCCGGAACCGCTGGAACGTCGGTGACGAGGATCGTGGGCTGATGGTCTCATCGCTGGGTTTCGATCTCTCGGTGTTCGACATCTTCGGGGTTCTCGCCTTCGGCGGCTCGTTGGTCATCCCGGCTCCCTCGGACTACACCGACCCGAGTGTGTGGGCCGATCTGGTGTCGGCCCACGGCGTCACCCTCTGGAACTCGGCCCCCGCCCAGGCCTCGATGGTCTGCGACGCCGCTGCCCCGGGGGCCTTGGCCGGTTTGCGGCTGGTCCTGGTCTCCGGCGACTGGGTCCCGGTCAACCTCGGGTCCCGGCTGTGGGAACACAACCCGTCGATGACGGTCGTCGCCCTGGGGGGTGCCACCGAAGCCGGTATCTGGTCGAACTTCCATGTCGTGGCCCCGGGGGACGAGAACCGTTCCTCGGTTCCCTACGGCGTGGCGTTGTCCGGTCAGGCAATGGACGTGGTTGACGCCGATGGGCACTCCCGCCCCGACCTCGTGGCGGGAGACATCGTCATAGCAGGTGGTTCGCTGGCCCGCTGCTACGAGAACGACCCGGAGTCGACCACCGCCCGTTTCGTCGAACGGGCCGGGACCCGCTGGTACCTCACCGGCGACCGCGGGCGCTGGTTGCCGGAGGGGGAGATCGAATTCCTGGGTCGCCTCGACACCCAGGTGAAGGTGCGTGGTCATCGCATCGAGCTGGGTGAGATCGAATCGACGGCTCTGGGCTGTGAAGGTGTGGCCCAGGCAGTCGCGGTCGCTCACTCCCCCGACCCCCAAACCCCCCGGGACCGGCAGATCGCCTTGTTCGTCACCCCCACCGACAACGGAGAACGTTCCGGGCTGGCGACGTACCTCGACTCAGCGCTGGCCGTCGCGGAACGGACGGCAGCCAAACAAGGAGCCCCAGGGACCACGACCCACGACGCACGTCTGGTAGCGGCTCTCACCCATCGGCTGGCAGCCTGGCTGTCACGGCACGAACGCCACACCCTGAACATTGTCGAGTTCGCCTCCGGCGAGCCGGTGGCCCCAACCGTAATCCCGGTGATTCACGGTTTCGACTTTCAATACCACCTGTTCTCCGACGACACCGCCCATCAGGTGGTCGGCGACATGCGGCTGATCAGCCATGGCTGGGCCCCGGGAGCGGAGATCGCCACACACGACTCGTCGAACATGGTGATCGTCGGAGCCGGCATCCCACCCGAGGTCGTGGCCGCTGAACTGAACCATCTGGCCAGCAACGCCTGGGTCATCGTCCTCGGCGGCGACGACAAGGCATTGGCCAACGCCGGAGCATGCGTCGTCATGCCACTGGGCGGGGGAATCACCGGACACGTGGCGGTCTTCGACACCTTGGACGCCGAGGAGTTGGTGAAGCAGGTACGGCAGGTCCTGGCCGAGCAACTACCCCCGGGGTGGATACCCGCCACCGTCGCCGTCCGGTCCGAGTTGCCCCTGACGCCGAACGGCAAGGTGGACCGGGCCGGGCTGGTGGAACTCGCCAACGGAACCGCACCGGAAGTCGCAGTCGTCGCGGACGAGGACTCACTTTGCCTGGAGATCTGCCGGGTGGTGCTTCACCGTCCCGAGCTGGCCGCGGGCGACAATCTGTTCGCCCACGGAGCTGACTCGATGGTGATGGCGCAGCTGGTCACCGCGGTCCAGAAGCAGCTGCCACAAGCGGCCGGGTTCAGTTTCGACGTGATCCTGCGCGCCCTGATGGACGACCCGCGTCCCATCGGCCTGGACTCCTTCCTGCAGGACTCGGGAACTGGCATCGACTCCCCCGCCAGCCCCGCGGTCACACTGCCGGCCGACGTCGAGCACGGGGTGAGGCTGCTCCCCCAGGCGGAGGGTGAGGGTACGCTGCTGCGCGTGCTGGCCCCGGGAGCACTGGGCAGTTCCGGATACCTGGAGGCCCTGGCCACGAAATTGCGAATCGCTGGCCAGGTGGTGGGAGTGGAACTCACCGACCCGGCCTGGTATCTGTCGCTGCCAAAAGAGACGGCCTTCACTGAACTCGCCCAAACGGTGGCCCCTCTGGTGGCCGACCTGTCTCCGTCACGGGTACAGGTGATCGGACATTCAATCGGTGGTTTCCTGGCGGGGCACATCTCAGGTGCTCTGGGCGACCTCGGCGTCGAAACACTCGCCCCGGTGATCATCAATGCAACCCCGTTGACGATGGTTGGTTCCGACGAGCTGCTACGAGAGATCTTCTTCCTGTCGGTGGTTGGCATGCCGATCACCAACCTGGGCCTGGAGCTGTCCGATCTGATGTCACTGGGGGCGGTTATGACGGCGGCCTCCGCGTCCGGACAACTGGACATACCGGCAACCCTGGCGATCATCGGCCCATCCGATCCGACCCTCGGTGCCACCGCGGAGCGACTGCTTGGCTTCTACGCGATGAGCGATGCCGAGAGACTCGCCAGCTACGCCCGCAACCAGCGGCGCAACACCGGGGAGGATGTCGACGAAGAGCTGCTCCATGCCCAGCACGACCTGTTCTCCCACAACTACGCGGCTTCAGAATCACCCCCGCCAACTCTGCTGACCGATATTCACCTGGTGGTCTCCGACCAGGACAACTCCTACATCCCGGGAGTCGCCGAGCAGCGAGTCAGCTACTGGCGTCAGGCAACCATCGGTGAACTGCACGAGCATGCGGTACCCGGCGACCACTTCTCCTGTGTCACTCCGCCCTTGGTTTCCAAACTGGCGGACACCATCCTGCGTCTTTCCAGGGAAAACGCATGATACGCCCGGGGCTGCACACCTACACCTGCCCACGGCATGCCCCGGTGCGCATCGTCATCCTGCCCCATGCCGGCGGTTCTGCCTCCTATTTTCGCAACTGGGGTCCCGTTGCCGACAACCTGGGAGTGGAGTTGTGTGCCGTTCAGTACCCGGGACATGAGGAGCTCTTCACCGCCGCCCGGGCATCGTCCTTGGATGAACTGGCCGAGGCCCTCGTCACCGTGATCGGAGATCAGGCGGAGCGGACCGTTCTTTTCGGTCATTCAATGGGAGGATTGCTGGCCCACCGGGTCACCCAGTTCCTGGTTGCCGAGGACAATCCCCCGCAGGCGCTGCACGTCTCGGCGACCAGAGCCCCGGACCAGCCGGTCGCGGCGCCCCGTCACATTCTCGACGACCGGGCTCTCGTCTCCTCAATTGGGAAAATGTCCCCGGGTGAGGAAAATCCTTTGGAGGACGAAGACCTCGCCGCCGTTCTGCTCGACCAGGTGAGAAGTGAGATGCGCCTGGCCGAAACCCATCGCTGTGAACCCACCCCGCTCCCCTTGCCGATCACACTCCATCTGGCGACCGAGGACCCCGATTTCACGCTAGCGGATGTCTCGGCGTGGGATCGTTTCACCACCAGAGGAACGCATCTGATAACCCACCCAGGGCACCATTTCTATCTTTCCGCCCAGCAGGCGACAGTGCTGCGTGCGGTAATGGAAAATCTGCCGACCACCTCGCCATCCGGCAAGTAAGCACCTCGCCACCCAACAAACAACAAGGACCCCTACATGTTCAAGTACAAGGATTTCGAAACGCTCAACTACATGCGCGACATCGTCAAGTCATGGACCGAGAAGGCCGATTCCCCGGCCATCATCGACAACACCGATTTCCTTACCGGCCGTCAGTGCGCGGCAATTGCCAAAGCAGCCATCGACGTGATGGAGGCCAACGGAACCCAGCGCGGTGACGTGGTGGCCTTCACCGGTTCCGACACCCTGGCCAAGATTCCCGTCCTGGTGGGAATGTTCTTCAGCGGCCGCGTCTCATCGGCGCTGGCTCCCTTCGCATCGGCCCCATCACGGCGTCACATGCTGAACGAGTCGGGGGCAAAACTGCTCTTCGTTGATCGCGCAACCCGGCACATGGCCGAGGAAGTGATGACCGATGAGTACTCCTGCCCGATCGTCGAGGAAGAGTCCTTCACCGACCTGACCGCAGAGATCGACCCCGAAGAACTCCTGGTCCACGCCGATCGCAACAAGGCCGGGGACTGGAACACCTTGCGTTACACATCGGGTTCCACCGGCACCCCGAAGGGAATGCTACTGACCCACCGCTCGACCGAGTTGATGACCTACAACTACATCAACCGCATCGGAGGCGTCGGCCTGGAGGGTCGATTCCTGTGCACCATGCCGCTGTCGTCACTGGAGGGTTGTGGCATGGCACAGATGTTCGCGACCTCGGGTCTGGTGCCCTGTATCTATCGTGGACGCGCGACCCCTGCGGGCATCCTGTCGGAAATGGAACGCTACAGGATCACCGCACTGTTCCTGCCCTCCAGCCAGATGACCGCCATAGTCCGCGACCCGTCCTTCGAGATGACCGACCTGTCCGCGCTGAAATCGATCGTCTACGCGGGCCAGACGATCAGCCCCACCGATCTCAACGAGGCCATCGAGGCCATCGGTGGTGACAAACTGTTGCAGGCCTACGGCCAGACCGAGGCGGGAATGCTGTCGGCCCTGGACCAGGCGGACCACTGCTCGGGTGATCCCGAAATCCTGAGCAGCGCCGGTCGTCTCTTCTTCCCCGAGGACATCGAGATCCGCGACGACGACGGCAACGTGGTCCCCGAGGGGGTCTCGGGCGAGATCTTCGTCAAGGGCGACTACATCAACTCGGCCCGCTGGACCCCAGAACGTTCCTGGGTCTCAACCGTGCAACCGGACGGCTGGATGGCCACCACCGACATGGCACGCCGGATCGGGGACCGGATCTGGATCACCGGTCGCAAACGTGACATGGTGCTCTATCGCGGCTACAACGTACCGACCCGCCCCATCGAGGAGGCGCTGCAACGCTACGAGGGTGTGCTCGACGCCGTCGTCCACCCGGTGGAGGACTCCTACGCCGGCGAGGTGGTCTTCGCGTGGCTGAAACTGGACGAGGACGCCACGGTCGACAAGGAGGCCGTCTCGGACTTCATCCAGGCCAATGTTTCCAAGTGGTCCCGGCCTTCCTACATCGAGTTCGTGGACACGTTGCCGCAGGTCTCGGCCCTGAAGAAGACCGACAAGGTCTCCCTGCGCCGTTGGGCGGAGGAGCGTCTGGCCGAGGGCAGGGTGGAGCGTCTGAAGGGTGCCGACGGAGTCCTGTGAGGGCCGGCGGAAAAAGACCGGCGTTCCCCCATCGCATCATTTCCCAGCGACAGAACCTCCGGGTTCAGCCAAACCGTGAGCCGGTTGACCGTCTCGGCGGTCAACCGGCGGTTTCTTGCCAATGAACGCACACGGTGATCAGCGTCGCGACCTGGCCTTGGCGGACAGCACGACGATCGACAGCAGGAGCAGGCCACCGAACCAGACCAGGAACAGCACCAGATGCTCGGCCTCGATGCCGTCCCCACGGATGTCGGATACCAGTTGGGTGATGGCGGTGATGGGGGAACCATCCACCACGGGACGCAACACCTCCGCATACATGTCACGGGGCATCATCGCGGTGTTGAAGAACATGGCGGCCATCACGAGCGGCGCGAAGGACACCGCCCCCTGAGGGGTCTCTGCTACATAACCGAGCATGACTCCAACGGCGCCTGCAGTGATCGCGACGACCGTCATGATCCCCAGGATCGACCAGAAATTCACGGCACTGCCGAAATCAGCTCCGGCAATCAGCCCGACCACCATGGCCGTGACCACTGACACCTCGGCCCGCACGACCTCCGATACCACCCGCCCGATGTAACCCGACGAGACATGTCCCGGCATCGTCGCCAAACGATCTGGCAACCCCTGGTGGCGTTCGCGGACGGTGTCGCCGGCGCCCATCAGGGCGGCCGTGAAGGACGATGAAAAAGCCACCATGACCGCCAACGCACCGACATTCATGCCGCTCCCGGTGAACTGCTCGACCATGCCGTCGAAGATGACCAGGGTCATCACGATCATGACGACCGGCATCCCCACTGCCGACGCGATGGCGGCTGGGGAACGCAGCCGGTGTTTGAGCAACCGGTCGGCGTGAATGCATACGGCGGCGAACCAGTTGATCCCACGTGCCCGTGTCTGGACGCTCATGCCTGCCTCCTCCTGAAAGCCTTGGACACCCAGAACGCGCCCAGAACCAGGCCTCCCCCGATCCAGGCCAGCGCCTCCCACCCGGAATCCCCCGGATCGGAACCGGTCAGGAACGCTCGCGTGGTGTCGATCAGCGGCGAGAAGGGCATGTGTTTGACGATCGGCTCCAGCCAGTCAGGAAGGGTCTCCACCGGTATGAAGGCCGTCGAGAGCATCAACAACGGCATCTCGATCGTCTGGATCAGGTTGGCCACCTGCACCGGCTGCGCCGACCGCAGTGCGATGCCGCAGAACAGCAGCGCCAGCACCTCACCCATGGCCAAGGCAACTCCGAGAGCCGCCGCCGCTCCTACCCAGGAATCAGGTTCCGCCCCACAGACCAGGCCGAGAACCGCGACGGTGATCACCGATACCAAGGAACGCAGCAGGTCGGTGGCCAAACGCCCTCCGATGGCAACAGCAGCATTGATGGGCATGGCCCGCATCCGCGCCAGCAGCCCGGATTCGACGTCAACTGCCAGCGCGAGTGCGGAACCACCTGCCGTGAACAGAACCGCTTGGAACATACAGGCCGCCATCAGGAACAGTGCATAGTCGAAACCGGAACTGCTGGCGGCATGCCCGAAGACCGCCCAGAAGGCCAGCATGAACAGACCGGGAATCACGAAGGCCGAGACGATCGATGCCGAATTTCGGCTCAACCGCAGGGTGTTTCGCCACGTCGCGCCGGTGAATCCCCGCCAGAAGCTGGGGGACGGCGGCACCGCCAGCGCGGTTTTCTCGGCACCTGACATTTCAGACCTCATCAGGCTCTTCCGGGGAGGATTCGAAGGCCATACTGAGGAAAACGTCGTCCAGCGACGGCGGATTCAGCGCCGCCGTGCTGGTGGGGATGCCGGCCCCGCGAAGGGCCTCCAAGGAGTCGGCAAGATCATCGACTCCGCGGTGCGCGGTGAAGGAGACCGTCAGCCCTTCGCGGGTGAAACCGTCGGTTCTCCTCCCGAGCCGCGCGGACAACACGTCGGCAACAGCCCGATCGGCGTCGGCAACGGCCTCGAAACCGATCTGGCACACCGGGGCTCCGAACTGCTGCCGCAGCGCAGCGGGTGCTCCCTGCATCACCTTGCTGCCGTCACGGATCAGCACGATGTCGTCGGAGAGCCGCTCGGCTTCATCGAGGTATTGCGTGGTCAGCAGAACGGAGACCCCGCGGTCTCGCAGGTCCTCGACGGTCTCCCAGAGTTCCCGCCGCGACAGCGGATCCAGTCCGGTGGTCGGCTCGTCGAGGAACAACAACCGGGGTTCCACGATCAGCGAGGCGGCGATGTCGAGGCGGCGCCGCATGCCTCCTGAATACTTGGAGGCCCGTTGGGTGGCGGCGGTTGAGAGTCGGAACTGTTCCAGCAGCTCGTCGGCCCGGGCCTTGGCCGCTTTGGGCCGCAGCCCGTACAGGCGAGCGAAGAAGACCAGGTTCTCGCGACCCGTCAGCTCTCCGTCAACGGCAGCGAACTGACCGGTCAGCGAGATCGAGCGACGTGCCTGTTCCGGATGAGTGACGACATTGGTGCCGCACACCTCGATGGTTCCCGAGGTCGGCAGCATCAGGGTGGATGCGATGTTCACCAAGGTGGTCTTGCCCGCACCGTTGGCGCCCAGCAGCGAAACGACCCGGTGCTCGGGAACCTCGAAGCTGAGACCCTTCAGTACTTTTTTGCGTTTGCTTCCGCGACCGAAATCCTTGTGGACGTCATCCACAAGGAGTACCGGTTGTGGTGTTCTATCCATCAGCTCTCTTTTCCGTCACTGGGTTTTTTGGTGGACCTCGAAGCTGTCGGGCAGGTACTGGGCCGCAAGCTTTGCCGGGTGCAGGAAACGACGCGGTTTGAAAGTCTTCGGGTATGCGCCGGTTTCGCCCTGAAGCCCGGGCGGCGTGTGACCAAGGGCTCCCAGTCACATTCCCGACAGCCGGTGGTGGAGCCCACGCCCGCTTCGACCTCACCGGCGCCGACCGTGTCCAACGCACGCACCCCGGATCCTCGGAAACCGAGGGGTTCCCAACTGCCCAACCGCTGCGCCACGGCGATCAGTCGCAACGAATCGATACCGCAGTTGGAGAGCGATTCCTCAGGGCCGGTGTCAGCGATCTCGACACGTTCAGCTCCCAGCAGCTCCGCCAACAACTCGTGCAGAAGATCCGCAGGATTCGTTTCAACCACCCAAGACTCCCATTTCAACGTGTTCGGACACCACTCACCCAACCCCAAGGTTTAGGCAATCCTTACCTTAGCTTTTCGTGGCCTCGTCCCGATTTTCGTCCACGGATCGCCATCGCCCCGGCAATCAACCGGGCACGCCGGCTAACCAGGCCCCGAGCCAGCACACAGCAACCACGCCACCCAGCGGAAACCCGCCGGGATTCCCTGCGCCCGAATGCGGGAAGCATCCGGGCTACCTGAGGTGGTCGTCCAGGGCGGCCAGCACCGTCGGGGTGACGTTCTCAATCCGCTCGTTGAGGATCAGGTGGTGGTCGGCGGGCAACTCGACCAGCCGCTTCCCGGGCGCCACCAGCCGCTCGTAGACCAAACGGCTGTAGTCGAGGGTGAACAGGGGATCACCCGTCGACACGAAAGCCACCACCGGGCAGGTGATGCTGCCATCGACGAGGACCGACATGTCGGTCGCGAACAGGCTTGACAGGAAACTCACCGGGTAGGAGGTGAGCCCCAGGGGATCCCGGTAGAACTCGTTACGCCATTCCTGCTCGGAGAAGATCTTGTCGACGTCGAGGTAGAAACTCATCGGAACCTGCAACCCGGGCAGCACCCGGCCGGCCGCGGCGATGATCCGCCGGATCACCGGGTAAGCCACGCCGAGCGCATTGGGGAAGCGTGTGACCGACAGGGATTCACGCAGAGGTGTGAACAGGACGTTGTGCGGGAAAGCGGCCCGGATTCGGTGCTCGCCGCCGGCGGCCAGCAGGGTGAGGACACCACCCTGGCTCGACCCCATCAGGCCGACCGCACCGGGAAAACGGGCGCAGGCATAACCCACCGCGTCCCGGACGTTTCCGATCATGTCGCCGAGGGTGAACCGGCGGATGACCCGGGGGCTGCGCCCGTGGGACAGCGGATGAACGCCGACCACGTGGTAGCCGTGCCGGCTGACCGCATCCAGGAAGGGGCTGTAGAACAGGGGGTGGGTCATGGTGCCCGGGACGAACACTACCGCCGGCGCCGCGTCCTGCTCGGCCTCCCAGATGGACAGCGTGATGGGGGCCCTCCCCGATTCGATCGAGACCTCCGAGTAGCCGGGAAGCTCGATCGAGTGTTCATTCAGCAACGTTGCGATGCTCATACCGGCTACGCCCTCTCGAAGTTGTCAGCGCTTCTGGCCGATAGCGTAGGCGCGAGCAGGAAGCCGGCCTTGATGCCGTGGTTCAGGTAACGCACCACCAGGCCGTCGCGGACGTTGGGGAAGGCCATCCCGAGGCGCCGCAGGTGTGCTTGGGCCTTTGTCGTGTCATAGCGGACCCGCGCCCCGAGGAAATCATCGAGGTAGACGACGACGGGCTGCCGGAGACGAAAACGGGGTTGACCCGGGTCCCCGCCAGCACCGTCGCTACGGTTTCATGACACCACCGAGGGGTATGGGAGAAAATAGCCATCAGGAATCGGTTGGCACCTTGTCAATGATCATCTTGGTGAACACCCCCAGGGTGTCAAACTCAAAGAGGTCCGCAATGGCCACCTCAATTCCCAGATCACGGGAGAGCTGATCCGCCACCCTACTGGCAATCAACGAATTACCCCCGAGGTCAAAGAAGGAATCCCCGCTCTCGATCCGCTCCAGCTGCAATTCCTGAAGCCAGACGGAAAGTACTTTCTCCGGAATGTTCAGCCGCATCTCCTCGGATTTCACCACCAGATATCCCGAAACCGGCTCTTCGAGGTGCTCCATCAGGAAATGGATTGCCGCCCTCGTCTCCTCAGCAATTTGCCTGACCTGTCCGGTGTTGAATATTTTCAGGTCACCGCGAAAGGTGACACGCACCTCGTCAAGAAGGTTCCAGTGTTCAAAGAGCAGCAGGCCGTATTCCTGATGAAATTCCGGGATCCAAGGGGCCATTTCGAGCCCGGGGATCAGGGTCATCTGCTGGGTGAAGTTGTGCGAGGTGAACGCAGACTTGGTCAAATTCATTGAGCACAGATCCTGATTGGCCACGAGCTCGGAAGTGTGACGCATGCACAAAGAAAGCAGTTCACCGCAAGTCTGCCCCTCGGAAACTTTGAGTTGATGGGGAACTCCTCGAACGAGAAGTCCGGCCACTTGGGAGAACTCGGAGTGGCTGCGGTTCGCGCTCGCCAGGGTGAAGCTGGAATCAGTCACCCCGAATACCTTGTCCATGGCAAGATGAAGTGCCGTTACGAGCAGGTTCGCCGTCGAGGTTCGCGCCTTCCGGGCGAAGGTCTCCAGCACTTCCCGCTGGAAGGTGATTTCGCACGGCCCGACGCTCTGTTCGTCAGCGATTGGACCCGGAGCCGCAAAAGGAAGGTCGCGGATCTCCGCATGACGGCGATCCCAAAAATCCATCTGCTGGTTTCCCGCAGGGGAATTTCGAAAGTCGGCCAGCCATTGCGCATATCTCACGAAGCTTGGCTCTTCGATATAGGGGCCGCTGTCGTCGGCATTGTAGTACCGGAAGAGTCGATCCAGGAGAAGGAACATGGAGATGCCATCCAAAAGGGCATGTCCCATGCTGAACGTGAACAAGAACTCGTTGCGATCGATCTGATAGAGACAAAAAGCGAACTGGTCCTCGCTGAAGGGATCGATCTCACGTTTGAAGCCGATGATCGCCTGTCGCTGCGCATCGATCAGGCGCTCCTCGCCGGTGCTTCCGGAAGCAGCCCTGACCTCCAGCTGGAAGTCAACGCAACTCACCACCTGTTGAACAATCTCGCCATCAACGCGCTTGAACCGAATACGAAGACAGTCCGATTGATTGATCAATCGAGCGATTGCGCGTTCCAATCGATTTACATCGAGCGGCCCTCTGATGTGGGTACCAGAAGTAATCTGAGGAATCCCGTTTCCCGCCAAACTTCTGTCGATATAGTAGTTCTGCTGAGGAGTGAGAGGGAAGGAGAATCCTCCACGAGGAGACTCCAGATAACCATATTTCTCCGCCATCTCCTGAAGCATCATCATCCTTTCTTTCCCACCGCATCAATTATCGATCGCGTGATATAGCTTGCCAAGGGTCGGACATCATCCGTGTAGTAGAAATGACCACCGGGGAACTCGTGCTGAGCAATGGCGACACTGGTGTACTCACGCCAGTCGCTCAACCCTTCAATGGTCACAGTCGCATCATCCGCTCCTCGCAGGACCGAGACCGGGCACGCAAGCGGGACGGGTTCCTCCGATTTCGATCGGGCGAGCATCGTCAAATCAGCCTTGTAGATTGGCAGGTAGTACTCGACGAATTTAGAATTGGCGGCAAAGTCGGCGCCAATAACTCCCCACTCGACCAAACGACTCAGGATCTCGTCGTCGGACAGGGCGACTCCCTCACCGTTGACGATGGCTTCAGCTATTCGCGTACGGCGCGGAGACTCGGCACTGGATGCGATGAAGAGCAAGGGATCATTGAAACGACCGCGCATGCCCAGTGCCGTCTGATAGGCAATCATCGAGCCGGTGCAGTGACCGAAGAAAACTACTGGACGATCGAAGATTTCTGGGGCCTCGCTCAAAATGCGAGCCGCCAAGACCGAGGCGTCCTCGGGTAGCATTTCCTGGCGGCGCTTCTCTCGCATCGGATACAGGATCGGATACACATTGATACTGTCGGGGATGTACTTCTTCCAGGGAGCAAACAGACTTGGGCTTCCCCCGGCGTAGGTGAAACACAGAAGATTCACCTGCGCCCCGTCAGTGACGCGAGCATGGTTCACCCACTCAGTCGGCATGGCTGACCTCCGAATCATCGTTCTTGGTTTCGATCACCCTGGATACGGCCGCCACCGTCGCATCATTCAACAGCGCAACTAGTATGTCTTCAAAAGTACTCGCACAACCGGGCGACTCACTCAGCCTGATTGCGATCCGGTTCATGGTCATCGAATCGGCCCCCACGTCATAGAGACTCTCATCGAGACCCAACTTGTCAATTTCCAAGAGCTCACGGCAGGTATCTGAGACGAGCATCTGCGTGGAGGTGAGCGGCTTCTCGGGATCCCCGGAAAGATCCTCAGGAGAGTGACTGATCATTTCGGGCAGAGCGGTTCGGTCAACCTTCCCGTTACTGGTGAGCGGAAATCTTGGGCACCATCCGACCCGACGAGGAATCATGTAGCTGGGTAGCGTGTCCCTGAGCCTCGCGATCCAAGAACTCTCAAAGGCAAGAATGTCGCCGGGAGGAACCGAGGTCTGGAGGACTGCTTGTATCTGCTTCTCTCCAGCGCGCTCAACCACAAAAGCCGCCGCGGCCACCACCTCTGGATCAGCGGTGAATGCGGCTTCGATCTCACCGAGTTCGATCCGGTAGCCCCTGATCTTTACCTGCGAATCACGTCTGCCGAGGAATTCGATGTTCCCGTCGGGCAAGTAGCGCCCCAGGTCTCCTGTTAGATATGCTCGTTCTTCGTTTTGCGGAAGAACAGGGAACTGCTTGGCCGTGAGAGCCGGATCTCCTATGTACTCATCAGCCAGCCCGATCCCGGTGATGGCCAGCTGCCCCGGAACGCCGACAGGGCAATCGTATAGGCGATCGTCCAGCACATGGAACCCTTGGTTCAGCAAAGGCTTTCCATAGGGGATGCTCACCCAGTGGGGTTCGTTCCCTTCCCAAGGATAATGAATGGACCAGATCGACGCCTCGGTTGCTCCCCCCAGACTCACGATGTTCGCTTCGGGCATCACCTGCTGAATGCGTTCAGGCAAAGCGAGGGGAATCCAGTCTCCCGACAGCAGTACGGCCCGGAGTGAATTGAGAGATTTGTTGTTGCTTTCCTCCAGAGAATCCACCAGCAGTTGCATCAATGCCGGGACACTGTTCCACAGGGTGACATCCCACTCTTGGATCAGCTCGGCCCAGTGAATCGGATTGGTCAGATTTCTTGGTTCTGGATGGATCACTGCTCCACCGGCCGACAGGACACCGAAGAGGTCGTAGACGGACAGATCGAAGTTCAGCCGCGAAAGTCCCAAAACCCGATCTTCACTTGTGACGCTGAAACGTTGGTTGATGTCTTCGATGGTGTTGACAGCCGCACGGTGGCTGATCGCCACGCCTTTTGGCTCCCCCGTGGAGCCCGAGGTGAAGATTATGTAGGCAATGTTCTTCTCGTCTCCCTCGACACTTAGTTCATCCGGGTTTCCACGCAGTCCTTCGACGTGCACCACGGTAGTTTCTGCCATCCATGGCGCTTCGTCGGCACTGGTGGTCAGCACACATGCCATCTGGGTGGCGGCAACTATTCCACGGTTTCGTTTGTCCGGGCCATCCGCGTCCATCGGGACATAGCAGCCCCCAACCGACAGGACGGCCAGGCAAGCGGCCATCTGAAGCGCATTCTTGGTCATCCCAACCCCTACGCGTTGTCCTGGCAGGATACCTAGTTCACGGAGGCTCGCGGCTATTCCGGCCGCCTGCGTCATCAGCTCTCCATAGGTCGTGATATCACGTCCATCGGCAATGGCCATCCTGTCCGGGAAGTTGCGCGCCTGGGCGATGACCGTTTCGTGCAGAAGATGGTGGGGCAGCGGGCAGGTGGTATCGTTCACCTGTTCACGCACCCGGAGCTGCCATGCTGGGAGCGGAAGACGCCCTTTTCTTTCCCAGCTCTCATCCCCTGCGGCAAGCTCGTGAAGAAACTCCATGAAAGCCGTGAAACAGTCCTCGATGATTCCGGGTTGGAAGACTCCTTCACGAACATCCCAGTTGATGAGCAGCTCATCATTGGTGTCCATGACCTGGCAGTCGATGAAAACCTGCGGCGTCTGGCTGATTCCTTCGCCTATCCGGCCGCGCAGCCTGAGGGATTGGTCATTGTTCTGCAATCCAATTGCACTCGTGAAGACATAGGGCATGAATGCCGCTTCACGGCCAAATCGATTCGCCAGGTCCCGCAACACCTCGACACCGGTGAAGGACTGGTGATCGAGGTTGTCGAAGAGGGTTTTCAAGGTGGCTTGGGCCTCTTCGCGGAAGCTGCGTGATCTGGTGAAATCGGTTTCGACCAGTACGTTCTGGGTGAAATCCCCCATGATGTTGCCGATTTCGGGATGCAGACCCGGACGATTGAGAGCAGTCAGGTTGAGGGTCAGATCCGGACGATCATTCCAACGCTCCAGAACCTTTGCATAAGCAGTTAATATTACAGCAGTAGGGGTGAGGTTCCACTTGCGCGAACGACGCCGGAAGGCATTCCATTCATTCATCGGCAAACATGAATTATATCGCCGAAAACATCCACGCCTCTTTCTCTGAGCAGAGGCAAGAATCGGCAAGTGTGGAGCCGGCGGCAAGCGATCGAGTTTCCCCTTCCAGTACAGCTGGTCGAGATCGCGATCTACAGTTGAACGGATACGTTGATGGGCGTCGATGTAATCACGGAAGCTCAGCCTGATTTCAGGCAGCGGGATTTCTGGAGTGAAGTACTCCGCCTCGAATTCTCTGAGCAGCATCCAGATGCTGGTCCAGTCCGCAATGATGAACTCCATCGAGAAATGCATCACGGCTCTATCAGGCAACCGGGTGGTCGCAACGGCAAACAACGGCCAGACCCCGGGATCTCCCAAGCGATTGCTGAGAACGGCGCGCTGTTCTTCCAGATGCCGGAGGCCCTCCCCGCATGGAATCGACAGCTTGCCGACATCATTCAGGATTCGCTGCGACCCGGCGGCGTCAATGACGCAGCGCAGCATCTCATGTCGACCGATCAGTCTGCGCCACGTCTCTTCCACCCTTTTCGGGTCGAGATCCCCATAGCTCAACTCCATGTATATCTGGCAGGCGACACCACCCCAGTCGTATGCCTCATTTCTCCCAACCAGGTAAGCGGCCTGAATATCCGTCAAGGGAAAAGGAAGATGGCGATTTGCCGGGTCCGAAACGATACTTGCATTCTCTCGAGCTGTCAGCTCGGCCAAGATTTCCGGTTTGGCCTGCCTCAACGCGTTGCGCTGGTCCTCCGTGAGGACTCCCCGAGGAGCTGTGAAGGCCAGCTTGTCCCCGGAAGCACGCAGAGATATCCCGCGCTCCGCCAGATCCAAAATTAGTCGTCGAGGGGATTTGTCGACGGTCATGCGACCTCCTCGCAAGAGAATTGGTGAATATCTTCGTCCATGCCGCAGACCAGCTGCGTCGCGGGGGCGAGCTCCTTTATTCGTGCCAGCAGCTGGCGGGGGTCGGTTACCTGAGCAGGTGTCCAGATGCCGGGCGCCACTCGTGTGGTTGCGATTATTTCGGCCATCGCCGCCGCCATGGTTGCGGACAAACCGCTCTGTCCTGTTCCGCGAAGGCTCACTGTCGCATGACGACCATCTCTTGAGATGAAGTCGATCAGGAGATCAACACCGCGACCGTATCGTGAAACGGAGTCACGGCTGAAAGCGATCAAATCATCTGTGGCGCCATCAGGCTCGACGTGGTAGTGGTTGATTATCTTCATCAACTGGATCGAGGCATCAACTCCACCGGCCAATGCACTGTACCACTCTGCATCATCAAACCCCCGGAAGCCGCTGAGGCGCTTGGTTTCCTCGTTCTGATATGGAGCGATCCGACAGGGAAAATCCAGTGCTCGAAACCCCGACGCCCCTGAGCTGTTCAGGCGATTCACCAAGCTCTTTGGATTTCGCATGAGGGCAATAATTTCTGCCGCGGGCTTTCTGTCGATGCCACGCAGAAAATCTTTGGCACCACTGGGAGTGAAAATATCGCGCACCGAATATACCGAGATCAGATGCCCACCGGCCGTTGCTGCAGCAGCGGCCGCCATTGCCGCCACGCCGGAAAGTCCAGGTATGCACCCTGCCCCAGCAATCACCGGAATCGGAGGCCTGAGGTTCATGGTCAGAAGGCTTTCGCCCACATCTATGAGCGGACGATTGAACTTGGTTGCGGTTTTCAGTACGCAAAACGAGGTTTCACAGGAAGGCCCTGCACAATTGATCACCACGTCTGTTTCTGCGACGAAGTTGTCCATGGCTTCATGATCGTGCACGTTGACCCGTCGAAAGCAACCGGATTCCGCCATGAGTGTGTCGGGATTGCGCCCGGCAAGTAGCGCTTCATGACCACGCGACCTGAGGATTTCTGCGGTGCGACCTCCGATTGCACCGGTCGCCCCGATGATCCCGAACCGTGTTTCAGGAAATGCTGTTGATTGGTACCTCATCACAGCTCCTTTGCCTTCTGGTCCACCTGTCTTTCATCAGACTGTGGTTTCCAGATCAGTTGCTGGGCTCCCAAGGCATCGATGAACTCCGGATCGTGGGTCACCACCACCACGCATCGTTCTTGATTTGCTTGCTCTGCCAGCAGCTTGGCGACCTGGGTCATGTGGTGGTGGTCCAGTCCGCTCGTGGGCTCATCGAGGACGGCGATGGGGCGCCAGGACAGACAGGCACAAGCGATGGCCAATCGCTGGCGTTGTCCACCCGAAAGGGTCCGTGGATGTCGATTGGCCAAGTGCTCGAGATCAAGATCCGCCAGCACCGCGTGGATGGTATCCGTCGTGGCCGGAGAACCCAGTGACACCTCGGCGCGGACCGTTTCGGCGAACAGCTGGTGATTGACGTTCTGCATGACCAGGCAGGCGTGCTTGCGCAGCCAGCGACCTGAAACCGATTCGCCTCGCCAGCTGATTGTTCCGCTGGAGGGGCGGGCCAGACCTGTGAGGCAGCGCACCATACTGGTCTTCCCGGATCCATTTGGACCGACGATGGCGCCTGTTTCCTGCGCCGCCACATGGAAAGCGACGTTATCGAAAACTTGGCGCCGACCGTACCGGAAGGACAGGTCGTCGATGCTGAGCAACGCCTGTTCGTTTCCCCCGGATCGGGAATCGCTGTTGGGAGGAGTGGGGCGAGTCAGTTTGCGCAGCCCGAGTTCCTGCCTTCTGTCATCGGCCAAGGAGGCCAAGCCGGGGCCGTCAAATTTCTCGACGACCCTGCCGTCGGCGAAGCAGTATGCCCGGTCTACCAGGTCGGCCAGATACCAGAGTCTGTGTTCCGCGATGATAATGGTTTGACCCAGGGATTTGGCACGGACAAGCAGGGCACGCAGAGCGCCTATCCCCATTTCATCCAGGTTGGACGACGGCTCGTCGAGTACCAGTACCCCGGGCTCCAACGCCAGGGCAGCCGCGATGGAGATTCGCTGGGCCTCACCGCCGGACAGCTCGAAGATGCTGCGACCCAACAGGTTCTCAACTCCACAGTCCTGTGTGACAGCAGCGAGTCTGCGAGTCATCACATCGAGTGGGATCCCACTGTTCTCCATGCCGAAGACAATCTCGCTGACGACGTCAGAGTTGAAGAAGCCGGCCTTGGGATTCTGGAAGACGCTGCCCACTCGTTGGGCGAGACGCCACATCGGCTGCTCAGAAACCGATTGGCCGTCCAGTAGTATCTCTCCTTCAACCTCGGCGGGTTGCAGATGCGGGATTATGCCGTTCACCAGCCGGATGGCCGTGGTTTTGCCGGATCCGCTGGGACCACAGAACAGCACGAACTCCCCGGACGAGATTTGTAGGTCGATGTCGGTCAGGGCAGTGCGGGTGAATCCCTCGTAGCGGCACGTCACCCGTTTGAACTCGATCATTTCAGGACACCCGCCGTGATGAGCGCCAGACAGCTGGTGATTACCAGGAAATCGCGGGTTCGCAGGCCAACCTTCACGAAGGATGTCTTGTCACCAGGGTTTTCGATGCCGCGGGTGCAGGCTGCAGTCGACAGATCTTCTGCTGCTTGTACCGTGTTCATCAGCATGGGAACGTAGACCGCTTCGACGCGTGCCCCAAGGCCACGCAGATCGCGCAACTTCATTGCGTCCCTGACCTGACGAAAGTTCTGGCCGACCACCGGGAGGTAACGCATGATGATCGCAAATCCGATGCGCATTTTTTCGGGCACCCGCATTTTTTTGGCCGCCGCCAACACCTCCTGTACAGATGTGGTTCGCATCAGGTGATCAGCGGGTAGGGCAATTGGCATCAGCACCTTGAAGTAGACGAAACCGGCCAGCATCATGGCCGCCGTCGCACCGACTCGAGGCAGCAGAAGAAACTGGATTGCCGTAAGAAACAGATACACCGCCGCGAATCCAACCAGCTGGAGCACCAAGCCGTCGATCAGGAAGAGCAAGATGCATCCCGCGACCGTGATTCCCATGACGAGGTTCCCGGGGAATGAGAATACCACGATGATGACCGTGACCAGCACCACGATTTTTGTGCGCGGATCAAGTCCCGTTCGTGCAGTCTTCACTCTGCCGGCGCCACTTGGGCCGCAGAGAAATGTTTCCTCATGAGGCGGTGACCAAAGAAGGCTCCTACGAGCGCTCCGACAATTATGGAAATCACGATGACAGTGATCGCGGGGCCATTGATGAAGGACCTGATGGTCTCCACGTACTCCCCGCTCATCCCACTGGAGAGCATCTGCCCCAAGAACTGATCGCCCAGGAACCAGAGCGGGAAGAAGTCTCCGATGAAGCTCAGGCAGAACACCACATAGGTGATCACCAAGGTGAGCAGAGATGGGGAGGTCCGGTTGCCGAAGGCCAGGATCGCCTCGCACATCAGCCCACCAGCTATGCACGTGACCACCACGGGCCATCCGGAGTTGAAGAAAGCCAGACCGGTTAGTAGACACACCAAAAAGACTGCGCCACCCTTCGGCACCTTGGCGACGAGCAGCATGAAGACGGGACCGAGCAGAATCGCGTCGATGAAATGGGACCCGAGCCAAACCAAGGGGGCGATGCCGCCAGCGATCATGAAAACCATTCTGACAGCGACGCACAAAACTCCAAGGGCGGCGGCCATGATCACGTCTTTCGTCATCATGCCCTTTTGGGTCGTAGGATTATTGCACTCCATTGTCAAACCCCGCTCTTTGAGGAAGTAATTCGGGAAATCGCTCGTGCTGATGACTCCACCTGTGTTCCGGCTCCCGGAACCACCGGCGGTAGCTGGCGCGGAACCATTTCTGACCTCCAGGCGGCCACCTTGGATTGTGCACTCGACTTCCGCCCAATAGGTTAGGGTAGCCTATACTTCCTTGTCAATGCGCCGAGTCGCCCCCAACGCCCCCTCTCCGTCAGCGGGACGCTTGTGAATCTCGAAACTGTCGGGCAGGTAGTAGGCCGCAAGTTTCGCCCCATGCAGGAACCGACGCAGTTTGAGCGTCTTCGGGTATCTGCCGGTCTCGTCCGGGACGACGGTGACCACCGCCCGGGTCGCATGCCCGAGAACCTCGTCGTCAACGCCGATCAACTTGGCCTCCACAACCTGGGGATGCGTCAACAGAACGCTCTCCACCCGCCCCGGGAAGATCTTCTCGGCGCCGCGATTGATCTGGGGTTTGCAGCTTCCGAGCACCGTCAGACGCGGTTTGTCGAACCCGGCATCCGGCATCTGATGCTCCACGATGTCGCCGCTGTGATACCAGCCATCGGCATCGAAGATTCCACGGGCCCCCTCCGGAGCACCGAGAAATCCCGCGACCGTGTAAGGGCCACGGCACAGCAGCTCCCCACGGGACCGTCCCTCGCCGTCCGGGGCGGCATCGACGCCGCTGGACGGGTCAACGATCCGGATCTCGTCCCGCTCACTCATGGGCACCAGCCGGTGCTCGGCGACACTGGCTCGGTCCATGTCCAGCGGGGAGTAGGCCACCAGCCCCTCGGCCATGCCGTAGACCTCCTGAACCCGCACCCCGAGCCCGGCCTCGACCCGGGCCGCCAGCGTGAGGTCGAGCGGCGCCCCACCAACCCAGATAACCCTCAGGCCCGCCACGGCCGCCGGGTCATCTCCTGCTGCTTCGAGCCACGGAACCAGCAGGGAGGGAACCAGTGGGGTGTGTGTGCAACCGTGGGCTGCCAGCAGGGGCCAGCAGGTACTCGGCGTCGGGTCGGGAGCGAAAACGACGTGGGCGCCGGCCAGCAACGCGCCCATGATCCCGGGAGAAGCCATGGTGTAGTTGTGGGAGGCGGGAATGCCGATCAACATGACCGCATCAGCGGTGAGTGCGCAGGCGGTGTTGGACAGTTCCACCGAGCACAGATAGTCCTCGTGACGCCGCACTATCGGCAACACGTCGGGGCAGCGTGGCCCACCGATCTGGATCAGTGCCGGGTCCTCGGCCCTGCACGACGAGGTGGCTTGCACATCAATGCCGGGTTCGGATCGTGGTCCTGTGGCGATGGGGATCTCGTGCATTTGCAGGACCCCGTCGAGGTTCTTCACGGTTTCCACCGCAGCTTCCCGCATGGCGGAGAAGGTCACCTCGGCGGGGGTCAGCAGATGGCTGGCACCCACCGCCCGGGCCTGTTCGGTCAGTTCGGAGGCTCTCAGCGACTCGGTGGACATCACCGGCACCGCCCCGGCCTCAATCAGCCCGAGGAGACATTCCAACCAGGCAACCGAGTTCGGCAGATGCAGCAGCACCCGCTCCCCCGCCGCGACACCGTCGATGGTGAACCCGGCGGCGGCCTCCTGGGCCCTGCGCCACAGCCCACCGTAGTCGAGGCTCCTGTGCTGGTCGGTCGCGGCGGGACGCCCTGGATGCAGCAGGGCGTGGTCAGCAACCAGCCCGGTGATGGTTCGCTCGCCCCAGGTCCCGTCGGCGCGGTACTCGTCGGCTTTTGCGGCGGGTGGGGGCATCGGGTCGCGCGTCATCATTCATCTCCCTTCAACAGCTTGCCGCGGTCGTTCTTGCCGACAGCGGTCACCGGGAGCTCGGTGACGATCTCGATTCTGTCCGGGTGTTTGAACGAGGCCAGCCCGGAGTCACGCAGGTGGCGACGGATCGCGTCAATGTTGAGTTCCGAACCGTCGCGGATGGTCAGGAAGGCGACGATCCGTTGTCCCATCAGGTCGTCGGGTTGGCCGGTGACGGCGGCATTGATGATGCCGTCCAGCCGCAGCAGGACATCCTCCACCTCCTCACCGAGGATCTTCTCCCCGGCACGGTTTATCGTCTGGACCGCACGCCCCTCGACGATCACGTCCCCATCGCCGGTGATCCGCACCAGGTCACCGGTGCAGTAGTAGCCGTTGGCGTCGACCGCTTTGGCGGTGGCCTGCGGATTCCTGTAGTACCCGGAGATGGTGTAAGGGCCGCGGGTGCGCAGTTCACCGATCTCCCCACGCGCGACGGGCTCGCCTGCCGGGTCGAGCACCAACAGCTCGTCGGCCTCGCTCATCGGGTGACCCTGGGTGGTGAGCCGGATCTCCCGGGTGTCGTCGAGGTCGGTGTAGCAGACCAGGCCCTCGGCCATCCCGAACACCTGCTGCAGGCAGCCCGGGAAGGCGTTCTCCACTCGTTCGGCCGCCGAGACCGTCAGCTTGGCGCCACCGATCAGCACGGTGCGCAGCGACCCAGGCGCTTCGGCGCCGCCAAGGTGATCGACCCACAGCATGGCAATCGGAGGCACCAGGGCCACCACATCGACCCGATGACGATCGATCAAAGGCAGGCAGATGTCCGGCGACGGCGAGGCCGCGAGCACGACGGTGCCGCCGGCCATCAGCACTCCGAGCGCCCCGGGGGATGAGTTCGCGTAGTTGTGGGCTACCGGGAGAGCCGCCAGGTAGACGGTTTCCTCGTCGATCGCGCAGACCCGATTGGACAGCTCCAGGGTCAGACCGTAACCATCCATGAACCGCGCAATCAGCTTCGGAACACCGGTCGATCCGCCGGAGACGAGCAGGAAAGCCGCGTCCTCGGGATGTGTTCCCCACGAGGAACGGTCCACCTCAATGGCCGGATCATCGGTCACCAGGACCTCCGGGTCGGTCCAGACCGCGACCTCCATGTCCCCGGACAGGCCGGCCGCCACGCCACGGGCGATACCGCCGTGATCGGTCCCGAGCCAGCGTTCGACCGTGACGATTGCGCGGGGTTCGATGGAGCGGGCGAAGGCCGCCAGCTCCACTTCTCGATGCCCGGGCAGGGCCAGCAACGGAACCGCACCGAGCCTGACCAGGCCCAAGTAGATGGGGTAGAACTCGATGATGTTGGGCAGGTAGCAGATGACATGTTCGCCGGGGCGCACCCCACGGGCGGCGAAGTTCTTGGCGGCTGCATCAATCTGGCGCCACAGCTGGGCATAACTGATCGATGCGTGACCGTCGGTGATGGCGATCTTTGCCGGGTGGGCGTCGACGGAAAGCGCCAGCATGCCGTCGAAGGTGCGCCCGCGCCACAGGCCGTCGGCACGGTAGCGGGCCGCCCGGTCCTCGGGCATGGGCACGAAACCCGGCCGGGGTGTGGTCAAGGGTTCCCAGTCGCGTTCCCGGTATCCGGTGGTGAAACCCGCATCCGCTTCGACCTCACCGGTGCTGATCGTGCCCACCGCGCACGCTTCGGGTCCTCGGGCGACGAGGGCTTCCCAGCTGCCCAGTCGCTGGTCGTGGGCCATCGTCGCGTAGTCGACCTTGATCCCGGCCCTGCCCAATCGCTGCACCACGGCGATCAGCCGCAGCGAATCCATGCCGTAGTCGGACAGCGACTCCTCGGGGCCGATGTCAGCGATCTCGTCGCGTTCAGCTCCCAGCAGCTCCGCCAGCAGCTCGTGCAGAAGATCCACAGGATCCGTTTTGTCCACCCAAGGCTCCCATTCGACGTGCTCGGGCACCACTCGCCCAACCCCAGATTTTAGGTAAACCTAACCTTAGCTTTTCGCGGCCTCACTCTGTCTCCCGGCCCCACGGTTCGCCAATGCCCCGGCCACCAGCCGGGCGCGGCGGCGAACCAGACCCCCGAGCCAGCACGCGGCGACCACACCGCCCAAGCTGGCGACGGCGAACGCCACGAAGACGGCACCGGCCGGGCTGGCGATTCCCTCCCCGGCCGGGATGCTCACCAGCAGATAGGAGCCGATCACCGGGGCGAGAACCGCACCGAGCCGCCCGACCCCCAGGGTGAACCCCAGCACGCCCGTCCGCCAATGGGCGGCCACGGCTTCGCTGACGAGGGAGTTGACCAAGTTCTGGGCAGAGGGAGAGACCATGCCCAGCACCGCCACGACGAACATCATCACGGCCCCGTCAACCAATCCGGATGGCAGCAACACCAGACAGACCGCCCCGGTCACACCGGAGATCACCGTCAGCGTCAAAGTTCCGAACCGGGTCGCCAGCAGACCCGTCAGCAACGAACCGAGAACCGCCCCCGTGTTCAACACAAGAGTCAGCTGAAGCGCACCATCGAGCGGGACGCGGATCTCGGTCATCAGCTTCGTGAGCCACGTCATCAATCCGTAAAAGGAAAGCAGGAAACAGAAAGTGGCGGCCATGCCAGCGATCGCCGGGGCCAGCAGCTCCCGCAGCGGCACGCCACCGTGGGGCTCCGGGGAGGCATCATGCGCCACTTCATGGCCCATGGCCTCGCATTCCGGATCAACGATCCTTTTGAGCACGGAAAAGAGCAACGGGATCAGCACCGGCCCAATCACAGCCCCCACGACGAACAAAGGCCGCCACCCGACGTGGGATGCGGTCAGCCAAGACAGCAGACTCGCAGCGATACCGCCGGCCGGGATGCCTCCCATCACCACGGAGATGCACAGCGAGGACATCGACGACGAGCAGGCGGACCGCGCCATGGCCATGCAGACCGGCATCACCACACCCAGGCCAGCTCCCGCCAGCAGCCTCGTCCCCGTGAAGAGCACCGAGTCATGTACCGAAGCGGTGCACAACATGGCGGCCGAGAACACCGAGATGCCGCACACCAGCACCCTGCGTTGCCCGTACCTTGAGTTCAACCACCCGGCCGCCAGACCACCCAGCAGCATTCCGATGAACACAGCGGAACCCGCCACCCCGGCCAGTGCGGTGTCCATCCCCAAGGATCCATCACGCAGCAGGAAGGGCAGCAGGTTCCCGTAGACACCCAAGTCATACCCCTCAACGAGCATGGCCGCGGCCGCAGCCAACACGACCCGCCAATCAACCTTCTGCGCCTTGGGCACACTCGCCTCATCTCGTGTTGATGCACCGCTGGAAACAGCTTCCAACGGCATGCAATTTAGGTTAGCCTAAGCAATTGTGTCGATGGTCGATTCCCTCTCGTCGGGTGGGGTTACAAACCCCTGCCCTGCTTCTACGGGGAATAACCGTGCCATGCCGCCCTTCCCCACCAAACCCGACTTCCGAGCGGGGTTGGTCATGCTGGCCGCGATGGCCTTCGGTACCGGCCTGGTCCAGGTCCCGGCCGGTACCGCCCTGCTGACCGCGTACCCCGTCGCCCTGGGGTTCCTGCTCGGGTCGTCCCGGCTGTCACTGCAACTGGCCGGGAGCTACGTCGCGTTGCGGGTCCTGCACCACCTGTGCCTGCTTGGGGCGCACCTGCCGTTGGTGCCGTGGCTCGGGATCCTGCTGACCCTCTCGGTCTACGGCTTCCCGGCGCTCGCCATGGGCTTGGTGGTCTTCACCCGGGTGCCGATGGGTGAGGCGATGGCGGCCTTGGGAAGACTGCGGCTGCCGGGCACCTTTCTGGTGGTCGTCATGGTCATCTATCGCTACGTCCCCACATTGCTGGGTGAGCTCAGGACCATCCGTTCCGCGTCCAGGCTGCGGGGTTCGGAGGCCCGGTGGCGTCGTTGGCTGCGTCACCCGCTGAAAGAACTGGAACACGGTGTCGTCCCGGTTCTGATGCGTTCGGGACGGATCGCTGACGAGTTGTCGGCGGTCGCGGAGTGCAAGGGCCTCGATCCCGGGCACCGTCGTTCCGCCATGACCGTCCCGCGTCTGGAGGCCGTCGACTGGGTCCTGATGGCACTCACTCCCGCGCTGGTCGCAGCCGTGAGGGTGTGGGTGAGATGGTGATCGAGTTCGCTGAGGCCACCGTCTCCTACTTCGGTGACGACGAAACCCTGCTTCCCGCGGCGCTCAGCGGCATCGACCTGGTCATTCCCGCTGGTCAGAGCGTCCTCGTCACGGGGGACTCGGGTTGCGGCAAGACGACCCTGCTGCGCTGCCTGAACGGCTTGGTGCCCCACTTCTTCGACGCCCACGTCACCGGGAGCATCACCCTCGACGGCGTCCCGGTGGCCCAGCTGCCATCCCGCGACCTCGCCTCCAGAATCGGCACCGTCTTCCAGGATCCCCGTTCCGAGTTCTTCACATTCGACGTGGCGAGCGAGCTGGCCTTCTGCTGCGAGAACTTCGCCATGCCCTCCGAGGAGATCGTCCGCCGGGTCGGCGAGATCGCCTCGGATGTCGGGATCACCGATCTGCTGGGCCGCCGCATCGCGGGGCTCTCGGGCGGGGAGAAACAGAAGCTGGCGATCGGATCCGCGATGGCGCTGAACCCCCGGGTGCTGCTGTTCGACGAACCATCGGCGAACCTCGACCTCGACGGCCTCGACATGCTGCGCGGGGTGATTCTCGACCTCAAGGAAAAGGGAGTGACGACGATCATCGCCGACCACCGTCTCTCCTACCTGGACGGGGTCATCGACCGTTGCATCGTGCTGGAGACCGGCCGGGTCACCGCCGACATCACCAGCGACCGGCTGGGGCAGCTGCCCGACGCCTGGTTCGCCGACCACGGGCTTCGCCGGCTGCGCCGAACCGAGTTCCGGCCGGCGCCGCCGGATCCCTTCGACCAGGCCGGGCCGAGGATCCGGGACATCCAGTTCGCCCATCCCCGGTGCGCGCCGCTGTGGCGCATCGACGAACTGACGCTGCCCGCCTCCGGAGTGATCGGCATCACCGGGGCCAACGGCGTCGGCAAGACCACCTTGATGAAGGTCCTGCTGGGGCTGCTGAAATCCCGGGGAAGGATCGGCTGGGGCGAAAGGACCTGGACCAGACGCCAACGCATCCGCGACTGCGCCCTGGTGATGCAGGACGTCGAATACCAGCTGGTGGGTGAATCGGTCTGGGACGAGATGCTGATCGGTTCCCCTCCGGGACCTGCGACCGAGGCCCGGGCCGTCGAGCTGCTGGCCCGCACCGGTTTGGAGGAGTTGCGTGAACGTCACCCGCTGACCCTGTCGGGCGGGCAGAAGCAGCGCCTCGGAATCGCCCTGGCCTGCATGAAACAGGCGCGGGTGATCTGTCTCGACGAACCCACCTCGGGCTTGGACGCCGGGAACATGCAGCGGATCTCCGGTCTGCTGCGGGACGTGGCCGGGGACGGCGCCCTGGTGCTGGTCATCACCCATGACGCCGAGTTCATCGAGTCCACCTTCGACCACACCGTCCACATCGACGGCCACCAGGTCGTCCTGGAAAAGCTCGCGAGAAAAGAGGAATGATGAGCGAGTCAACAGAATCCACACAGCCCGCTGCCCCCACGCCGAACCGCAGGAACTCCCCGGTCCGCGACGCCGTCACCATCGGCATCTTCATCGCCTTGTACATCGTGCTGTTCTTCATCTGCGGCATGACCATGGGAGCCATCCCGCTGATCATGGTGCTGCTCCCGGTGATCTTCGGAATCTTCGGCGGCCTGATCTTCATGGTCCTGCTCGGCAAGGTGCAGCGCACCGGCATCTTCCTGATCACGGGCCTCATCATCGGGCTGATGATGATCTCCATGGCCCCCGGCGGCGTCATGTGCTACATGACGATCGCGGGCGGCGTGGTCGCCGAGGTGATCTACCGGCTGATGGGCCACAAGTCCTTCGCGTCCATGACCGCGGCCTACACGGCCTTCGTGACCTTCTTCGCCCTGGGCGAGTACATCCCCTTCGTCTGGATGAAGGAGGCCTACCTGGAGCTCTACGCCAACAACCCCACCCTGGATGTGGCGAAGGTGGGGATGGACATGCTCAATCCCGCGACCATGGTCATGTACTGCCTGATCGCCATCGTGGCCTGCGTCGCCGGGTGCTTCTGGGGTCGCGCGCTGACCCGCAGGCAGTTCTCCCGCGCCGGAATAGTCTGACGGGTCACGCCCGGCCAAAACTGGACGGGCTCCCTCTCCCCCGGAAACCGGAACTCCCAATCCCATCAAGGAAGGAAACATGGTCGCCACCGTTCCGCGACAGAATCCGACGAGCGTCTGGGAACTGATCAGATCCGCGCACACGGCGATGTTCCTGGGCGGCGTGGTCGCTTTCATCGGGGCGGCGCTGAAAATCGTCCCCTACATCGCGCTCGTCGAGATCGGGCGCGGATTTCTCAATGGCGCATCCGCCGCGCACCACTGGGCCTGGTTCACGGCCGCCGTGGTGTCCATGGTCATCCACGGGATCGCCTACACCGGGGCCCTCGGGGCCACCCACATCGCCGAGGCGAACCTCCGCAACGAGCTGCGGTTGAAGCTGGTGAACAAGCTCCCTCGCGTCCCGCTGGGTTGGGTCAACGACCGTTCCTCGGGGCAGATCAACCGCGCCGTCATCGGCGACACGGAACAGATCCACACCCTGGTGGCCCATCTGGCCGGCGACATGATGAACTCGGCCGGGACCGTCGTCGCCGGGTTCGGTTACCTGCTGTGGCTCGACGCCCGTTTCGCGGGGCTGCTGATACTGGCCTGGCTGCTGTTGCTGGGCATGTCGACGCTGCCCGCCACGAAGGGCATGAAGCAGTCCTTCGACGAGTACTCCGCCGCCCAGCGGGAACTGTCCGCGGTGACGGTCGAGATGGTCGACGGCATCAAGGAGGTGAAGAACTTCGGCATGACCGCGGATGTCTTCGGCCGGTTCGACGCCGCGGCCCGCAACCACGCCGACGTGACCATGAACTGGATGCGCAGATCCGGGGTCAGCATGGCGATCATGGCGGCCGTCATGCAGCCGGCCGCGATGCTGGCCCTGACCATCGGGTTGGGTTTCTGGTTCTTCCACCTGGGTTGGGTCACCCCGATCACCGTGGTGGCCTTCGCCCTGGTGTGGGTGGGGATCCCGGAGGGCCTGACCAGCCTGGTCCAGATCTTCCAGCACATCTACGCGGCCAAACAGGCCGCCAACTCCACCCTGGAGATCCTGGGCACCCCGGAGCTCGCGACCCCCACCACCCGGGCCGCGCTGACCGCCGATCCGTCGCTCATCGAGGTCGACGACATCACCTTCGGATACGAACCCGACAATCCCGTCGTGAAGGGCGTGACGCTGACCTGCCGGCCGGGCACCGTGACCGCCCTGGTCGGTCCGTCCGGGGGTGGTAAGTCCACCCTGGCGAAGCTGATCGCCCGGTTCTGGGATGTCGACTCCGGCGCGATCCGGATCGGCGGCGCCGATGTCCGTGAGCAGACGGATGAGCAACTGATGGGTTCCATGGCGTTGGTCTTCCAGGACGCCATGATTGCCTCCGACACCGTCGCGAACAACATCGCGCTCGGCAAACCGGAGGCCACTCGCGAGCAGGTCGTCGAGACCGCCCGGAAGGCTCATGTCCACGACCGGATCACGGCCCTGCCCAACGGCTACGACACGATGCTGGGGACGGGCGATGGGTTCCTGTCCGGCGGCGAGGAGCAGCGGCTGGGCATCGCTCGCGCTTTCCTGTCCGCCCCACGGATCCTGATCCTCGACGAGGCCACAGCCCAGGCCGACGCCCACTCCGAGCTGGAGATCCAGCGGGCCATTTCGGGGCTCGCCGAGGGTCGCACCGTGGTGATGATCGCCCACCGGTTGTCGACCATCCGGACCGCCGACCAGATCGCGGTCATCGACGAGGGCCGGATCACGGAGTGTGGTTCGCACGACGAACTGATCTCCCGGGACGGGCACTACGCCCGGCTCTGGGCCGCCCAGCAGAACACGATGACAGGAGGCCGGGATGCTTGAGCGTTTCCGGAAATACCTCGACCGCCCGCAGACCGTCTACACCCTGATCCTCGGCTACACCGTCGCCGCGGTGCTGCAGGGCCTGGCCTTCGGCGCACTGATCTGGTTCCTGCGCGGATTTCTCTCGGACGATCCGTCCAGCGCCACCGGGGCGTTCTGGTTGCTGATCGCCCTGGGGGTGGTCTCCTTCGCCACGATGTCCGTGACGATGATCGCCGCCAACAGGATCTCCGCCTACGACGTGTGCGGCAACGTGATCGCGAAGATCGGACAGCGGGTCTCCGGGCTGCCGCTGGGCTGGTTCGACTCCGGGGCCACGGGCCGGGTCTCCGCCGCGGTCACCCGCGAAACCGACGCCCTTTCGCACCTGGCCTCCATCGTCTTCCCGCAGCTCATCTCCTCCTTGGTCACCCCCGCCACCGCCGTCGTGGTCACGCTGATCCACGACTGGCTCCTGGGTCTGGTGATGGTCGTCGTGACCCCGGTCGTGTGGGGGCTGTGGCGCTGGGCGATGCCACTGATCCGCCGCGAGCAGGAGCTCACCCCGAAGGTGAGCGCCGAGACCGCACACCGCATCATCGAGCAGGTCCGGTTGCAGCCGGTGCTGCGCGCCCAGGGACTCAACGGAACGAGCTGGGAACCCCTCAAAAAAGCGCTGCACGACGAGCACGCCACGGTGAAGGGATTGATGGCGGCGCAGTCACGGCCCTCGGCGGCGTTCGGGATCCTGGGGCAGGTGTTCTTCGCCGCGGTCCTGGGCACCGGGTTGGTGCTGGCGCTGGGTGGGCGGCTCGACGTGCCGGGTTACCTGGCCATCGGCCTGATGGCGGCCCGTTTCACGACCCCGATCTCCCAGTCGGTGCTGTACGCGGCCGAAATCCAGAAGTCGATCGTCAGCCTGGATGCCATCGGTGCGATCGTCGATTCTGCGCCGCTGCCCGAACCTGACGAACCGAAGGTCCCGCAGGGCACCACGATCCGGTTCAACGACGTCCATTTCGGTTATGTCGCGGACCAGCCGGTGTTCTCCGGTTTGTCGCTGACCGTCCGGGAGAACGAGATCACCGCATTGATCGGGCCGTCGGGCTGCGGCAAGTCGACCGTCACCCGCTTGGCCGCACGGTTCTGGGACGTCGACGGGGGCTCGATCACCATCGGTGGCGTCGACGTACGGGACATCCCAACCACGAAGCTGATGGAGATGACCTCCATGGTTTTCCAGGACGTCTACCTTTTCAACACCACCATCACCGAGAACGTCCGGATTTCCCGTCCCGACGCGACCGACGCCGAGGTGGCCGACGCACTCCACCGGGCCGGACTCGACCAGACGATCGCCCGGCTGCCGGACGGCGCCGGCACGCAGGTCGGGGAGGGCGGCCAGAAACTGTCCGGCGGTGAACGGCAGCGCGTCTCGATCGCCCGTGCCTTCCTGAAGGACGCACCGATCCTGTTGCTGGACGAGATCACCTCGGCCCTGGACGCCGAGAACGAGGCCGCGATCACCGCGACCCTGGGCGAATTGTCGCGGGGCCGGACGGTCATCGTCATCGCCCACCGCCTGTCGACGGTGATGCAGGCCGATCACATCCACGTGCTCTCGGGTCGCGAGAACGGCACACCGACGCGGGTCGTGGAAGAGGGCAGCCCGGGTGACCTGGCCGCCGGGAACGGGGTTTTCGCCTCGCTGCTGGCCGATTTCAAGCAGACCGCTCGTTGGCGGGTCCGTTGAGTATCCGTCGCTACGGGGCGGCCTCGGGCACCGTGGTGCACAGCGCCGCGCGGTGACCGGGCATCCCCGGGAGCGCCAGGTCGTGGATGCGCAGCCCCGCGACGGGGGTTCCCGGGACCGTTCCGGCACCCACGTAGTCGCGGGAGATGCCACGCGACAGGCCGGTTCCAATGGCCTTGAGCAGGGCCTCCTTGCGCACCCAGACGCGCGCGAATGCCTCGGGGCGCGCATCGGCGGGAAGGTCGAGCAGCTCCTCGGTCTCCTGCGGATGAAAACCCGAACCGACCTGCCCTGCCGTCCGCCCCTCCGGGATCTTCTCCACGTCCACCCCGAGCGGAAGATCGCCGAGACCGATCAGCACGACAGAGCCCGTGTGGGACAGCGAGAACTCGACCCCGTCGACCGATGGCTTCCCGAACTCGCCGGTGCGGATCCGCACATCCGCCGCGGGTATCAGCGTCGCACGCCCCAGCACCTCGCGCAGCAGCACGTGCGCCCCGGCCCACGCCTCCCCGAGCCCGGGGAACACGAACCGCGCCGCCCGTTCCGCCTCGTCGCGCGAGAGCACGTCGCCCCGCCGGCGCGCCCACGCCGCCCCGACCGCGGTGTCGGCGAGCAGCACCACCGCTGACCCCGGCCCCGGAAGACATCGAACACCCGGCAGTCCCGGCGGTTCACCGCGGTCGCCGTCCACACCCAAACGTCGCTTCAGCTCGGCGACGGAAGGGGTAGCGGCCATGCCGCAACGCTAGCGGAGCTCTCAGGTCGGGGTTCGTCTCCAGCACACATCGTCCACAGCCCCACGGGGAAGATCCACCTTGAAGCATGTACGGGCATCCAAATCCACCATTTGGACGGAACCCGACACATATAGCAAGAAATAATGCATAATTGCTGCATGCTGCTGCTTCAGTTCAGCTTGTCGAACCATGCCAGCTTCAGGGATGAAGCCACCCTCAACCTCGTCTCGCACACCCTGAAGTCCCAAGTGCCGCGCGACTCGCACTGGTTGCGCCACGTCAGCCGGGTGGCCGCGATCTACGGTCCGAACGCCTCCGGCAAGAGCGCCCTGCTGCACGGGATGCGCTTCTTCACCTCGATGGTTCGGAACTCAGCGACCACGTGGGCGGGAGACTCGAAGCTGCCCCGAAGGCCCTTCCTGCTGGACACCAAGTCCGCCAACCGACCCTCGACCTTCGTCCTGGACTTCGTCGTCGACGACGTCCGCTACGAGTACGGTTTCAGTCTCACCGAACACGAAGTCACCGAGGAGTGGCTCCGAGGTTATTGGACGTCGAAACCCACGACGCTCTTCAACCGACACGGCGGCGACATCGAGGTGGGACGCAGACTACGCGGCGGCGCCGCACTCCTGAGCCGGATCACCGGCCCCCGGGAGCTGGTGTTGTCCCGCGCCTTCACCGCAAGGCACGAGCAGCTCCAGCGACTGGCCAGCGAGATCATCGGGGGGTTCGAGTTCGTGTCCTACTCCGAGCAGGCACGGGAGGAACGTCTTCGGCAGCTCACGACCGAGCTGGCCGGGGGGCGTTTCAAGTCGGACGATCTCGTCACGTTGCTGCGCGTGGCCGATGTCGGGATCTGCCATGCGGAGGTGAGCGAACGGGAACTTCCCGAGTACTTCAAGGAATTCCTGATGAACCTCGGCCCGGCCACCGACGCAACGCAGCCCGAGGCCCCGGAGGATGACACACCTCACGATCCCACCCGTCTGGTCCTGGAGGCCGACCAGTTCGAGGAGTTGATCATCCGGCTTCGTCGCGCCCTGAGATTCCACCACCTCGGGATCGACGGGGCCTATCCCCTGGATCTGAACGCCGAGAGCGCGGGAACCCTCACTTGGCTCGGCCTGGCGGTCCCGGCCCTGGCAAAGCTTCGCAGCGGCGGGGTGCTGTGCATCGACGAACTCGACGCAAGTCTCCATCCGCAGCTGGCGCAGGTGCTGGTATCCATGTTCACCGACCCGGACATCAATCCTCACGGCGCCCAGATCGTTTTCACCACGCACGACACGCACTTCATCGACAACGTGAACCCAGCGCGACTCACCCCCGAGCAGGTCTGGTTCACCCAGAAGGACGCGCAGGGGGTCAGCGACCTCTTCAGCCTCGACGAGTTCCCCACCCGAGCCGAACAGAACCACGCCCGCCGCTACCTGTCGGGACGCTACGGAGCACTCCCGCGCCTCGCCCCGACCCAGGTTCGGCACCTCGTCGGCGTCCAGGAGCAACTGCCGATATGAGCAGACGACAAGAACGCCGACCGGCGAGGTCATTGAACCGGCGGACCGGAACCCGACGAGAAAACCGCAGGCTCTTGGTGGTGACCGAGGGAAAACGGAGAAGGAATACCTCGAAGGTTTCATGCAATTCCTTCGCCCCAACCGGACGCAGGTGACCGCGATTGACGTGGTGGACGGCAGAGGAGAACCGAGCAAGGTACTCAAAACCGCGAAGGCACGATGTCATTCACGCGCCAATGACTATGACGAGGTCTGGTTGCTCCTGGATGTCGACCAGCACGCAAAGCTCATCCCCGTTCTCCGGGAAACACGGCAGGAGAACTTATCAGCCGCCGTTTCCAACCCCTGTTTCGAGGTCTGGCTCCTCTGGCACTTCGAGGACTGGACGCAGGAGGGCTCCAGCAGCGAGGTCCAGCACGCCGCCAGACGCCACGGCTTGGGCAAATCCATCCCTCCGGCCTTTCCTTACACCAAGCATCCCGAGGCGAGACGTCGGGCCTCACGCACCCCGGTCGGTGCGAATGAAATCGGACGGAACCCCTCCACCGCCCTGCCCTCCCTGCTGGAATCGATTCTCCGGGACAGCCCCGGAGGGGCTTGTTCACAGCCATCATAAAACGTGCTCTGATCAAGGGTTTCACCGGCCGACACACCGCCTGTGAATAAGCCTCCATGTTCCAAGTTTTTGTCACCGTCCACAAAACCCACAACATCCCAGCCGAAGCTGGAGGCCTACCCATCCAGGTAGCCCTTCGCCTGAACTGCATACATCTTTGCGTAGACACCGCCGGTCGAGACCAGCGAACTGTGCGTACCGCATTCGATGAGCCTGCCCCCGCTGATCACCAGGATCTCATCAGCCATGCGGACCGTCGAGAAGCGATGCGAGATGAGAATTTTCGTGGCCCGCGACTCCTCTGTGTTCATCTGTTCAAACACGGCTTCTTCGGCCTGCGCATCAAGCGAGGCCGTCGGCTCGTCGAGGACAATGATTGGAGCGTCACGGAAGAGGGCGCGTGCCAGCGCCACGCGCTGCCATTCACCCCCCGACAGCTGACGGCCCTCGCTGAACCATTTTCCAAGCTGCGTATCAACCCCATGCGGTAGATCTTCAACTACGTCCATGAGTCGGGCACGCCTGGCCGCGGACAGGATTCCTTCGCCGTCCTCCATTCTCTCCAGCCACCCAAAACCAATGTTTTGACGCAGAGAGGTTTCATACTGAATGAAGTCCTGGAACAGCACCGCCAACTGCTCGCGATAGGCATCCAGGTCAATCTCCCGAATGTCGACACCGCCCAGGAGAATACGACCAGACGTCGGTTCGTAAAGGCGCGTGAGTAGCTTCACGATCGTGGATTTCCCCGCGCCGTTCTCGCCAACGAGCGCGACCGTTCGCCCCGGGGAGAAGGTGGCGGAGAAGTTCAACAATGCTGCCTCTGCTTGGCCGGGGTACTGGAAAGTTACATCGTCGAAGACAATCTCCTGAGGTTCCACCGTATCGCCACCCCTCAAAGCCGGCCTCGGCGAGTCTTCGCTTTGTTTCTGGGTGGGCGAGAGGTCCAGGAAGTCGAACAGGTTGCCGAGGAAGAGCGTGTGCTCGAAGAGCTGTCCAAAACCTCCGATGAACATCTGTGCAGCAGCCGTGACTGCCGATATCGCGCTGATATAGGCGGCAAGACGACCCACATCACCCACCGCGAGTGAGTCAGATATCGCGAAGAAGATCGCCACGGCTGTGACGACAACACCCAGGAGCCCCGAGAGGACACCCGCCACGTCACGCTTGCGCTCAATTTCCATATCGACCGAATAGAATCGCCCGAGCAGCTGCCGGTAGGTGTTGATGAAATGCGGGACCAGACCGAACAGACGTGTCTCTTTATACGTCTTGTCGTTTGTCACCAGCGCAAGGAGATACTGTCCTCTACGTCTTTCCTCGGAACGGTTGCGTTCCACCTGCCAAAGCCGCTTCACGAAAAGCTGGTTCACCAGCACGGGCAGCACGGGCGACAGGAGGACCAGCAACGCCACCAACGGATTCCAACTGACAACAATTCCGGTGACCGTCACGAGCGAGATACCGCCCGACACGGTGGCCACCAATTGCGAGAACAGCTGGTAGGGGCGGCTGGTCGCCTCACGCGTAGCGAGCTGAAGCATGTTATACACTTTGGGATTCTCAAAATCCGGAAGACTCAGTTCCCCTGACTTCTCCATCAGCTTCAGGTTGAAGGTATTCGACACCTTCTGCTCAAGTGAGGCCTGCCAATAGCTCTGCAAGGTGGTGAGAATCAGGCCAAAACACGCAACGAGCCCAAATAGCAATGGGTAGATCAAGAGGTCTGCGGCGTCCGCAGCATTGAGGACGGCATTGACCGTAAGTCCCAGAAGCACAACTTGGACTGCGGGCACGAGGGCGTCGATCGCGGTCGAGACAAGTATGCCGAGGACGCCGCCGCGTCCCGTCGACCAAATGAGCCGCAGTACTCGAATCCAGTTATTCAACACTCATCTCCGATCTTCCCAGTGCGCACGGCGCGGAGGCCTTGGTTTCGGTTGGACTGCTATAAGTTTTTCGGATGGTGGCAAAATCTTGGATCATGGTTTAAACCGCCGCATCAGTTTGCCTCTCTTGTCTTGATGGACTTCACTTGGGGCGCAACACCCAACCACCGAAATGAAAACCGGTTTGATTGTAGCAGGCTTCAATCCATGAAACCACATCCTCGATCGCTTTTCTTCCGGCACGGTAGAATTTTCTGGTTGACGAGGAAACTTATTCACATCCGTTCTCAAGTGTGCTTCGGCCAAGGGTTTCGCTAACCGACGTGCCGCCTGTGGATAAACCTCCAGTTGCCCGCGCCGAGGAGAGTTCCTGCTAAACCCGCCGATGCCTATGGGAAATCAGACGGGATGACTGGCGCCTTGCGAAGGGAGTCGCGGGCCATGGGGCGGCAAAGTCGGTTAGGTGGGGGTTTGGGTGAATAGTTTGATGGCTCGTTTTGGGCATCTGGCCAAGGCTCTGGTGGTTGAGGCGATGGATGTGCCGGGGTCGTGGAAGATGCGGATGAGACCGACGGACTGCCGATGGCAACGTCTGCCCCTTCTCCAGACCCAGACCGGCCAGATCGCGGGGAATCAGATCGGCGGCGCGCCCCTTACGCCATCAAACTGCCGGCCGACACCCCCCACCACCGCCAGGGACAAGACCGCGGGGCAGAGCGTGACGCACACCCCGCCGGTGACGAGGATCAGTCACGTTCTGGAGGACACAGGCCACAGGCTGGCGTGACAGGGCAGCGGTGGTGGCGGGTAGCTGACATCGACGCGGACTCCCCGGGGTGAAGGGTTGATCAAGCACCGCTCATCGCCCCCTGCAGGGCCCGCGCCCCCGTCAAACCACCCAAGCCACCGAGTTTGCCGATCCCTGAGTCACGGGCCCGTCACGGGATGGGATGGCGTGGGGGTAGGGTTGGAGGCAGCCGGCGCTCCCGGCTGCCTGCGGGTGTTTTGGAGACACCCCCGGACAGGGGTGTTGGAGAACGACCAAAAATGGCTTCAGGTGTGTATGGCACTTGACTAGGGGTTTTACCCCTTTGAGGACAGGTTCTGTCCTCTGGTTGGAGGGGGTGAGGAGGGGTGGTGTGTAAAACCGCTGCAACGGGGCTTGTCAGGACGGCGTGTCATGGGGTAGGGTCTGGAAGCACCGCGAACCTTAAAGCGGATTGAAACACTCTAGCGGATCTCCGCCAAAGCCCTTACGCAGAAGTCTGGAAGCACCGCGAACCTTAAAGCGGATTGAAACCTGTGCCTCAACCAGGGAGGCGAGGTGGACTTCCTTTGTCTGGAAGCACCGCGAACCTTAAAGCGGATTGAAACACCTCTTCCGGGTCGTACGCCGCCGAGAATCTTGTCTGGAAGCACCGCGAACCTTAAAGCGGATTGAAACATAGTGGACAACTTGTTAATGTGCCAACCAGTGAGCTGTCTGGAAGCACCGCGAACCTTAAAGCGGATTGAAACGCGAGAAGGTATTGCCACCTTTCGAGCGACGTCGAGTCTGGAAGCACCGCGAACCTTAAAGCGGATTGAAACAGATTCGTTTGCATTGAATCTTATGTTCATTCCTGTCTGGAAGCACCGCGAACCTTAAAGCGGATTGAAACCTGCACTCGGTGGTGCCAGCCTTATTGGCGTCGTCTGGAAGCACCGCGAACCTTAAAGCGGATTGAAACGTCACAGAGGCCACACCTGGTAAACTTATTACCAAGTGGTCTGGAAGCACCGCGAACCTTAAAGCGGATTGAAACCCAGCTCGTCTACCTGGCCCAGTTGCACGGCAGGTCTGGAAGCACCGCGAACCTTAAAGCGGATTGAAACCGGTTGTTCTTGGCCCAGGCCAGGAAATACTGCATGTCTGGAAGCACCGCGAACCTTAAAGCGGATTGAAACCGCAAAATGAAGTTGCGCTTGAGGGAAGTGCAGTACTCGTCTGGAAGCACCGCGAACCTTAAAGCGGATTGAAACAGAGGTCAGAGTCTCCATAGGTCCCAGAACATCCAGTCTGGAAGCACCGCGAACCTTAAAGCGGATTGAAACGTCCACGAAGGACGCCACCAAGCCTATTAGGTCTGGAAGCACCGCGAACCTTAAAGCGGATTGAAACGAGACCGAGGCCTCAGCCTCTTTTCCACTTCCGAGTCTGGAAGCACCGCGAACCTTAAAGCGGATTGAAACAAAAGCGCTCTTCTTGGCCATGATGGCCTCCTTCCTTGTCTGGAAGCACCGCGAACCTTAAAGCGGATTGAAACTACTGGGGGCTTTCTTCTAGTGGGTAACTTTGTTAATGTCTGGAAGCACCGCGAACCTTAAAGCGGATTGAAACAGCCCCTTCATGTGGGGCCTCCTTTCAAACTACGGGTCTGGAAGCACCGCGAACCTTAAAGCGGATTGAAACCCGGTGGAGTATCCAACTCGAGCCATTCCAGACGTGTCTGGAAGCACCGCGAACCTTAAAGCGGATTGAAACCCCAGCGTCTTCTCGCCCTGGAGTCGGAGTAGGCGAGTCTGGAAGCACCGCGAACCTTAAAGCGGATTGAAACCCCGAGTCGTGTCTCCGTGTTTCGTACATAACCAGATGTCTGGAAGCACCGCGAACCTTAAAGCGGATTGAAACAAGTCCTTGTCGAGAACGTACGTCAATTTAGGTCCGTGTTTGGAAGCACCGCGAACCTTAAAGCGGATTGAAACTCCTGACCGTCTTGGCATTCTACTTCATTGCCATCTGTCTGGAAGCACCGCGAACCTTAAAACGGATTGAAACAATATCCAGTTAGAATAGGGGGTATAAGGTGCTTGGGTCTGGAAGCACCGTGAGACTTGTTCACAGGCGGCGTATCGACCAGCAAAACCCCAGCCAGAACCCACCTGGCAATGGCCGTTCACAAGTCTCACGACACAAACTCATGTCCCACGTGTTCGATTGAACCTGTTTTTCGTCACCGCCCAGGAAACGTGCAGCACCCCAATGACACGCATCGGGTTCTAGGCTGGGCGCCATGAGAACTCCCCGGCTGGTCGCGGACGACCTCGTGCTCGAGGCACCGGACGTGGGTGACGCCGACGACTGGTCGGATGCGCAGGACGACGAGTGCGCCCGCTGGTTCGGGTGGCCGTGCCGGCCGGGTCTGGAACGCTGCCGGGCCCATCTGGAACGGGTCGCGAACGACGCGGAACCCGATTCCTTCACTTGGGCGATCCGCGTCCCGGCCGGGTTCGCGGGAGGAATCGACCTGAAACTCCACGATGGCCGCTGGAACGTTTCCTATTTCGTGCACCCGGCCCATCGGGGACGTGGGATCGCGACCCGCGCACTCCGGCTCGTGTGCGGGTGGGCGTTCGACGGCCTCGGCCTGGACGTGGTCTCGACGCGGGTCCGAGCCGGCAACGCCGCGAGCCTGCGGGTGCTGGCCAAGGTGGGGTTCCGCCCGGCCGGGGAGGAAACCGGCGATGACGGCCACGTGGAGGTGCTCCACGAGCTGACCGGGAGCACCCACCGGGTGTGATGACGCTGAAACCCTAGCCGGAGGCGTCGAACTGGTGATGGTACAGCCTGGCGTAAGCACCGTCGGCGGCCAGGAGTTCGTCGTGGGTGCCGCGTTCGGTGATCCGGCCGTTCTCGAGCACCAGGATCAGGTCCGCGGAACGCACCGTCGACAACCGGTGGGCGACCACGATCGCGGTGCGGCCCTGCCGCGCGACATCCAAGGCCTGCTGGACGAGGCGTTCAGAGGTGGAGTCGAGGTGCGCGGTGGCCTCGTCGAGGATGATCACGGGCGGCGACTTCAGCAGCAGCCGGGCGATCGCCAGTCGCTGCCGCTCCCCGCCGCTGAGCCGGTAGCCCCGCTCCCCCACCACGGTTTCGAGGCCATCGGGGAGGCCGCGCACCAGGTCGGCCAGCTGTGCCCCCTCGAGGGCCTCCCACAGCTGCTGCTCCTCGGCTTCCGGCAGGGCGTACTGGAGGTTGACGCGGATGGTGTCGTGGAACAGGTGCGCGTCCTGGGTGACGTATCCGACGGTGTTGCGCAGGCTCGCCTGCTTCAACCCCCGCACGTCGGCACCACCGACACGCACCGCCCCGTGATCGACCTCGTAGAGGCGCGCCACCAGGTGGGTGATGGTGGTCTTGCCCGCCCCGGACGGCCCGACCAGCGCCACCGTCTGCCCGGGTTCGACATAGAAACTGATCTCACTCAGCACCTTGTCGCCGCGTTTCTGTTCCCTTTCGGCCTCCGAGGTGAGGGATGACAACGACACCTCCGAGGCCGTGGGGTAGGTGAACCACACCTTGTCGAACTCGATGCTCGGCGGACCCGGTACGTTGATCGAGTCGTGGGCGTCGTAGATGGAGGGTTTGAGGTCCAGCACCTCGAAGACCCGTTCGAAACTGACCATGGCGGTCATCAGGTCGATCCGCAGGTTGCTCAGCTGCGTCAAGGGCCCGTAGAGACGCGCCAGGAGCGCCACCATGGCGGTCAGGGTACCGAGGCTGAGCCGCCCCTCGATGACCGCGTTGCCACCCACGCCGTAGAACACGGCGGTGGCCAACGCCCCCGCCAGGGTCAGGGCGGACAGGAAGATGCGCACCATCATCGCCATCTGCACCCCGTCGCGGGCCAGCTGCCCGGCCTGGGCATCGAACATCCGGGACTCACTGCGCGGGTTTCCGAACAGTTTCACCAGCATCGCACCGGAGACGGTGAAACGCTCGGTCATGGTCTCGGTCAGCTGCGCCTGATGGTCCATCCTCAGGCGCGCCAGGCGGGCCGTGCGCCGCGCCACCAGTTTTGCGGGCACCAGGAACACGGGCAGCAGCACCAGGGCCGCCAGGGTCAGCTGCCACGACAGCAACAGCATCGAACCCAGGACGAGCAGCAGGGTGGCGGCGTTGCTGAGGGCCTGCGAGAACGTCGACGTGAACGCCTGCTGCGCACCCGAGACGTCCCCGACGATGCGGGAGACGAGCCTGCCCGTGCTGGAGCGGGTGAAAAAGGCCAGCGGCATGCTGTTGACACGGTCGAACAGCTGACATCGCAGCCGGTGGGTCAGGCCCTCCCCGATCCGCGCCGAGCACCAGCGTTCCAGCAGCCCCAGCCCCATGCCGACCAGCGCCAACCCGGCGACCACCAACGCCAACTGCACGACGAGATCCGCGTTTCCCGCAAGCACCCCGTCGTCGATGATGCGTTGGAACAGCAGCATCGGGAGCACGGTGGTGGCGCTGCCTCCCAGCACAGCGACCGCGAAGACGACGAACCACCCCTTGAACGGTCTCGCCTGCGCAAGCACCCGGCGTGCCGTACCGCGGGAGAAATGGTGATGCAGCACCGAGTGGTCGCGGGCGAGGGGACTCAACATGGCCCCCTCACCACGGCTCACGCCAAGTCCGTCCAGAGGTCTCATGCGAAGAGGGTAGACCCCTTCACCGACTCAATTTCAATGCCGCGGCCAAGTCGTCCTCAAAACGGCCATAAGAGGGGCTCCTGCGACGCAACAGATCAAGATCCATGAGTGCTGAAAACTTCGGCTGGTGCAGCGTCTCCCGGTATGACTCGGTCATGTGCAGTTCGAGCTGTTTCTTAGCGTTGCGGGGCTGCTCGGGATCGGCATCGAAGCGAGCACCCTGTTTGATCGCCCGACTTTCACCGAGAGATTCAAGGGCCGCCAGGAACCATGCCTCATATTCCCGCACCGCGACGGCGATGACGGCTCGTTCCTGCCCCAGCTGCTCCTGAGTGCTCTTTCTTGCCGCCTCCCACTCGTCGTCGTCCGCGTCGTACAGCACAACGACGATTCCACTCTCCCCCACCCGCGCCCGCTGGATCCGAACAGCCGCGAGAACCTTCGGCGTGTGCATCTCTGGTCGATGGATCCTGTGAGGTTTCCCGACCTCGTGTCCGTATTCACCTTGCTCCTCACAGATGCGGCGGATCAGCACCGGGAGGGCCTCCACCTCGCCGTGGCCCTCCACCACGGAAGCAATTCTCACCATGCGACGCCACCGATTTCCGGCTGGAGCTGATCCGCACGAACAAGCTCACCCGCGGTGAAGAGGGATTCCTTCAGCGCTACCTGCGCCGCCGCGTCAGGCCGATCCACGACAGTGGTTCCCGAGACCGAACGCACCGCTAGCAATTCATCGACAGTGATGGACGGCGAATCGAGCAGGTCGGGGCTGTGGCTCGTGACAAGGATCTGTCTTCGCTGGCTCGCGTCGCGGATCGCGTCGAGAAGCAGACCCGATGCCGCCGGGTGCAGGGCGGATTCCGGTTCCTCGATCCCGACCGGGCTCATCACCTCCCCCGTTCCCGCGAACAACGCCACCAACACCCCCAGGGCCCGCAACGTTCCATCGCTCATCGAGGACGCCTGGAAGGACCAAGGGTTGGCGGCTCCCTGCACCTCCTGCTGGAACTCCAGGGTTTCCCAGTTGGCCACACCAACGCGCTGAATCGCCTTCACCCCGGGCACGATGTGGGACAGGTACTCCTCGATCCTGGCCTTGGCGGGCAGATCGGTGCGTCTGAGCCGTTCGATCACCGACGCGATGTTCGACGCGTCCCGGCGGAGCAGGTCTCCGGGGTCGGGTTTCTGGACGACCCGCATGGCCTCGGGGGCGGGGCTGAACACCCCCATGGACGCGAGCCCGTCGAAGAGCTGCCTGAACGGTTCCTGCCCGGAGAGCGCCACCAGCAGAAGCCGGTCCGGGAAGATCCTGGGCAGTCGTTCCTCGGAACTGCTCATCAGCTGCCCGGCGCGCGTCTCGAAGAACCGGTCCTCCGAACCGAATTCGCCGGAACGAATGCGACACATCTCCCGGGAAACGCGATATTCACCGCCTTTTGCCGCCCCGATCTCGAACTCGTACTCACCTGCCTGCCGTCCTGCGCCCATCACGAAGGTCATGGCAATGGTGAAGTGCGTCGGATGCCCCGTTGAACGGCGCCGCACCTCGGCGATGCCGCCGCGTTCCCTGAGCGCATTGTCCAAGTTTTCGCCGAGCGCCTGGCTGGTGAACCTGAGGGCGTCGAGCACATTGGACTTTCCGGACCCGTTCGGACCGACCAGCAACGTCAGAGGCCCCAGAGACAGGTTGCAGATCTTGATGCTGCGATAGTTCTTGAGCCGGAGGCGGTGCAGCCGAAACATGGTATCCGGGGACATGAATCCAAGGTTATCCCGCGGCCTGCCCGAGGGGGTGCCAGCGGATGAGGCGTCGCAGGATAGCCGCGCCGGTTGTCCCGGCGGATGGTGAAAACCGCGCCGGAACGTGTCTTGAGAGGAGCAACGAACCAGCTACGACACCGGGCTGGCCATTGGTCGGCATCCCCCGGCCCCGGCCCCGTAACCATTAGGCTCAGTGCATGCTTTTGAGCGACCGAGACATCCTGGCCGAGGTGACCGAGGGGCGGATCGCCTTGGAGCCGTGGGATCCCGCGATGCTCCAGCCGTCGAGCATCGACGTGCGTCTCGACCGGTTCTTCCGGGTGTTCGAGAACCACCGCTACCCGCACATCGACCCCGCCGAGGAACAGCCCGAACTGACCCGGATGATCGAGGTCGGCGACGAGGAGGCCTTCGTGCTGCACCCGGGTGAGTTCGTGCTCGGTTCGACGTGGGAGCAGGTGAGCCTGCCCGCGACGGTGGCGGCACGCCTGGAGGGCAAGTCGTCGCTGGGTCGGCTGGGGCTGCTGACCCACTCCACGGCTGGTTTCATCGACCCGGGTTTCTCCGGACACGTGACCCTGGAACTGTCGAACATGGCCACGCTGCCCGTGAAACTGTGGCCGGGCATGAAGATCGGCCAGCTGTGTTTCTTCCGGCTCTCCTCGGAGGCCCAGCACCCGTACGGCTCCAAGGAGTACGGCTCCCGCTACCAGGGTCAGCGGGGCCCCACCCCGTCGCGTTCCTACCTGAACTTCCACCGCACGAAGATTTAGGGGCTCCGAAGCGGGGAACGACCTAGGGGAGGATGCCGAGCAGTTCGTGGACGTGGTCGGCGTCCGTGGGGGCGCCGTACTCGGAGATCTCGTAGGCCTCCGCGGCCGCGGGGACACGTCCGTGGCGTCGCCTCAGTTCGTCCGCGAACTTGACCGCGATCCGGTTGATTTTCTCTCGCTCCCGCAGGCGAAGGAACTCGGTACGTGCGGGTTCCGTTCCTGGGACCTCGGCCGCGAATCCGTTGATGTGCGGCAGCCATTCACGAACCTGGCTCTCGTGGGCCATGATGGCGTCCAGTTTCCGTTCCAGCACCGCGTCGATGTCGAACACGACGTCGGGGCGAAACGGCCTCGGGTCGGTGAACGGGTCGTGGGTGTGCAGGATCACCGGCCGGGTTCCCGGCACCGGCACGTCGGGGACGATGCCCGGAACCATGAGCAGATACCCCGCGTCCTGCACCGCCGTCGCGATGGCCCGGTGGTCCGGGTGGTAATCGGACGGCCTGGGAGACACCACGACGTGCGGCCCGAAGGACCGGATGGCTGTGATCACCGCCTCGCGCAGCGCCCGGTCGGGGAACAACCAGCCGTCGGTGAACCCGAGGTTGGTCACCGTCGCCCCGACCGCTGCCGCACCGGCCCGGGCCTCCACGCGGCGGCGTTCCACCAATTCCGGGCCGGTCATCTTGTGATGGCCGCTGGAACCATCGGTGGCGGAGACGAACCGCACCACCCCGCCGGCCCGGGTTACGAGCGCGGCCAGCCCGGACGATTCGAACTCGCAGTCGTCGGGGTGAGCGCCGAACATGAGTACTCGGACATCTGTCATGGACATGCTCCTGTCGGTCGGGTGCGCCGGGGCGTCACCATTGTGGTAATTCCAAAAGACACAGCATGGCGGCGCCGAACAGCGACCCGTCGGCAACGTGCTGGGAGACGACCAGCTCGGGCGCGTAGGGGAAGCTGGCAGCCATGTGGGCCCGGACGACGGGTGCCCACCGGTCGAAGGAACGGGCCAGCCCACCGCCAAAGACGATGCGTTGCGGATCCAGCAGCGTGCAGAGGTTCCCGAGCATCGTCGAGATGAGCGCCGCCATCTCACCAACGAACGCGACGGAGACCGGGTCCCTCGCGGCGAACAACTCCCTCGGGGTCACGGCCCGCCCCAGCATCTTCGAGGCCCGCCTGCCCAACGCCGGCCCCCCGAGCAGTTCCTCGAACGGCGCGGGCGAAATGTCGCCGCCCCTGACCGCGTCAGCCACCGGGCTAGGTTTCATGTAGCCGATCTCACCCGCGGCTCCGTGCGCCCCCTCGACGATGCGGCCGTTCACCACCAGCGCGGCAGCCACCCCGGTGCCGAGGTTGACGTACAGGCCGGGGTCGACATCCCGTAGCCTCCCGGCCACCATCTCGCCGTAAGTTGCCGCTCGCACGTCATTCTCGAAGCGGATGCGCACCTCGCCGAGTTCGTCGCGCACGAGCTGCGCCAGGGCGGCGTCCTCCCAGGCGGGCGTGTTCGGGGAGAGTTCGACGACGTCGTAGCTCATCAGCCCCGGACGCACCACGATGCAGGTTCCGAACCGGGTGTGCCAACCCCGGACCCGCCGCACGTGACCCCGCAACTGTTGCAGCGCCTCGTCGCGCGCCGTCTCCGGAGCGGGTGTGGGCACCCGGAACGAATCAATGATGCCCCCGTCCGCCCCCACCCACGCGAATGCGGTTTTTGTGCCACCGATGTCGATGGCCAGGGCGGATGGCGCGTGGAACTGCTTACGGCTCTCCGGAATCCGGCCCGGCTCCGTGATGTTGGTCATGACAGGATCGCGCCCCGGTTCAGTTCTTGGCGAGGTGGAACGGATTCAGTTCCTGCTTGGCCATGATGTACCAAGCGGTGGCGCCGGTGTGCAGGCTCGTGTAGTTGACATCATCGCCGCCGGAGTGACCTTCCTTCGAGTTGGCCTGGATTCCCTTCCCATCCGCGTTCGGGCCGTGCAGCTGCGCCGTGCGGATGCTGTCCAGATATGCGCGGGCCCGTTTCTTGTGTTTCTTCTTGCCGCTCATCCTCAACGCGAGCGCCATGTGGGCGGTGCCCTCCAGCCAGACCGTGTTGTCGTTCTTTTTCTGATGTTCCTTTTTGATCTGCCAGGCGAACCGCACACCGACGACCGGCTGGGAAGGATTGGAGTCGTCGGTCACCTCGAGGTTGGCGATGTTCCAGTCCAGTGCCCGGCGGTAGCGGTCCGATCGGAGGGCGAGATAACCCCAGGACTGCACGTCCTCGGGAATGTACTCGTCCCGGTTGATGGTGACTCCGTCGGGTTTCGTCCCGATGTGGAAGCATCCTTCCTTCTTGTCCCACATGCTCTTGACGAACTTGCGGGCGTGTTTGCGGGCGCGACGCCATTTCCGGTCCTTGGTCAGCTGGTGGAGCATCCCGAACAGACCCACCATGTCGATGTTGTGCTCGGTTGACTTCCACTCGGTCTTCGTTCCGTCGGATCTGTAACCACCGGTGAAGCCACCACGCCCACGGGTGTCCTTGGTCTCCCGCAGCAGCCATTCCCCGATGCGCAGCGCACCGTCGCGGTACTTCGTGTCCTTGGTGACGTGCGCGAGATGGGCCAGCGCCATTCCGGCCCAGGCCTGGTTGCCGGACGCCGATCCCCAGGTCTGGATGTTCGGCACACCGTTGGAGTCGAAGAGGTTCTCGGGCCCGTAGGCGTTTCGCAAGCGCCCATCGCCGATGGGGTCCTTCGCTTGCATCTGCAGCAGGGCATCTCCCATGGTTCTCGCCCGATTGAGGGAGTCAACGTTGTTCTTCCGGTTGGCGTAGGCGATGATCACCAGCGCGTTGTCGTAGGTGACGGAGTTGTCCCAGAAGTCCAGGAAACCCCCGTGGTAACTCGACGGCACGCGAAGAGCCGGCGCCGAGGCCCATTCGTCCATCGCACCGTCGAGGTGCAGATAGGCGTTGCTGACCGTCTCCTCCTCGGAGGCGGCAACGGCGGGGGTGGACAGGCCCAAGGACATGCCCGAGGCAGCGACCAGGATTCGCAGGACGTGCTTCATCGGAGCCCTTCACTTTTCTTTCAGGTGTTCCTACCCGCCGGCACCGGCACGGGTTGTCTCGTGCCGGAGGCGACCGCGTCGTAGAAGGCGCGGGCGGCTGCGAGGTTGCGCCAGGCGTCGTGGACGGTGCCCAGCGAGTTGCTCTCACCGCGGATCCGGTCGACGAGGGGCTGGATCAGGTTGGATTCGTCGTCCAGCGGCCCGATCCGTTCCCAGGCGGGGCGGGCCTCGGCGCCGGAGCGCAGCACCGAAATGTTCGCATCGATGGTGTCGATCGCCAGCGACCCCTCGGTTCCGTTGATGGTGGTGGTGATCCGCCAGGCCCCGTCCGCGCCGGTCCAGGTGTTCTCCATGGTGGCAACCACGCCGTCGGAGAAGGTGAAGATGGCATGGCCGTAGTCCTCGACGGGCAGCTGCGGATACCGCAGGTTAGCGGCGTGCCCGATGACATCGACCGGTTCCGCTCCCAACAGCCAGCGCAGCCGGTCGATCTGGTAGATCGCGTGATCGATCCAGCCGCCGCCGGGCGCCTTGTCCTCCTCCACCCACCAGCCGTGCGAGTCGGAGTCCTCCCACGCCTTCGGCAGCACCCCGCACAGCGCGAAGTTGGCCGAGACGATCCTGCCCAGCGCTCCGGAGCGGACGATCTCGAAGAGCCTCTGGTTCTGCTCCGTCATTCGTGACCGCGATTCCGCCGGGATGAACTGCACACCGGACCGCTCCACCGCCTGCACGATGGCGCTCGCCTCCTCCAGGGTGCGCGCCATCGGTTTGATGGAGACGATGTGTTTGCCGGCCTCCGCCGCCCTGATGCAGATCGCGGGGTTCTGCTCGACACTGAAGAAGCATCCGATGGCATTGATCCTGGGATCCTGCAGCGCATCGTCGAGGGACGTGGAGAACTCCGCCCCCAGGTCGCTGGCAAGTGCCCTGCCTCTTGCGGGGTCGCTGTCGACGATGAGCGGCAGCTCGGTCTGCGGGTGCCTGCTCAGGCCCCGCGCCAGCGGCACCGCCGAGTACCAGTGGTCGAGCCCGGTGATTGCGAAGTTGATGGAAGTCACGAGTTCACCTCAGATCGCTTCTCGTCCCCTCGGGGACCACATTTTCTGAGGAGTATTTATTAATACCCGGAGTTTGTCAACTGGCGCCGCCCTGGACTCCTAGTCGGAACATCGCGTTGCGCGCGGTCTCCAACCCCATGTCGACAGCCCCGCGCAGCGTGGCGTCGGTGCGCAAAGTCGCGACGTCGAGGTCCACGCGGAACGGGCTGCGCCGGGTCACCGCGTCTCCGATCTCGGCGACGTAATCCTGAAGACGGATCCCAATGCCGCCACCCAGGACCACACACTCGGGATCCAGGACGGCATTGATGGCGATCACAGCCGCCGAAATGCCCTCCACGAACCGATCCATGACCCGCCGGGCCGCAGGATCCCCCGACGCGGCCAATTGCAGGACGGCCTCGGGAGTGGTGTTCACCAGCCCCAGCTCCCGGGCCGAAGCGGTGAGCGCGCGCGCCGAGACGACGTCCTCCAGGACGCGCGCCTTCCCGTCGGTCCCCATGGCGGTGAGCAGGTACGCGAGTTCGCCGGCGGCCCCGCGGAAACCGCGGTGCAGTTTCCCATTGAGGATGGTCGCCATGCCGGCTCCGGTGCCGATGTGGAAGTAAGCAAAGGATTCGTGTCGCTTGGCCTGGCCGTGGATCGACTCGGCCAGCGCGGCCAAGTTGACGTCGTTCTCGATCTGTAGCTGCGTGCCGAGCTCGTCGTTGAGCATGTTGATCAACTTGGGGCGATGCCAGCCCGGCAACTGATCCGCGTAGTCCACTACGCCGCGCTTCGGGGCGAAAACACCCGGGGAGCCGATGACCGCGTAGGTCCGCTCGGGCTCCAGCCGCAGCTTCGCCTTCGCCTGGGCAACCTCCGCGGAGATCAGGTCCACCAGCGCAGTCGCGCTCCTGGCCACGTTGCGCACGTCGTGCCGGTAGAGCTCGTCGCCCGCGATGTCCACCACCGCCACACGGACCCAGACGCGGCCGATGTCGACGGCAATGACCGACGCGGCAGCGGGGTTCACCCGGTACAGCTTGGCGGGCCTGCCCATGTCGCGGGCGTCGTTGCCCAGCGGGACGACAAGCCGCGCGTCCACGAGTTCGTTGAGCGCCGCGATTACGGTGGGCTGGGAAAGCCCGGAAGCGCGCGCCAGCCCGGGACGGGTCGACGGACCCTGGCTCAGCAGCGAGTCGAACAGGACACGCTGGTTCATCTCGCGGATGAGTTTGGGCCCCTTGCCCATCAGCCGATCGCTGGCCGTTGGCATGTTGATCCTCTCCACAGTGTTGCCAAGTCAACTCTGTTAGTTAATACTATTTATAATCTGGTGCAACGGGGCTAAGGAGTGTCATGACTCAGCAGAGGCCGCTACGGTTCGGGATCCTCGGGGCCGGCATGATCGCCGGCGACGAGGACGGTTTTCTGCCCAACCTAACCACGCTCGGAGACAAAGTTGAAATAACCACGGTCGCGGATGTCGTGCCCGAGCACGCGCAGCGCACCGCCCAGAGATTCGGCATCGGCACCGTTCACGAATCGCTCGACGAGATGTTGCGTGACGACCGCGTCGAGGCCGTGGCGAACCTCACCCCCATCTCCGTGCACGCCGAGACCTCGATACGGATTCTCCGCAGCGGCCGGCACCTGCTGAGCGAGAAACCGCTGGCCACCACCCTGGAGGAGGCCGACGCGCTCATCGAGGAGGCCGAGCGGCAGGGTGTTGTCTTCGTGTGCGCCCCTCCCGACACGCTCTACGCCCAGTACCGCGAGGCCCGCCGACTCATCGACGAAGGCCGCATCGGACGGGTGTGCTTCGCCCGGGTGCGCAGTTCACACGGCGGCCCCGGCGGCGCTCCCGACGGGTGGCCGTTCGACCCGACATGGTTCTACCAGCCGGGCGGTGGGCCCCTGTTCGACATGGGCGTCTACGGCATCCACGAGATCACCAGCCTGCTGGGTCCGGCGCGGCGGGTCTCGGCCTTCGGGGGCATCACGGAAGCCATCCGCACCGTGCGTGGCACGGGTCCCTTCGGTGGTTTGCGGATTCCCGTCACCACCCCGGACAATTTCCTGCTCATGTTGGACTTCGGCGATTCGACCTTCGCCGTGATCGACGCGACGTTCAACGTCCTGGCATCCAAGGCACCCAAGGTGGAGGTGTTCGGGCGGCGGGGTGCGATGGCCATCTACCACCGTGACGAGAACCCGCTCGAGGTGTTCGTCCAGGACCTGGAACCCGGCGTCGACGCCTGGATGGACCCGGAAGACCTCTCCCAGGCCAACAACGTCCGGGAACAGGAACTGCACCGCGCCATGCTCATGGAACACCTGGTCGACTGCGTCCGCAGCGGCGAACCCCCCATCGCCGACGCCTACAAGGCCCGGCACGCGCTCGAGATCATGACCGCTGCCATCGAGTCCGCGAAAACCGGCCGGGTCGTCGAACTCACCACGTCCTTCTAGGTCATCATGTCCGACGACGTTCACGCAGAAGAGGCGGCGCAGCTCAGTCCCGAGTTGACCCGGGAATCCGGCGGCCCGCCGCAGGCGAGCCTGGGCTACCGCATCCGGCACAACTACGTCCTGGGGCGCATCCTCAAGAGCCTGATCACGATCTGGGCCGTGGCCACCCTGTCCTTCGCTCTGGTGCGGTGGATGCCCGGCAACCCGCTGCAGGCCTACGTGCAGAAACTAATGACCCAGCAGGGCCTGGGACGGCAGGAAGCGCTCGCACGCGCTTCCTCGCTGCTGTCCTACGACCCGGATGCCCCGCTGCTGGATCAATACCTCACCTATCTCGGTGGGTTGGTGCAGGGCAATCTGGGCCAGTCCATCGTCGCGCCCGGGACCTCGGTGAGCGACTACATCCTCGCCTACCTGCCATGGACGCTGTTCAGTGTCGGCCTGGGGCTGCTGCTGTCGTTCCTGATCGGGATCGCTCTGGGGGTCCTGATCGCCTACAAACGCGGCCGCTGGATAGACCACCTGGTCACCAACATCTCGTCCGCGCTGAACGCCGTCCCCAACTACATGTGGGCGATGCTGGTGATCGTGGTCTTCGGCGTCCAGCTGCGCTGGTTCAACGTCAGTTCGTTGCGGGGCACGCTCACCCCCGGCGTCCAACCGGGATTCACCGCCGAGTTCATCCTCGACGCGCTGACGCACGCCGCCCTTCCCATCACCGTCTACGTCCTGACCTCCGTGGGGGGCTGGATCCTGCAGATGAAGTCCTCCACCACGCAGGTGCTCGAGGACGACTACGTGATCGGCGCGAAGGCCCGCGGCCTTCCCGGCTCCCGCATCCACATCAGCTACGTCGGGCGCAACGCGATCCTGCCGTTGTTCACCCAGTTCGCCGTCCAGCTGGGTTTCGTGGTCGGGGGCTCGACGCTGGTGGAGCAGATCTTCAAGTACGACGGCGTCGGGTACTACTTCTACGACGCGATCGTGGCCCGTGACTACCCCGTGGTCCAGGGCTTCATCCTGATCATCACGGTCTCGGTGGTGCTAGCCAACCTGATGGCGGATCTGCTTCTGTCCCGTATCGATCCGCGGATCCGAGTGGAAGGTGCCCGCTGATGAGCAACTCCCCGCTTCCCACCACCGATCCCACCGTCCTCACCGGGGCCCGGACTCCCCACCCTGGGAAAGGCCGATGGCGAAGCGCCCTCGGGGCCAGCGTGACGGGCACCGTCGGCGGAGTGGTGTTCCTCCTCATGTGCGTGGCCTCGCTGATCCTGCCGTGGTTCGTCGAGGTGCCGGCCGCCAACTCCGCGCTGATCTACGCCCCGCCGTCGGCGGAACACTTCCTGGGCACCGACGCCGACGGGCGCGACGTCCTCACGATGATCCTGCTCGGCGGCCGCGACGTCATCATCGTCAGCATCATCTCGGCCACTGTGTCCACGGGCATCGCCGTCGTGCTGGGCGCGTTGGCCGCGTACCTGCGGGGCTGGGTGGATTCCCTGGTGATCCAGTTCACCGATTTCATGCTGACCATCCCCCAGTTCGCGCTGCTGGTGGTGCTGGCCGTCTACGTGCGTCTCGACAGCCCCGTGATGCTGGCGCTGCTGCTCGGGGTCCTCGGCTGGCCGGGGCTGCTGCGAGCGGTCCGGGCCCAGGTGCTCTCCCTGAAGGAACGCGAATACGTGGAGGCGGCGCGCATCGTCGGTTTGTCGACACCGGTCATCATCGGCCGCGAGATCCTGCCGAACATGGCCAGCTACCTCATGATCCACTTCATCTTCGCGATGACGGGGGCGACGTACGCGATGGTGGGGCTGTACCTGCTCGGACTGGCGCCCATGACGGGAATCAACTGGGGAATCATGATCAACAACGCCTGGGCGAAGGGTGCGTTGTTCTTCACCAACGCCGCATGGTCGATCATGGCCCCGCTGCTCGTGGTGAGCGTGCTCCAGCTCTCCGCGATCTGGTTCGCGCGCACCTTGGAACAACTTCTGAATCCACGGCTGGCAGGGAAACAACAATGATGACTCCGACCACTGGTGCTAAGCCGCTGCTGAAGATCTCCGGGCTGGAGATCACCTACACGACGAACCGGCAGCCATCGACCGCAGTGAGGGACATCGACCTCACCTTGTACCCGCGGGAGACGCTCGTCCTCGCCGGGGAGAGCGGATGCGGCAAGACCACGCTGGCGCTGGCGATCCTGGGGTTGCTGCCCAAGGGCGGCGGCATCGCCTCGGGCAGCATCTTGTTCGAGACGAAAAAAGGCACCACCGTGAAGCTCACGAGCCTCTCCAGGGAGGCGGAACGTGCCCTGCGCTGGACGGAGATGTCGGTCGTCTTTCAGGGAGCGATGAACTCGCTGAACCCGCTGCTCACCGTCAGACAGCACTTCGTCGAGACGGCTCGCGCCCACGCGGGCAGCCCGAAGGGCGAAAAACTCGAGGCGTGGATGGCCGAGCTTCTCGAGATGGTGATGCTGGAACCCAAACGGGTGCTCGCCTCGTATCCCCACCAGCTCTCCGGCGGGATGCGGCAGCGGGTGCTGATCGCTCTGGGGCTGCTGCTGTCCCCCCGCCTGGTGGTGCTGGACGAGCCGACCACCGCGCTGGATGTCCTGACCCAGAAGGCGATCATCACCATCCTGCGTTCGCTGCAGGAACGCATCGGGTTCTCGATGATCTTCATCACCCACGACCTGGCGCTCGCCGCGGAGATCGCGGACCGGGTGGCGGTGATGTACGACGGCCGCATCGTCGAACTCGGCACGGCCCGGGAGGTCTTCACGGATCCCGGGCACCCCTACACCCGCGCGCTACTGGAGACGATCCCCCGCTGGGACGGCGAACCCGGCCGGCTGCGGACGATCAAGGAGTCGCTGGCCGACTACGACATCACCACCAACGAGGGCACGGCCCAACAGCTCAAGCTGCAAAAGGACTCCGAGGTGTGGCTGAGCGAAACCCACCGCGTGGCCCACATCCCCAGGAAGCGCTCGGAAGGACGGGCCGATGACTGAGAAATTGATGGAGATCCGTGACGTCACGCAACGGTTCCGCAGCGCGGAACGCGAGGTGGTGGCGGTCTCGAAGGTCAGCGTCCAGGTCGATGCCGGGTCGGTGACCTGCCTGGTCGGTGAGTCCGGTTCGGGGAAGACCACGCTGGCCAGGATCGCCGCGGGCCTGGACAAACCCACCGCCGGCAGCATCCACTACCGGGGCCAGGACATCTCGCAGCTGCGGGGACCCGATTTCATGCGCTTCCGGCGAGAGGTGCAGTACGTGCACCAGGATCCCTACGCCTCGCTCAACCCGACCCGCACGGCGCTCAGCACGTTGCTCTCCGCCCTGGGCGCCCGGAGGAACCGGACCAGGTGGCGCGCAACGGAACTGCTCGAACGGGTGGAACTGACCCCGGCCGACCTGTTCCTGGAACGCTACCCCCATCAACTCTCGGGTGGGCAGCGTCAACGCGTGGCGCTGGCCCGGGCGCTGGCCACCGAACCGGCGTTGATCATCGCCGACGAAACCACGTCGATGCTCGACGCCTCGATCCGCGGCAGCATGATCAACCTGCTGTCGGAGCTGCGCGACGACCTTGGCGTCGGTTTCCTGTTCATCACCCACGACTTCACCCTGGCCAGGCACTTCGCCTGGCGGGGTCGCACCGCGGTGCTCTACCTGGGCGAACTGGTGGAGTACGGTCCGACCCCCGAGGTCATGGATGCGCCCAAGCACGCCTACACCAAGGCGCTCATCGACGCGCTTCCCATGCTCAGGTTCGACGACACCGATGTTGCCGATGGTGCGCCATGACGACAGACGGCATGCCCCGCCAGGCGATTGCCGCGGGACTCACGATCACCCTCCTGGCAGGCCTCAGCATGCTGCGGGTCCCAGCCGATTCCGCCGCCTGGGTGATGTCGGTCCTTTCCCTCGCGGCAGGCGCGCTGCTGACCGGCTGCGGGGCCCTGCTCCTGCTACTCGCCAGAAGATCCCCGGATCGCACAAGGAAAACCCCCCGACCAAGAGAGGAATCATGACCCACACGACACCACGACGAGGGCTCGGTCGCTGCATCGTTGCAGCGGTGAGCGCGGTAGTGGCCACGGCGATGCTGCTGACCGGCTGTTCCGCCGCCGGCCGCTCCCCCACCGGGAACAACGCCGCCACCGGCCGCAATTTCGGCGCGGACCAGTCCTTCGATCTGCCCCCCAAGGGCAACTTCCACACCCTTTCGGGCGTGACCGGTTCCATTCCCACGAACCTCGGCTACCTCAACGACATGATCATGCTGCCCGGCGGCATCTACAACTGGGAGAAGCAGCAGTACTACTACCTGCTCGCGGATGAGTCCTCCGCCCTCTCCCCTGACGGCCTCACCTTCAACTACAAGGTGCGTGAGGGACTGAAGTGGAGCGACGGCTCGGCCCTGACGGCGAAGGACGTGTACAACACGTTCGTGATGCGCTACGCCATGCAGCAGCCGGTGTTCAACTACATCAAGGACATCGAGCTGGTCGACGACTCCAACGTCAGGTTCACGCTGAACTCGCCAGCACCCATCGCCGTGTACTGGATCATGCGCGAGCGGCCCGCCTCCAGCGCGCAGTACAGCACGGTGGTCGAGGACGCCGCGGCGTTGTTCAAGAAGAAGGCGGCCCCCGACTCGGACGAGGCGAAGGCCCTGTCGGCGCGCATCGCTGAGGTCAAGATCAACCAGCCGATCGTGTCCGGTCCGTTCACGATCAACACCTCCACCATGACCAACTCGCAGTTGACGCTGACCCTCAACAACAACGGGTATCGCGCGGACAAGGTGGGCTACGACACCATCACGGTCCACAGCGGATCCACGGAGACCATCACCCCCCTGGTGCTCTCCGGTGACGTCCACTACGCCACGGACGGGTTCCCCGTCGCCACCACGAAACAGTTCGAGCAGCAGGGCTACACGATCCTGCGTCCCCCGACGTACACCGGTCCCGCCTTGTTCTTCAACTACAACAAACTGCCGGAGTTCAAGGACAAGCGCGTGCGTCAGGCCTTCGCTTTCTTCCTCAACCGTAACGAGATGGGCACGATCTCCCTCGGCGACTCCGGCAAGGGCGTCCGGTACATGACGGGCCTGTCGGACAACGCCATCGAGAAATGGGTGACCCCGGAGGCGGCCAGCAAGCTCACCGCCTACGATCTCGACGAGGCGCGGGCCACGCAACTGCTGCAGGAGGCCGGCTGGACCAAGAACGGCAACCAGTGGGTCACCAGCGAGGGCAAGCCCGCGCAGTACGACCTGGTCTTCCCCGGTGACTACGTCGACTGGGCCGCCACGGGTCAAAGCCTCGCGGAGCAGGCCAGTGCCTTCGGCATCAAGATCACCCCGATCGGTGTGGACTCCAGCCAGCAGGAGGTCGACGTGCAGGAAGGCAACTTCCAGTTGGCCATCCAGGCCTGGGGCGCGTCGAACCCGTTCCCGACGGACTCCTACAACGCGACGCTGATCAACTTCAACTACCCGATGCTCGGCGAGGGCAAGGGAATCGGCTTCGGCCTCCAGGTGGAGACCGACGTTCTCGGCCCGATGAACCTGGAGCAGGAGGTCCGTGACAGCGCGTTCGGCACGCCGGAGGAGCAGGTGGCGAAAACCACCCGTCTGGCGCAGGCGTTCAACGAGCTGCTGCCGGTGCTGCCGCTGGTTGAGCGATTCGGAAACAACCCCGTGGTCACCAACAAGGTGGCGGGGTTCCCCGAGAAGAGCGACTACTACATGAACTCGTTCTACTCCGACAACTTCGTCCCCGTCTTCTTCTACGAGGGCATGTTGTCGCCAGTCCAGTGACCGATCCGTTCCGCCTCAAAGGGGTGGCCGGGCCCATGGCCCGGCCACCCCTCTTGTGAAGCCGGCTGGGCCCGCACCCGAGAGCCCCTGCGCACAAAACGCCTGTCACAGGCGGCACGGAACTGAGGGCGGGACATTCAAGGACTCGAGTGCCCTTCTTCCCCCTGTCCACGAAACGCGGGGGTTCGACGGTTCAACGTCACCACACTACGTTGAACCGTTCTTCACCTGCGATTCGTGCCTGGAAAAAAAGGGGGGTGTCTTCTCCAAGCCGGTTGATCCGGGGTGCGAGGAACGGGCGAGACAGTTTCGGCTCAACCGGCTTTGACCAGGGTGGTTCAGCGGGCCTGTTCGATCCGAAGGCTCACGCCGTCGCCGAGGTTGAGGACGGTTCCGATCGGGACCGTCACCGATTCGCCGTTCTCCAGCAGGTACGGTTCCTCACCGCTCACTTGGATGGTGGTGCCGTTGGTGGAGCGCAGGTCCGTGATGCGCGCCTCACCGGGACCGGCGGGTTCGATCAGCAGATGGCTGCGGGAGATGTCGTTGCCGGGACTGGGCACGCGCATCAGCGACGAGCCCATGGGACCGCGCGCCGCGTCAGGGGCGCGGCCGATCACCAGTCCCCCGACGACATTCGAGAACTCGCCGGTGTTGACCTGCACGCCGATTCCCACGGGGGCGTACTGCTGCGGCTCGTCGGCGTATCCCCTGCCCACGCCGGGGCGCTGGAACTGGGAGTCCTCGCTGTGGGCGGCGGACATTTCCTGGGTTTCCGGCATGGCAACGGGTTCCAGGGGTTCGGAGACGGGCTGGGGCTGTTGCACGACGGGCTCGGGAAGCTGGTGTTCGGTGTCGGGCAGCCGCACGAGCTGGTCGGGGTCGGTGGTCAGGTGCAGCGCCGAGGCGCCGACGGCACCGGCGATCAACGGCAGGTGGAGCAGCGCCTCGTACTCAAGGACACCCATGTCCACGCGAAGCCCACGGATGGTGCCCAGCGGCGCCTCGTGCCAGGTGAGCGCACCCGAGCCGTCGAGCGCGGTCTGTCCGGTCGCCATGTCGACGACGGAGATCCGGCCGCGGGCCAGGCCGTGCAGCGACCCACCGTCCCAGACGAACGCCGCGAAGTCCGGCATCTGGTCCAAGGAATAGCCGCGCAACACGTCGAGCAGCGCGGCCAGCGAACCGGCGCCCTGCATGTCGGTCCACAACTGGTTCACGAGCATCGACATCTTCGGCGGCGCAGGCTGCATCACCGCTACCAGACGTGGCCCCGCCAGCACCAGCCACTGGCCGGGCGTGTATGTAAGCCGCCAAGGACCCAAAGGAAGCGACATCACTTCTCCCGTCGTCAGATTTCTCTTCAGCCTAATGCCGGAAGGTTCTCCAATGGAGTTGGAACACCCCCGAGCCGCCAAACGGGGGACAGAACTTGTCTGTCACACATCTGCCGTGAGCAAAGCCGACGACCGGGTCGAACCCGCCCTTTGAAGCCGGTTGAGCCGGGGCGCGAGGAACGAGCACCCCGAGTCGAAACCACCCCACGCCCAGCAACCAGACCCGACCACAACACCCCGGACACACAACGACCAGCTCGCTCACGCTCGCGAGGTTCGGCTCAACCGGCAGCCGCCTCATCCACCCGGGCGCGACCCCGTAGTCCTTCGAGCAGTTCCACAACCCCTCCGGGCGGCTGTTTGACCCGTTGCGGCAGCCTCCCCCGACATCTCGGGCAGGTGGCCACCCTCCCCTTCCACCCCCGCTGCCGAAGAGCGAACCCCACCTCGTTCGCCACTCGGCAGGGTTCGTTCAGCACGTCGAACCAGCCGTAGCGCAACGTCGTCCATCCGAGGTTGAGCACGGTCCGGTTGTCCCGGAGCCGGTCCTGCGCTGCGTCATGGAACTCCCGACCGTCTAGTTCCACCACCAACCCGTGGTCGGGGTAGGTGCCGTCGAACCGGGCCCCTGCCAGCCTCCGGTCCTGACGAACCATGGTGGGCAACCGGTGTGCCCGTTCGACGTGCCAGAGGTAACGCCATTCCAGGATGCTCTCGATCCCTTCCCCTGCTGTGGAGGTCAGAAGCAGCACTGCGGCACGGTGCCTGACGCGTGCAGGTTCCATGAAGGCCCGTTCGACCTCGTCGGGTGACAGCAGCCCTCTGGAGATCCCGGTGGCCACGGCATGGATCAGTTCGTCCTCGGTGGCGTCGCGGGCGTAGTCGACCAGGCTGGCGGCCGGCGGCAGCCGTGGGGGTTTCCCGACCGCGGGACGGTCTCCCACGCGGTACTCGATGCTCCATCCCTCGAAGGCGAACCGAACGCGCCGGGATGTTCTCGGCAGCCAGATCACGATACGACCGGGTTCGCGGCGGGTGATGCCGTTGAGATGAGTGGCGGCCTCGGATCCGGCGACGGCGCCCGCACCACCACGCAGCAGACCGGACCACAGCAGCGACTCCCACGTGGGTCGCCTGAAGCACAGGATGCCATGGGCGATGTGCACCCACCCCCTGCCGGTCAGGCCGCGGATGACGGCGCGGCTCACCCCGGCCGCGGTGAGCTGGGCAGCCGTGAGAACCCCGCCCTGGGTGCGCGCGCGGAGGCGGAGCGAGTCGGGAAGGATGGTTCTGGAGGTCACATCTTCATCTTGGGCGGCGGGATCCGCGATTCTCCACGCCATCTCCCACCTGTGGAAAACACCGTCATCTCTACTACGCATTGTCGTATTTGATTACTACGTTTCGTAGTTCTTAACGAACGTCAAGAACGCCCCGATGAAAGTTTGTGCGACATCGTGAAAGATTTTGTACCGTATACGCTACAAAATCTTTCCAAATGACATAATGCGCGCCCGGTCAGGGGGTGGGGGACGGCCGGGACAGCGACTCGGACAGGAGTCGCAGGGCCTCGTCGCGAACCTCGACGGGGACGTCGCGGAGCAGCTCGGCCATCTCCCGGGCCAGCACCACCGACTGCGGGTCGGCGGGCTCGTAGCACCAGGCCCGGCCGCGTCTTTCCCGCCTGGCAAGGCCTTTCTTCGCGAGCCGGTCCAGCACCGTCATGACGGTGGTGTACGCCAGGTCCCGGTCGCGGACCAACAGCTCCTGGACATCAGCGACGGTGAGCGGCCCAGTGGACCGCCACAGCAGCACCATCACCTGCCGCTCCAGCTCACCCCGGGCCATCATGGGGGCATTCTACGGGCCGCAGCCGGGCTCTTCACGACGCCTCCCGCAACCACCCCGGTCAATTTTCTCGGCAAAGCCGTCGGGACATCTTGTCCGCATGTTGAAAATGTCATTACGGGGTAGTAGGTTCCGGCCATGGACCCCGTCGCAATAGCACGGTGGCAATTTGGAATCACCACCGTCTACCACTTTCTTTTCGTACCGATCACGATCGCGATGTCGATGCTCGTGGCGGTGCTTCAGACGATCTGGGTGCGCACCGGCAAGGAGCGGTACCTACGGCTGACGAAGTTCTTCGGGAAGCTGTTCCTGATCAACTTCGCCCTGGGGGTGGTGACGGGCATCGTCCAGGAGTTCCAGTTCGGGATGAACTGGTCGGAGTACTCCCGCTTCGTCGGCGACGTCTTCGGTGCGCCCCTGGCCCTGGAGGCCCTGATCGCCTTCTTCCTCGAGTCCACCTTCCTGGGGTTGTGGATCTTCGGCTGGGACAAGCTGCCGAAGAAGATCCACCTGGCCTGCATCTACGCCGCGGCCATCGGCACCATGCTGTCGTCGGTGTTCATCCTGGCCGCGAACTCCTGGATGCAGAACCCGGTGGGCACCAAGTTCAACTCCGAGCTGGGACGCGCCGAGCTCGACGGCGTGAGCGGGTTCCTGGAGGTCCTGACCAACCCGCTGCTGCTGTCCGCGCTGCCGCACGTCATCTTCGCCTCCTACATGGTCGCGGGCGGGTTGATCGCGGGCATCTCCGCCTGGCACCTGGCCAAGCCGGAGGTTTCCGAGGAGGACGCGGCCACCTACCGGTGGGCGACGAAGTTCGGCGCCTGGGTCCTGATCGCCGGTTCCGCCCTCACCTTCTACACCGGTGACGCGCAGGCCAAGGCCATCACGCAGCTCCAACCGTCGAAGATCGCCGCCGCCGAGGGGGCCTTCGAGGACACCGGCGACTTCTCGCTGCTGACCCTGCCCAACGCCGACCAGACCGGCACCGTCGTCGACGTCAAGGTCCCGGCGGTCCTGTCGATCATCGCGGGGGTGCCGCAGATCAAGGGCATCGACACCATCCGCGAGCAGTACGCCCAGAACGGCTACTCGCTGCAGGACGGGTCGCAGACGAAACTCCAGTCCCAGTACGCCGAGCAGCTCGCCGGGAAATACGGCGGACTCAACCCGATCCCGGACGTGAACGCCACCTACTGGTCGTTCCGCATGATGATGGTCTTCGGTGGTCTCGGCCTGCTGATCGGGATCTACCTGCTGTGGGTGATCCGCAAGGGCCGCGCCCCCAAGCCGTCGAAGTTGTGGACGACGCTGATGGCCGCGATGCCGCTGCTGCCGCTGTTCGGGATCTCGTTCGGCTGGATCTTCACCGAGATGGGACGCCAACCCTGGCTGGTGGCGGGCGTCATGCCCACCGAGGCCGGCGTCTCCCCCACCGCGAGCGCGGGCGACGTGTTGTTCTCCCTGATCGTCTACACGCTGCTGTACGGCCTGCTGGCGGTGATCGAGGTCGGCCTGTTCCTCCACTACACGGCCAAGGGTCTGCCCGAGGTGACCGAACCGAAGGTCTCCGACGATCCCGACGCCCCCATGTCCTTCGCGTACTGAGCTGGAGAGTTGACATGCCTCTGCTTGAAACCACCGTCCCGGCGCTGAACGTCGTCTGGTTCCTGCTGATCGCCGTTTTGTGGATCGGCTTCTTCTTCCTGGAGGGCTTCGACTTCGGCGTCGCCATGCTCCTTCCCGTGCTCGGTCGAAACGACAAGGAACGCCGCGTGATGGTCAACACCATCGGCCCCACCTGGGACGGCAACGAGGTGTGGCTGCTGACCGCGGGCGGCGCCACCTTCGCGGCCTTCCCCGGCTGGTACGCCACCTTGTTCTCCGGGCTCTATCTGCCGCTGCTGCTGGTGCTGGTGGGGCTGATCCTGCGCGGGGTGGCGTTCGAGTACCGCTCCAAGCATCCCGACGCCAAATGGCGCAACATGTTCGATGTCTTCGCCACCTACGGGTCGCTGACGGCGGCCTTGGTGCTGGGCGTCGGGTTCGCGAACTTCGCGATCGGCCTGGCCAACGACGGCAAGCTGTGGAACGGCAGCTTCTTCGGGTTGTTCGGTCCGTTCGCGCTGCTGGGCGGTGTGCTGTTCGTAGCCCTGTTCCTGGTGCACGGCGCCACCTTCCTGGCGTTGAAGTCGCGCGGCGAGATCCACGACCGCGCCCGCGGGTTCGTGCGCACCTGGGGTTGGCCGGTCGTCGGGCTGCTGGCGGTCTTCGTGGTCTGCCAGCACGCGTTCTGGCCCGCAACTTCCGAGTTCGGGAACTTCGCCGCGCTCGGGTGGGTCACGGCCGTGGTCGCCGTGGTCACGCTGGCCGCGTCGGTGTTCATGACCGTCCACCGGGAACGGGAGGGCTGGGGTTTCGTGCTGGGTGGCCTGTCCATCCTCACGATGGTCGCGGGACTGTTCTTGCGGATGTACGGCAATCTGGGGTTCGCTCAGGACGTCTCACAGCCGGTGGCGGCCCGACTCAACATCGTCACCGCCGCCAGCTCCGAGACGACCCTGACGATCATGACCTGGGCGGCCGTGATCTTCATTCCCATCGTGCTGGCCTACCAGGCGTGGAGCTACTGGGTGTTCAGCAAGCGCATCAGCACCAAGAACATCCCGGACAAGATCGTCTACTGATCCCCCGCCCGCCCCTATCCTTGTCCGCATGCCCGGACCCGTGGAGCCCAGACTCCTGAAACGCGCCGGGGCGACCAGGAACTACCTGATCGCCTCGGTTCTCGTCGGCATCCTGACCGCGGGGCTGGTGATCGCCCAGGCGTGGTTGCTGGCGCGCGCCGTCGCGATCGTCCTCACCTACCGGGCGCTGCCCGGCGACTGGCTGCCCACCCTGGTGCTGTTGCTCGCCATCTTCGCGGCGCGCGGTCTGCTGGCCTGGGTCAACTCGGTGCTGGCGCACCGCTCCGCGGCGGCCGTGAAGTCGCGGCTGCGGCGCGACGTGCTCGCCGCGCACCTGATCCGTCCGGTGGCCTCATCCACGACACTGACGAAGGTCACCACCACCGGCCTCGACGCGCTGGACGGCTACTTCTCCAAATATCTGCCGCAGCTCGGCCTGGCGGCGAGCGTGCCCTTCCTGGTCGGTGGGGTGCTGCTGCTGGCCGACTGGCCGAGCGCCCTCATCGTCGCGTTCACGCTGCCGCTGGTGCCCATCTTCATGGCCCTGATCGGCTGGACCACGCAGGCCGCGACCCGCCGCGCCTTCACGCGCGCCGACGCACTGGCCAACCACTTCGCCGACCTCATCCAAGGCCTGCCGACCCTCCAGGCCTTCGCACGCGCCCGGGCCCAGCGCAGGGGCCTGGAAATCACGGAGGAACGGTTCCGCGGCCAGACCATCAAGGTCCTCTACACCGCTTTCCTGTCCTCGTTCGCACTGGAGCTGCTGGCGTCGCTGTCGGTGGCGCTCGTGGCGGTGACCGTGGGATTCCGGCTCGCCGGAGGCGAAATGCCCTTCGAGACCGCCCTGTTCGTGCTGATCCTCGCACCCGAGGCCTTCCTGCCGGTGCGGCAGGTGGGGGTTCACTTCCACGACTCCGCCGACGGCGTGGCCGCCGCGAACGCCGCACTCGACCTGATCGAGCTGGGAGACGAACCCGGCGGCGGTGGCCTTCCCGAGGGGTCGCGGCTGACCCTCGACAAGGTCACCTTCACCTGGCCGGGAACCACCACCCCCGCCGTCACCGGCTTGTCCCTCGACGTGCCGGAGGGCCGCGTGGTGGCCCTCACCGGGGCCTCGGGAGGCGGGAAATCCACGGCCCTGGGCCTGGTGATGGGTTTCCAACGCCCCGAATCCGGCCGGGTCCTGATCGACGGAACCGACCTGACCGGCCTCGACGTCACGCGGTGGCGGGCCCGCACCGCCTGGGTCGGGCAGAATCCCGGCATGGTGACCGGCACCGTCGGCGACAACGTCGCCCTGGGGCATCCCGGCGTCCCGGATGCGGAACTCTTGGCCGCCCTGCGTGACGCCGGGGCCGATTTTCCCCTCGGCAAACCCGTCGGCGACGACGGCGAGGGCCTGTCGGCCGGGGAACGGCGACGGGTGGCGCTGGCCCGGGCGTTGATCCGGATCCGACACGGCGGGGCACGGCTGCTGATCCTCGACGAACCCACCGCGGGACTCGACGCGGACGCCGAGGCGGCCGTGATCCGCGCCGTGCGCGACTCGGGGGCCGGTGCGCTGGTGGTCAGCCACCGCAGCGCCGTGCTGGCGGCCGCCGACGAGGTGGTGACGCTGTGAGGGGGCTGCTCACGGATCTGATCCGCGCCATCCCGCTGGGTCGGCTGCGCCTGGGGCTGGCGGTGCTGCTGGCCGTCGCGGCGTCGGCGTCGTCGGTGGCGCTGATGGGGATCTCCGCGTGGCTGATCAGTTTCGCGGCCCTGCTGCCCCCCGTGCTGTACCTCCAGGCCCCGGCCGTGGGGGTGCGGACCTTCGCGATCTCGCGTGGGGTGTTTCGTTACGTGGAGCGTCTGGTCGGGCACGACGTCGCGTTGCGGATGCAGTCGGTGCTGCGGATGCGCACCTACGACTCGCTGGCCCGCACCACCCTGATCGGCGCCCGCCGCGGCGACCTGCTGACCCGGGTGGTCGCCGACACCGAGGCCGTCACCGACGTCGTGGTCAGGGTGCTGATTCCCGTTGCATCGGGCCTGCTGGTGATCACCGGCGCTTCGGTTGGGATCGCGGTCGTCTCGCCGTGGGCGGGGGTGGCGTTGTTCGCCACCACCCTGCTGGCCGGGGTCGTGGTGCCGCTGTTCGCGCAGCGCGCCACCCTGGCCGCCGACCACGACGCCGCCCCGACCCGCGGGGAACTCGCCGACGCCGTCCGCGAGGTGGCCCGCACCGCCCCCGACCTGGTCGCCTACGGCGCCGAACACGCCTCCCTGGCGAGGCTGCTGGAGGTCGACGACCGGCTGAAACGGCAGGAGGCGCGCAGCGCGTGGGTGCGGGGCGTGGCCACCGCGGTGCAGGTGCTCGCCGCAGGAGGTGCCGTGGTCGCGGGGCTGGCGATCGGCGGGCCCGCCGTCGCTTCCGGGGCCATGCATCCCACCTTCCTGGCGGTCCTGGCGCTGGTGCCGCTGGCCCTGCACGAGGTGCTGGCGACTTTCGTGGCGGCCGCCCAGACGTGGACCCGCACCCGCTCCTCCCTGGCCCGCGTCCGGGAGATTCTCGACGCCGACCCGGTCGGCACCGGCGACGTCGTCCCGGACGGGCAGGCCGGTCCCGGACTGGAACTCGACGGCGTGGCCATCGGCTGGCCCGGCGCCCCGGCGCTCCGAAACGGCCTCGACCTGGTGGTGAACCCCGGGGAGAAGGTGGCCTGCACCGGCGCCTCCGGCATCGGCAAAACCACCCTTGCGGTGACCGCCATGGGGCTGATCCCGCCTCGCGCGGGCACGGTGCGGCGGGGCGGCCGGGTCGGATACCTGGCCCAGGACGCCCACATCTTCACCACCTCCATCGCCGAGAACGTGCGGATCGGCAACAAGGACGCCACCGACGAGCAGGTCCGCGACGCCCTGCACCGCGCCGGCCTGCCGCTGGATCCCGGCCGGCTCGTCGGTGAGGACGGCGGCACCCTCTCCGGCGGGGAACGCCGCCGCCTGGCCCTGGCGAGGCTGCTGGTGGCCGACCGCGATCTGTGGATCCTCGACGAACCCACCGAGCACCTCGACCAGGCCACCGCCGAGGCCCTGATGGATGACGTGTGGCGTGCCTGCGAGGGGCGGGCGGTGCTGGTCATCAGCCACGACCCGGCCGTCGTCGCGGCCTGCGACCGGGAACTGCACCTGGCATGACGGCGGTCCCGGACGCAGGGCGTCCGGGACCGGGATCAGCTGAGTGAGGGGTCACAGGTCCCCGCGGAACAGCCGCCAGGCGCCGATCACGCCGGGCAGGACGATCCAGGCCAGCACCGAGGTGCCGAGCTGGGCCCACGCCTGGGCGGAGGAATGGAACAGCGCGGCCACCGGCTCGATGTCGACCCAGGCGATGATCTTCTGCGCGACCTCCGAGGACCGCGCGACCAGCAACGAGAAGGTGGGCCACACCAGCATCACGACGATCGGCGCCACGGCGTTGCGGGTGAGCAGCCCGAGGGCCAGCCCCGTCAGGGCCGTGAAGACGAGCCCCCCGAACACCACGGCGATGCGACCCGGTTCGAGGTCGGGGGGAAGCGTGACACCGGCGAGGGCGGGAGCGAGCAGGTACGCAACTCCGGCGACGATCAGCGCCCAGCAGGCAGCGGCGAGCGCCAACCCCACGGCCACGGCGGCCTTCGCGGCCAGCACCCGGCCGCGGCGCGGGTCGAGGGTGAACGTGATGGCGGCCTCCCGCCGGGTGAATTCGCCGCTGATGAGCAGAACCGCCATCGCCATGATGATCCACGACCCCGGGATGCAGGCGATGCTGGCGATGTATCCGAAGGTGGTGTCAGCGTCCTGGATGAATGCACGGCCGAGGCCGAAAACCGCCATCAGCACCGCCCCGAGGGGCAGCAACACCTTGCCGGAGACCGTGTTGGTCACCTTGCGGGCCTCGACGGCGATGGTGCGGGTCAGCGTCAGGGGGGACGGGGTGCGGGTTGCGGCGGTGAGTTCGGGGGAACTGGTCAGTGTCATGGCGATGCCTTTCGGGCGAGTATCGGGATGGTGGCGGGGAGGGGATCAGGCGGCGCGGTCGGTGCCGGAGGTCAGGGTGAAGTACTGCTCCTCGAGGTCGGTGCCGTCACCGGTGGTGTGGTCGGCGAGCAGACGCCCGCCGCCGATCATCACGACGCGATGGGCCAGGCGCGAGACCTCGTGGAGCTGGTGGCTGCTCAGCAGCACCGCGCAGCCGCGGGCGGCGCGGCTCCGGAGCAGGTCGGAGAGCCAACGCTGGCCCTGCGGGTCGAGGCCGTTGGCCGGTTCGTCCAGGATCAACGCCTGCGGGTCGCCGAGCAGCGCCTGGGCCACCCCGAGTCGCTGCCTCATACCCAGCGAGTAGGCACCGACGCGACGCCGGGCCTCCGCGGACGACAGGCCGACCTCGGCCAGCACCTCCCCCACCCGCTGCCGCGGCAACCCCAGGGTGAGCGCCGCCATCCGCAGGGTCTCCAGGCCGCTGCGTCCCGGGTGGAATCCCTCTGTGCTCAGCAGCGACCCGACGGTCGCGGCCGGGTTGGGCAGGTCGGCGTAGCGCACGCCGCCCACGGTGGCGCCTCCCTCGTCCGGGGTCACCAGCCCGGTCAGGATGCCCAGGCAGGTGGACTTGCCGGCCCCGTTCGGGCCGAGGAAACCGACGATCTGGCCGGAGGGGACGGTGAAGGTCACGTCGTCGAGGGCGAGGATGGATCCGAAACGTTTGGTCACATGAGTCAGTTCGAGCATGGCATCAACTCCACCGGAGCCACCCGGGATCCCACATCGGGCAACCGGCCGGTGATCCGGTTCCGTCCGGCCGGTGGTCGCGCTGGCCCATCGGCTGAGACACCCTGGCCCATCGGCTGGGGACGGCGGATGGCCGGGCGTGAAAGGCTGATCGCATGAGTGATTCCACCGACACGGCACGCCCCGGTATCGGCCCGGTGGCCTGGGTGGTGGCCGCGCTCGGTTTCCTGTACTACTGCCCGCCGTTGGTGATCCCCCTGATCAACCCGTCGCGCCACCTGGATCCCGGACCGGCCGCGATGCTCCTGGGCCCGGGGCTGGTCGCGATGCTGCTGCTGGTGTGGTTGCGTCGCGCCCCGATACCGGTCGCGGTCTCCCTGGCCGGGCTGTGGCTGCTGTCTCCCGCGGTGTTCGGCCCTGCGATGGCCGCGCAGGCCCACATCGCCCGGCACCGCAGGGGGATCGACGCGATCGCCGTGGCCTGCACTCTCATCGCGGCCAAGTCTGTCCTCATGCTGCGCGAGGCCCCGGGCGACTCCGCGGTCCGGGTAGAGGTGCTCATCTCCGCCACCGGGGTGGTCATCGCACTGCTCGTCGGGCTGCTCGGCCGCAGCACCACCGACGCCAACCAGCAGCGGGCAGCGGCGCAGGCGGCCCGGCAGGATGCTTGGGAGGCGCAGCTCAACGAGGCCAGGCTCCTCGAGCGCGAACGGATCGCCCGCGAGATGCACGACGTCGTCGCCCACCGGATCTCCCTCATTGCCCTGCACGCGGGCGCGCTGGCTCACCACATGCGCTCCGAGCAGGGCGAGGCGGGCGACCTGGCCCGGGCGATCCAGACCAACGCACAGTTCTCCCTTGACGAGTTGCGCACCATGCTGGCCCGGCTGCGCGGCAACGCGGCGCCGCCCGAACCACCCCAGCCGACCCTCTCGGGGCTCGACGCCCTGCTGGCGGATGCCCGCTCGGCCGGGCAGCAGGTGGCGGTGGAGTTGGACGGGGACCCGGCGGAGGTGCCCGACCGGGTGTCCCGCCATGCCTACCGGATCGTCCAGGAGGGTCTCACCAACGCCCGCAAGCACGCCCCCGGGGCGCCGGTGACCCTGTCGCTGAAAACCACCGCCGGCCGTCTCCGGGTGGTCGTGAGGAATCGCCTGGCGGACCTCGCACAGCCCGACCGGTCGGGCTCGGGGCTCGGGCTCGTCGGCATCGCCGAACGCATCGATCTTCTCGGCGGTGACCTCTCCCACGGCATCCAGGGGGGAGAATTCATACTGGAGGCAACACTCCCCTACGCTCCCGAAGGAACAGCATGATCACCGTCGCCCTGGTCGATGACGACCCGATGGTCCGCACCGGATTGAACTTCATCCTCAAGGGGGAGGAAGGTATCGATGTCGCCTGGCAGGCGGGCGACGGCGCCGAGGCGCTCACGAAACTGCGCGACCGGCCCGTCGACGTCGTGCTGCTGGACGTGCGGATGCCGGGCCTCGACGGGCTCGCGACCCTGGAGGAGCTGCGCGGCTGGCAGACGCGGCCGCGGGTCATCGTGCTGACCACCTTCAACACCGACGACTACGTGGTGCGGGCCCTGAAGCTCGGCGCGGACGCTTTCCTGCTCAAGGACGCCGACCCGGCCCGCCTGGTCGAGGCCATCCAGCGGGTGGTGGCGGGCGAGAACGTCCTGGCCCCCGACGTGACCCGCACCCTCATCACCGTCGCCACCGACGCACCGGTGGCGGGGGACCCGTCGGCCCGGTCCCTGGTCGCCGCCCTGACCGAACGCGAACGCGAGGTCGCGGTCCTGATGACCAAGGGGTTGACGAACAATCAGATCGGCACCCGCCTGCACCTGAGCCTCGCCTCGGTCAAATCCCATCTGACAAGCATGTTCGTAAAACTGGGCGTCGACAACCGGGTCTCTGCGGCCATGATCATCCGCGACGCGGGCCTGTGAAACCCGTTTGACCCGGCTGGACCCAGTTTTGGTGTTTGCGGACCAGGGGCATGCCAGAAACCCGGAAACACCATGAAGAACTCGCCATTGTTGTGACATATTTCTCCAACGACCCCAAACAAACCCACGGGTATCGGCGGGTCAGCAAAACCTTGGAATGCAATGGTGGTTTGGAGCTCCCGGTCCTGTGATGGCGCGGGTTCGAACCAAGTCGGCCTGTTGGTCACTTCAAGGGTTTTTCATCGCGGACCGCTCGCCAAGTGTTGCTCGGACAAGGCAGGCTAGGGGGACCGGTACTCCACGAACTGCGAGGTGATGACATGAACCCCCAGGCAATCGGTTTCTCCCTGCTGATACTCAGCGTGGGCCTGCTGGTCGGGAAGTTGATTCGCGTCAAGGTCCGCTGGGTGCAGCGGCTGTTCCTGCCGAGCTCCATCGTTGGTGGACTCATCCTGCTGGCGCTCGGCCCGCAAGTTCTGGGACGCATCCCCGGGCCCTGGGGCGAAACGGGCCTGCTCACGGAGGCCATGGTCACCACCTGGTCCGCGCTGCCCGGCCTGCTGATCAGCGTCGTGTTCGCGACGATGTTCCTCGGCCAGAACCTGCCCAGCCCGAAACAGGCCGCCAAACTGGTAGGCCCGCAGCTGGCGCTGGGGACTGCGTTCGCGTCTTCGCAGTACGTCGTCGGTCTGCTGCTGGCGGCTCTGATTCTCGTGCCGTTCTTCGGGTCGTCGCCGATGACCGGAGGGTTGATCGAGATCGGCTTCGAGGGCGGCCACGGCACCGCCGCCGGCATGCGTGACGTGATGACCAGGCTCGGATTCAGCGAGGGGGCGGACCTGGCGGTTGGCGTCGCGACCGTCGGCCTGGTCGGCGGCATCATCGTCGGTATTGCGCTCATCAACTGGGGCGTGCGCAACGGCAAGACCGAGATCCTCAAGGACAATGTCCAACTCTCGATCGACGAACAGCGCGGGCTGTTCCGCAAGGACGAGTACTACTCCGCCGGGAAGATGACCAGCCGCCCCGCGTCCGTTGAGCCCCTGTCCCTGCACATCGCAATCATGGCGTTGGCGATCCTCATCGGTTGGGTCATCCTCGAAGGCCTCCGCTGGGTCGAACGCGCGACCTACGCCTCCATCATGATCGGTGATAACACCCCCCTGGAGATTTTCGCGTACGTGCCCCTGTTCCCCATGGCGCTGATCGGCGGTGTCATCCTCCAGCTGATCGCGAGGGCGCTTGGCACCTCCCACGTCATCGACCCGCAGATGATGCTCCGCATCCAGGGCTGGGCTCTCGACTTCCTCGTCATCTCAGCCATCGCCACCGTCTCGATCAAGGCCGTCGGCGAGAACCTCGGGGCGTTCCTCGTCCTTTCGGCGGGCGGCATCCTCATCAACCTGGTCCTGTTCCTGTGGCTGACGCCGCGCGTCATCGGCCGCTTCTGGTTCGAACGTGGCATCGGCGACCTCGGCCAGTCCATGGGCGTCACCGCCACCGGCGTCATTCTCATGCGCATCACCGACCCCGACGCAACCTCCCCCGCCTTCGAGGCCTTCGGCTACAAACAGCTCGTCTTCGAACCCTTCTTCGGCGGTGGTCTCGTCACCGCGCTGGCCATCCCGATCATCTACCTCACTGGCGTGTGGCCGCTGTTCTTCGCGATGCTGGCGGTCTTCATCGTTGCGGTCCTGGCCGGGCTGCTCCACTTCGGCCCCAGGGAGCAACGCGACCGTGAGGCCTGGCTCGCCCAGCAGACCTAGGAAGGCTGGGGCTCCTCAACCCAGATCCTGACGCTCTCCGCTCCGCATCCACCGATTGCCGGTATTCCCGTTCCGGGACCCGCGCGACCACAGCGGATCTGCCGGGACCTCGCCTCGCTCGACCAGCTAGCCGACGGACTGGAGCACGTGGGGCTTGTTCAAGAATCGGCGCCCGTGAAGCGACATGCTTTTTCAGAGGCAAATATGGGGCATCCGCGAACAAGCCTCAATATTTTGGATATTTTCTACAGCCCTCCCGGGCGTCAGGTTTTGTTTTAAAGGAGCTGTAGCCGGCACCGTCGACATGTGCCGCCAGGACCGTGAGGGCTCGCTTCAGGACCTCTCGTTCTCGCTCGTTCGCAGCAGACTCGGCCAGCCCGATGGCCTCGACCAGGTCACGTCCAGAAACTGACTCCAGACCCGCTTGAGGGTTGACGGTGTAGAGATCAACGAGTAGCCGCCCATAATCTTTCGCCAAGTCATCCAGTTCCGGCTCTCCCGAGTCTTCGTTGAGCCGACGCAGTCGTTCCTCAAGTACGGACAGCCGGGAAATCACCGGGTCCTGGATCACCTCGTCGACCACCCGCTCGACTTCTTCGCTGCCGTATCCGGACGCCAACTCCTCCAGTGCCTTGTCGGCAGCTGAGGTGTCGTAGCTCCCCAATCTCCGCAGCGCGGCGAGGTGCCGCGCGAACCTGGGAAGGATGTCGACAGGGGTGTTGTCCCGCAGACATTCGTCGATCACGCGGCGCTGACTCTCGATTTCCGCCACCCGGTCCGCCAAGGCCTGATCCAGGTCCAAGAGGATGCGACGGGCGCGAGGGCTGGCCGGCGTGTGGATGATGTCGGCGATCTCGTCGAGGGTGAGCGACATCATCGAGAAACGCTTGATGCGCAGCAGGGTGAGCAGGTGGGTCTCGTCGTACACGAGCCCCCTCGTTGTCCGTTCGGGCTCTGGGAGCAGACCGATCTGGTGGTAGTACCTCAAGGTACGGACCGTGATACCCACCAGCTCACTGATCGCCTGCGTACTCCACGTGAGCCCCGTCAAGGCGACCTGCTCCCCAGACCGGTTCGGAGGCAAACCACCGGGCGACTTCTTGTTGCTCAGGTCGTTGATGGACATGCCGACAGCATCCACCGTGACGCTACGTCAAGGTCAATCTAGTGAGGCCACCTTCCGACTGTAAACTCTCGACTAGCCGGCACGATGGGAAAGGGAACTCGCGGATGGACTTTTCGATCAAGGACGCGGCTCGCATGGTTGGGCTCACCACACGCACCCTGCGCTACTACGAGAGCATCGGCCTCCTGCCCAAGGCGGAGCGGACCTCCGGGAATTACCGCCTGTTCAATGTCATGGACATCATCGACCTGATCCGGATCAAGCGGTTGACGGGGCTCGGGTTCGACCTTCGGCACGTGCGTCAAATCATGGATGACCCAACGAGCCCTGAAGCTGTAGCTGCCCTGGATGCGCAACGGCAGCTCCTCACCCAGCAGATCGACGAACTCCAGGAAAAGCGGAACAAGATCGAGGAGATCCAGAACGTCCAGGCCCCACTCGACGTTGCTATCGAGTTCGCTGATCTGGAGCGCGCCTGGGCAGACGCGCAGTCCGAACTCAACGTCGAGGACCGGTTGAAACTTGAAATCGAACTACTCGCGGCGTTCGCCGACGATCATGATCGACTCAAGTACGAGACGCTAACCCGAGCTTTCATCGAGAAACATGACGACCCGGGGTTCCGAGAGCTCCGGGAGCTGGATGCACGGCTGGAATCCCTTGAGCCAGACGCCTCACCAGAAGAGATCGCTGTGCTAGTCGATGACTACGTCAGGGTCCTTGGCCCGATCTGTGCTCGCTTCGCCCCCACGAGCGAGAAGACGCTTGCCCTCGCCTCCGCCATGGAGGAATTCACCTACAACGAGGCCCAGCTCACTGTGATCACAGGCGCTCGGAAGCGCCTGCGGTCGTCAGACGACGAGAGTCCTGACCCCTCCCAAGCTGCAAAGTGACGCCATGTCACACCAGGGGCTTGACTTTGACGCTACGTCAGCATCTTGAATCGATTCCAAGAGATCAGCCGGAAGGCAACCTCAGGACCCGAGAAAGGAAGATGCACAATGTTCATGACCATCGTCACGACCAACACCCCCACCGATACGTCCTTCCCCTGGAATTGGTGGACTTGGGGCTGAGCCCCAGTTCAGCAGGACCGCACCGTACTCGTTCCGTTCCTCACAGTCGAGGGATGCCACGCGACTCATCCACGGAACGACTCACAGCCCTGACAGCGGCACCGCACGCCGCAGTTGGATCGAAGGACCGAGACCGCGTTTAGCGCCCCGTTATCGTTGGCCCAGTTCCAGCCGCCCACGTGACACGTCGGAGTTGCCAACAGATCGGGGCGCCACCGGAGAAACACAGTCCACAAGACCAACCACACGAACGACGAGAACAACGTTGTTGTTCATCAGGCATCCAACAGCTGGGCACCTGATGAACAACAACGTTGACGTCAAGCAGCCACTCTGGAATCAACCCCCAGTCCGGACCTCACGCAACGCGGTTTTCAGGTGTTCGCTCCTCTGTGACCTGTTCAGATGTTGCTCCCCATTCCCGGGTTGGGATGCTCTTTCCTCCATTTGTTCAACCAGCATCCTCACGGTTTGCGCAACCAGAACTGTAGGACTTCGCCACCTCACTGATCGCGCGGGGTTTCTCAACGACCGCCCGACACGACCTATCGCTCGAACTCCTCACTGAACCTTCGACGCCGGCACAATACAGACCTATGCCTCACGTGTTCGATTAAACCTGTTTTTCGTCACTTCCCACGAAACGTGTAGCACTCCAGTCCTCGAGGCGTCTCTGAATAAACCTCCCCCAGCTTGCTCACCGCCGTCAAGTCAGACTGGGCGTGAATCGCCGCCAGGTAACCACCGGGCTTGGATGAGCTCACCTGCAGCCTGTGGCCCGTGCACCAGGCCACTACCGTCGCTGAGGCCGAGGGTCGGATCCTCGTCCGCCAGGCGCAAAGCGATACCAGGCATCCAAGCGATCATCCGGCTCTCGGGACCCCGTCGCCGCCCGGTCACGAGCTCACGTGATCACTCAGCAACCGGTCCAGAACCTTGGCCGTGCGTGTGACCAACACTCCGAGGGTGCCGTGCGGAGCCCACTGGGAGCAGCCCGTGACCCGGAGTGTCAAGGAGTCCCCGATGTCGGCAATCTCCAGGCACCAATCGATCTCTCCGACCACCAACGCCGGCAATGCCTTGTCCAGCCCGCCAGGTAGACGAAGCACCGACGAGGTGCCCTCACCAGACAGACGCACCCGGCAATGCTCGGGCACCCGGCTGCGGGCCCCACAGGCCCGTCGTACAGCGGTCATGACCTCCTCCGCGCCATCATCACCGACCTCGACGGAGACGAGGCCATCGGCATCCTCAATGAGCAACTGACACGGCGGCATGGAACTGAGTGATGCCATGGCCATCCAGTAGGCAAGCCCGGCGTACCCGCCGAATACCTCTGGCGAAGTCCGCAACAGGCGGCGGCCCGTATGGCTCGCGCCCTTCGGCAGCCGATGGTCGCCCCCAACCGACCCACCCAGCGATTCGAGCGGGTACCGATTGATGGTCAAGGCGCGGTTCCTGCGACGTTCAATGCCGGAGGCAATATCGCTGACCGTGGCCCAGGCGAACAGGTCCCCCATCGTGATCTCATCGGGGTAGCGCTGATTGATCTTGTTGAACACCTTCATCAAGGACAAGGAGTTACCGCCTATCTCGAAGAAGTTGTCCTTGACGCCCACACTCGCTCGACCGAGGACCCGGCACCACACACCAGCGACGAAGTCCTCGAGCGAGGAGCGCGGCGACTCCATTGGCGCGGCCTCCGTCACGACAACGGGGGGCAGGGCCCGCTTGTCCGGCTTTCCGCTGCGGTTGAGCGGGATCTGGGAGATCTGCACGAGATGAGCTGGCACCATGTAGCCGGGTACGCGTGCAGCGAGCTCGGTTCGCAGACGAGCGGCGTCGACGGGGGTGTCGGCGACTACGTAGCCGACCAGTGCGAGCCCATCGGGACCGTCATGGGTGGCGACCACCGCGTCCCGGACTTCCGGCACACTACGCAGGGCGTTCTCGACCTCCCCAAGCTCGATCCGGAACCCCCTGATCTTCACCTGATCATCAATCCGACCCGCAAACTCAATGTTCCCATCCGGCAACCAACGCGCCAAATCCCCCGACCGATACAACCGACCCGGACCAAACGGATTCGACACAAACTTCGCCGCCGTCAACTCCGGCCGATTCACATACCCCAGAGCCAACCCCTCACCAGCAATACACAACTCACCAAACTCACCCACACCACACAACCGCATCCCCGACACAATATGCACCTGCGAATTCGGCGTCGGCCGCCCAATCGGCACCCGCGCACCATCACGCAACACAACCCCAGACGCATCCCAAGCAGTGGCCATGACGGTGTTCTCAGTAGGGCCATAGGCATTGACATACCGACTGGAAGAGGACGCTGCCTTGTGCAGAACCTGGGCATTGGCGGCAGATCCACCGGTGGTCAATACTCTGAGACTGAGCCCGTTTGTCTGGAGGAGGTATTGCGGCGGCAGCAATGCGAGAGTCACGCACTTGTCACGGCATTCCACCTCGAGTTTACCGACATCGAAGACCGTCTCCTTGTCGATGAGGACGAGGGTGCCACCGCTGAACAACGAGAGGGCCAGTTCCCACACGGAGGCGTCGAAGGTCAGGTTGGCGAACTGCAGGACACGGTCATTGACGTTCTGCTCGTACAAGGTCCTGAGGTAGTAGATGAAGTTCACCAGTCCGCGGTGCCCGAGCATGACGCCCTTGGGCACTCCGGTGGTTCCGGAAGTGTAGATGATGTAGGCGAGGTGACCGGAACCCGGCCGGTGCCCATCCATGATCTCTCGGCCGACGGCGGGGCTTCCTGGTGTGAGCGCTTCGGCAACGTCGATGACAGCGCACCCCTGCGGCAGCGTCCCCTCACGCGCGCAGGCGGAGGCCGCCCGTCTGCCCTGGATCAGCATCGCCCGGGCATTGATGTCGTGGGCCATGTGCCGGATCCGCTCAGCCGGGTGCTCGACATCGAACGGCACGTAACAGGCGCCCGCGAGCAGCGTGCCCATGAGGGCGACAATGGCTTCAGGGCCACGCTCGCACAGGATCCCGACTGCGCTGCCGACGCACACCCCGGCCGCGCGAAGCGATGCGGCGACGCTGAGGCAGCGGGCTTCGAACTCCCGATAGGTGAGATTCTGGTCGCCCCACATGAGGGCGGGACGCTCCGGATACTCGTCGACGATGCCGGTGAACACGTCAACCGCACTGAGTTCGCGCGGGTACTCGACCGAGCGCCCGTTGAAGGCCTCGACGACCTTCTGTTCCTCGCCCTGCAACAGGCTACGCAGGTCATCGACGCGTTGTTGTTCATCCTTGGCGAGCTGATCGAGCACTGTCAGCACCCGGTCCAGGATGCGCGAGACCTCGGCGGCGGCGTAGCAACCGGGGTCGTACAGGACGACGAACCTGAGTTCTTCACCGACCTGCTGGACTGTCAGGTTAAGTTCGTAGTTGGTCTGCTCGCGGCTGCTCTCCATGCTCAGCCTGAGACCTTCGTCGCCGCGGAAGGCCTCATCGTCGACGAGATAGTTCTCGAAGGCGTACAGGGTGTGGATGATGGTGTCCCGACCGGCGAGGCGCTGCACATCAGCGAGCGAGCCGTAGTCGTGCTTGCTCGAAGCGATGGCCTGGTCCCGAAGTGACGCGATGAGGCCGTCAACCGTGGTTTCATCGTTGACGCGAACCCGCACCGGAATGGTGTTGATGAACATCCCGACGGTTCGGTCAATGCCGTCGATCGGGACATCTCGCCCCGAGACGACCTTGCCGAAGACAACGTCGCGCTCGTTGGAGGCCCGCATGAGAACGAGGCCCCACGCCGCCTCCACCATGGTGCTCAGGGTGGAGCCGCGACGACCCGAGACTTTGATCAGGCGGTCCGCCAAGGAGCCGGTCGAGTTCCGCCCGAGGCGCACGACCTCGCCGGCGGTCCCGTCGGGATCCTGCGCGGGCGTGATCCGCCCCTGCCCCTCGTAGCCGGACAGCAGGTCGCCCCAGTACTCGGTCAACTCGCTTTGATCGCGTTGCGCCAGCCACGCGACATAGGAGGCGTATGACGGGACCCGGAGGCTCTCGATCTCGGCCTGTCCCCGGACCTCAGCAGGCGTCCGACCGTTGGCAAGACTCCTCAGGTGCCGCTTGAACGCGCCGAGCACCGTGGACAGGCACCAGCCGTCCACAATGATGTGGTGGTAGGTCCACACCAGTCGGAGGCGGTCCGCGCTGCCCGTGGTGGGCCGGATTGCGGTGACCCGCAGCAGGGGGGATCGCACCAAATCGAAGCCGCGTTCGACGTCTGCCCGCAACAGGCGCGGCAGGTCCTCGTCGGCCTCCACCACGCTGAAATCAATGCGTCGGTCGGTCAGGACCACCTGCCACGGCTGGCCCAGACCCTCGTGGACCACGGCGGTGCGGAGCACGGGATGCTCCAGCACCAAGGCCTCGAGCGCGGCGGGGACAAGGTGCAGCTCTGCCTCTGACAACCCATCAACGGCAAACACCTGCTGGAGGATGTAGGCGGCCGAGTCGGGGTTCTCGAGGGCGTGGAAAAGCATCCCCGATTGCAGTGGCGTCAGCCCGTAGATGTCATCAACGGCGTCAGCGGTCACGCCGAGCAGATCGAGGATCCTCTCGTACTCTGCCTGGTGCAGACCAACCGCGCTGCGATCCGCGGCGGTGGGCTCGATGTGCCCTGATGCCACGACGGCAGCACAATGCCCAGTCAAATCACCCAGTCGACGCTCGTACTGTCGCACGAGGCCAACGACGCCGTCAGCGCCGAGGACGGTGCCATCGTGCCCGATCTGCAGCCGCACCCGACCGGCGTGGACAAGGACGTTGATGGCGAGGCCGTGACCGATCTGGTTCGCCCGGGAACTGGACTGACCTGTGGTGTTGAAACCGACAGCTGCGCCGGAGAAGTCCTCTATCTCGCCGAGGTAATTGAAGGCGATGTCGGCCGTCAGGCCACCGAGACCTCCAGGACGCAGCCCGTATCCGAAACCGGCGTTCGGGACCTTGCGCAGTAGCTCCTTGACGAGGATGAGAGCGCGGCGTGGATCGGTTTCACAAGGCAACACGACCGGGTATTCCGTGGTGAACCAGCCGACTGTGCGGTCGATGGGCGGCAACCCGGCTGTCTCCACACGACCGTGTCCTTCGAGGCGGACGGAGACCTCGGCATTGCCCGTGACATCTCGCACTGCCATTGTCAGTCCGGCCAACAGCAGGTCCTGGGCGTCGGTCCGGTGAGCGGCGCCCGCGGTCCCGAGAATCTGCTTGCTGAGGCCCGCATCGAGTTCCACCTCGAGCACACCCGGCTCGCAGGCGGCCCTGGGGAGCCTCGCCTTGACGGCGCGAGCCTCCACCTCGTTCCAGTGGTCGTGTTCCTCGGCAACGATCCTTTCCCGATTCGCGTCGAGAGCGGCCGCCCACTCGATGAGCGAGGCCGATGGCGGGGATAGGTCGACACTCTCGTGAGCCTCGGCTCGCCGAACGGCCGCTGTCAGGTCGTCGGCGAGGATGCGCCACGACACCCCGTCGATGACAAGGTGGTGGGCGCACAGCAGCAGCGTCCCGCCGACGGGATCGACCACCCAGGCGGCCTTGAACAGCGGTCCTTCGGCGAGATCCATCGACCTGTGCAGCTTGGCGGCCACGGCACCCAGGGTTCGTGCGCGGGCGTCCACGTCGGTCACGGGGTGGCTCTCAAAGTGGACGGCCGGACCCTCAGCGACGCCACGGATGAGAAGTCCGTTGCCCTCGACCACGGCTCGCAGGGCGTCATGATGTTCCCATACGGCCTCGACGGCCGCACGGACGCTCGCCTCCCGGCAGGCACCCAGCTCAATCGTGAGTTCCTGGTTGAAATGAGCCGGTTCTGCGAGGTTCCACCCAAAGAAGGCGTCGATGATCGGAAGGCCGTCGACGCGGCCCCGGACTTCCCCACGAGGCTGGTGTCGCGCTTCACAGGCACGCACATGGCGGGCCACCATACGAGGGGTGACGTGCTGCATCACGGTTGGCGCGGTCAGGTCATAGCCTGTCCTCCGCAGACGCGAGACGACGCGAATCGCCTTGATCGAGTCGCCACCCAACTCCAGGAAGCTGTCTGCGGGGCTGACGTGAGACACCCCCAGAACCTCGGCGAATGCCTCGCACACCACGCGTTCCGCCGCCGAGGCGGGTTCCGCAGACGCAGCCTCCTCGCGAGGAGCCGACTTGGGCAGCGCCCCCTTGTCGACCTTACCGTTGCGGTTCAGGGGGATCTGTGGGATCTGGGTGAGCTGTGCTGGCACCATGTAATGGGGTAGCAGATCACCCAGCTGCGCCCGGACAGACGAGAGATCCAGTTCCCGGGGACCGACGACGAAGCCGCGCAGCTCGACGGCCTCCGCGGAGGTCGCCTCGGCGATCACCACCGCGTCCATGACTCCGGAAATCCGCTGGAGGGCGTTCTCGACCTCCCCAAGCTCGATCCGGAACCCCCTGATCTTCACCTGATCATCAATCCGACCCGCAAACTCAATGTTCCCATCCGGCAACCAACGCGCCAAATCCCCCGACCGATACAACCGACCCGGACCAAACGGATTCGACACAAACTTCGCCGCCGTCAACTCCGGCCGATTCACATACCCCAGAGCCAACCCCTCACCAGCAATACACAACTCACCAAACTCACCCACACCACACAACCGCATCCCCGACACAATATGCACCTGCGAATTCGGCGTCGGCCGCCCAATCGGCACCCGCGCACCATCACGCAACACAACCCCAGACGCATCCCAGGTGGTGGCCTGCACGGTGTTCTCAGTAGGGCCATAGGCGTTGACATACCGGCCACACCTCTGAGCCTTGCGCACAATCGCCGGGGTGGCAGCTGAACCAGCCGTCGACAACACCCTCAGCCGCAGGGACTCCAACTGCAGGAAATACTGAGGCGGCAGAACTGCGACAGACACGTCCTTGGCGGCCATCAGCGCGGCCAGGGCGTCAGGATCGTAGATGACCTCCTGCGTGGTGCACACCAGACCAGCCCCGCACAACAGCGACAGGGTGACCTCCGAAACGGCGGCGTCAAAACTGAGGTTGGCGAACTGCAGCACACGGTCGGTGTCGTTGATCTCATAGATGTGGTGCTGACAGTTGCGGAAGTTAGCGAGCCCACGATGGGTCAGCATGACGCCCTTGGGCACTCCGGTGGTTCCGGACGTGTAGATGATGTACGCCAGATCGGAAGGTGTGCTCCGGTGGCGCAGCTCCCGCCCGGCTGAGCCAGCGAGTCGGATGTCGAGGTCGCCCACGTCAATGACAGGGGTACCGACGGGCAGCATCCCGTCCTGGCCGCACAACTCGGCAGCGCTGCTGCCGACGACGCAGGCCGCTTTGACTTCACAATCGCTGACCATGTGCCGCAGGCGTCCGACCGGTTGGGTGACGTCGCAGGGGACGAAGTGATGACCGCCCAGCCAAGCCGCCAGCATGGCGACGATGAGGGCGGGGCCACGATCCCCCATGAGAGCCACTGCGGTGCCGGGACCGACCCCGGCTTCGCGCAGCTCGGCGACGATCGACCAAGCGGCTTCCTCGGTCTGGCGGAAGCTGAGCTCGCCACCGTCCCACAGCAACGCAGGGGCGTCGGGGTGATGGTCCACCGCATCCAGGAAGAAGTCGGGAGCGAACTTCCCTCTCGGGAACGCCACCGCCGTGTCGTTGAACGTCGTCAGCAGTTTCTCCCGTTCCCCGGGCAGCAAGGTCGTCAATTCCGAAATGCTGCTTGCCGGGTTCTCCGCGACTTGGTGCAGGACCTCCTCGAGACGCCGCAGGATGCGTTCGACCTCGGTGGAGGCGAACCGCGACGGGTCGTGGAGAACCGTCAGGTTCAGCTCGTTGCCACGTTCCTGGACGGCGAGGCTGAGCGGATAGTTCGTTCGTTCACTCACCCGCTCGAACTCGAGTCGGAGTTCGCCGTCGGGGTCGGTGTCGTCGAACGAGAAGTTCTCGAACGTGTAGAGGGTGCGAACCAGGTCGGGGCGATCCACCCACCGCTGAATGTCGGCGAGGGCGGCGTAGTCGTGCGCCAAGGACGCAGTCGTCTGGGCACGGAGGTCCCGCAGGAGATCGTCAAAGCTCTGCCCGGCGGAGCTGAGAACGCGCACCGGAATTGTGTTGATGAACAGACCCACCACGGTTTCGGCATCCGCATGGTCACGGCCGGAGACTATCTTGCCGAAGACGACGTCATCACACCCGTTGGCGCGCTGGAGCACGAGCCCCCAAGCAGCCTCGACGATGGTGCTGAGGGTGGTGCTGTATGCGGATGCGACGCCGGACAGACGCTGGGCGAGCTGCCCGGTGGTGTCGAACTCCACGCGCCCGGTGTCGCCCACCCGGTCGGCGGGTTCGGCCGGGGAGAACTCGCCGCAGCCCTCGTAGCCCGACAGCAGATCGTTCCAGTGGGCTCGGGTGGCGGTGAGGTCACGTCCGGCGATGGTCTGTGCGAACTCGCCGAACGAAGGTGCGCCCGCCGCCTCATGCTCCGCGAACGCCCACACATCCTCGGGGGACTGCCCGTCGGTGAGCATCTGATGGTAGCGGTCAAGGTCGCCGAGGATGAGCCCCAAGGACCAGCCATCAAGGATGGCGTGGTGGTAGGTGAGCATGAGGTGGTGTCGGCCGTTCGCATCCGTGACGAGGACCGTGCGCAGCAGTGGCTCCCGGGCGATGTCGATTCCGCGAGCCAGCTCGGCTGCGGCGAGTTCGTCGACGTTCATGGGCCGGTCGGCGGTTCGCAGGTCGATGTAGGTCAGCTCAAGGCCTCGCCCAGAAAGAACCACCTGACGAGGCCGCTCCAGTCCCTCGTGGACCAGCGCCGCACGAAGGGCGCTGTGGCGGCGCCCCACGGCTGTCAGGGCGTCGGCGAGTCGCTGCGGGTCGAGGGGCTCCTGCAAGCTGTTGACGCCGAAGATGTGCTGGACCACGTAGGCGTTGTCGCCGTCGTGGAAGACCATTCCGGCTTGGAGGGGCGTGAGGTCGTAGACATCCTCGATCTCGGACTCCACTTCGATCGCCCGGCAGGCGCGGAGGTCGGCGACCAGACGGGTCAGGTCGCCGCGGCTCAGTTCGGCCGCCGAGAAGTCGCTCGGGGTCCGTTCGATTCGACCCGCGGCCACCAGATCGCAGCCGTGTCGAACGATCTCCGTCAAGGCCCTCCCGAACTCGTCGGCAAGTCGGTGGGCCGTCTCGGGGTCGATGGTAGCGGGCTCGAAGAGCATTCCGAGATGGAAGCGCCCCGCGCGCACGTGGACGTTGAGTGTGGTCCCTGGCCACATCCGATTCCGGGTATCCGCGGACTCACCGGTGGCGTTGAAGACGATGTCGGTGTCTCGCTCGGAGAGGTCTCCCAGGTAGTTGAAAGACACGTCAGCGGTGAGACGCGACAGCCCACCCGGGCGCAGCCCGTACCCCAGGCCGTTGGCGGGGACGGCCCGCAGCATCTCCTTGGCCGCGATGACTGCCTCGCCCGGATCAGTCGGGCAAGGCAGGATCGCCGGATAGACGCTCGTGAACCAACCGACAGTGCGATCCACAGGAGGCATGCCCGGCCAGCCGTCGCGGCCGTGTCCCTCCAACCGGATGGCGAGCTCGGGTTGCCCGGTGAGCCGCGCCACCGCCAGCCCGAGGGCCGCGACGAGGACGTCGCGCACTTCACCGTGGTGGGCTGTCGCGGCGGTCCGGGCAAGCTCCTCGGTGACTGCCGGGGCGAGGTCGGACTCGAAGTGGAGGACGTCGGTGGCTTGTCCATCGACGGGATGAGGCACCGCGAGTGCAGCGGCGCCAGAACGCGCGTCGACGGTGTCCCAGTGGGTCGCTTCGGCCACGAGCCACGCTTCTCGATTCCTTTCCAGCGCGGTCGCCCAGTCAATGAGCGAGGCCGTCCGGGCGGGTAGCGCGATGGACTCACCGCGCTTGAGCTGGGAGAGCACGCTGAGGAGGTCGTCGACGAGGATCCGCCACGAGACCCCGTCGATGACGAGATGATGCGCGCACATGACGAGCTGACCGCCGCCCGGAGACAGCACCAGCGCTGCGTGGAACAGCGGCCCCTCAGACAGATTCATGCTTCCATGGGCGCGGTTGGCACAGTCTGTCAGCGCCAAGGCACGGTGCTCCTCGGAGTCAACCGTGACTGCCTCGAACCCGAACCGCGCTGCCGCATCGGGCGCGGGCAGCCACAGGGCGTCATCGCGCACGACGGCTCGGAGGGCGTCGTGCTGCTCCCACAGGGCGTCAAGGGCCTGTTCGATCTCGGCGCGAGAGTGTTCCCCGACGGGCACGACAACATCTTGGTTGAAGTGAGCCGGCGCAGGCAGGTTGAGCCGGAAGAACTCGTCCAGAATCGGGACAGATCCGACCCGTCCCACGGACCGCTCGAATCGTTGGGTCGTGGCCTGCGTCGTGGTGAGCGCGGCGATGCCACGTGGTGTACAGCCCCGCATGACGGCACTGACGGTGAGGCCGTGACCGGTTTGACGCATCTTGGCGACTACCCTGATCGCCTTGACGGAGTCGCCGCCGAGCGCGAAGAAGTCATCGTTGACACCGACCTCATCAAGCCCAAGGACCTCCGCCACGGCCATGCACGCCGCCTCCTCGGCCGGGGTCTCGGGACCCTGGCGGGTCCCGGTGACGGGCTGGAGCATCTCGGGCAGCGCCCTGACGTCAGCCTTGCCGTTACGGGTCAGCGGCACCTGAGGGATCTGCATCAGGTAGGTGGGGATCATGTATCCGGGCAGGAAATCTGCCAGCATCATCCGCACCGCCGCGATGTCCAGAGGCTCATCGGCAACGAGGTAGCCAGCCAGGGCGGTCGTGAGGTTCGGCTCCTTGCGCGCGACGACGATCGCGTCGCGAACGTGGGGGAGCTGCTGGAGCGCGGAGGCCACCTCGTTGGGCTCAATCCGGAAGCCTCGGACCTTCACCTGCTCGTCCCGACGGCCCAGGAAGTCGAGTGTCCCGTCGGGCAGCCACCGCACGAGGTCACCGGTGCGGTAGAGGCGTCCCGTCCCGTATGGGTTCGAGATGAACCGCTCCGCCGTCAGCTCAGGGTTGTTGAGGTAACCGAGGGACACTCCGTCACCGCCGGTGACGAGCTCCCCCACCTCTCCGATGCCGCACACACGGGTGCCGTCGAGAACATGACACGTCGTGTTCGAGATGGGGCGTCCGATCGGAATGTCCCGGCAGCCCCGCGGAATTGGATGGGTGGTGGTGAAGGTTGTGTTCTCCGTCGGGCCGTAACCATTGATGACCAGGACATCCGGGTTGGCCGCGTACAGCATCGCGACATGCTCGGGCGAGAGCTTCTCGCCACCCGACCAGATCCTGGTCACCCCGTCGAGGGCATTGGGCTCCAAGGACACGATCTGATTGAACAGGGATGCGGTGAGCCACATGGCCGTGACCCCGTGACGTCGTACGAGCTGGCGGAGCCGCTCAGGGGTGAGGATGTCCTCACGGTCAGCCGCATGGACGAGGGCGCCACCGTTGAGCCACATCCCCCAGATCTCAAGCGTTGAAGCATCGAAGCTCAAGGCCCCGGTCTGGAGCATGACATCGTCGGGACCGAACCGCAGGCTCTCGTTGCCGACGACGAGCCGCACCACGGCCCGGTGGGCGATGAGGCTGCCCTTCGGGCGGCCAGTGGTCCCGGAGGTGTACATCACATAGACGGGATCGCCGCCGGACGGCCCAAGGGCCGGGGCCGAGGCGATCGGCAAGCGCCCGTCAATGGCGTCCTCGACGGCCACCGCGGCGGCCCCCGCCGGGAGCATCCCGGCCGTGGCGGCCAGCGCACGCGCCTCGGAGCCGCCCGTGAGAACCACTCGTGCAGCCGAGTCGGCAAGCACGAACTGGGTGCGTGCAGGAGGGGCCTCGACGTCAAGAGGTACGTACACGGCTCCGGCCATGACAATACCCAGCAACCCGATGAACAGTTCCGCGCTGGCTGGGGCGAGCAGGCCGACGCAGTCGCCGGTGCTCACACCAAGACCCCACAAGGTGGCGGCCACTCGTGATGCCTGCTCGGCCAACTGGGCGTAGCTTAGCTGCGCCTCGGGGCCCGCCAGGGCGATGGCATCCGGAGTCCGCTGGACCTGCGCTGCGAACAGTTCGCCGACCGATGCGTCACGAGGATAGTCGGTGGACGTGGCGTTGAACTGCTGGGTCACGCACTCCAGTTCCCCGGCAAGCAGGGTGCTCACCCGATCGACGGGACGTTGGGGCTCGGCGGTCATCTGCTCCAACACCCTGACGAGGCGGTCGATGATTCGCGAGACGTCTTCGTACGCGTACCGTCCAGCGTCGAAGAGGATGTCGATTCCGAGCTCGTCGCCCAGGTATTCCACGGTGAGGGTGAGGTCGTAATTCGTCTGCTCCTGGGCGGCGACGAACTCAAGGCGCGGGAATTGAGCGGTCTCCTCCCCCACGAAATAGTTCTCGAACGCGTAGAGCGTGTTTATCGAGATGTCGCCGCCGGCCCGGAGCACCTCGACCAAGGGGCAGTGGTCGTGGCCGGCGGCGTCGATGGCCTGCTTTTGTGTCTCACGCATCAGCTCGGCGAGGGTGCCGGCGCCTCTCACCCGGACCCGGGTGGGGACCGTGTTGATGAACAGACCGAGTGTCTGCTCGACACCGGGGAGCGCGATGTCACGGCCGGAGACGACCTTGCCGAAAACGACATCGTCGCTGCCGGTCAGGTGCGCCACCACGATGCCCCACGCCGCCTCGACCACGCTGCTCACGGTGACCTGGTGCGCTGCTGCAGTATGCGCGACCGCCTTGCCGAGGGCATCCCGGGTGACGCGCTCAACTCGGCCGGCTTCACCGAGGGCGCCGTGCGGTGCGTCGCTCGGGAGCACCCGGTCGCTGCCCCGGTAGCCGTCGAGGATGCGTGCCCAGTGGGCGTCAAGCTCCACGGCATCACGGTCGCCCAGTTCGTGGACGTAGTCCTGCCAGGACGCAGCCCGACCACGTTCGGCGAGGTGGCTCTCCCGTACGAGAGCGAAGCTCTGGCGGCCCAGACGCTCGTGGAGATCGGCAAACTGCCGGCACAGCTCCGCCATCGACCACCCGTCAAGAATGACGTGGTGGTTGGTGAAGACGACGCGTTGCGCCGAGTCGGACAGATGGAACACATCGCAGCGAATGAGGGGATCGGCGCTCAGGTCGAAGAGTCGGTCAAGTTGGGCGGCATTCTCCTTGGCCATGCGCTCGGCCTGTTCCTCGGCGGGGAGGTGACGCAGGTCGATGACCCGGGTTTCGACGCGCCGATCCGTGAGGATGACCTGATGGGGCCTACGGAGGTTTTCCCACACAATCGCGGCGCGCAGCAGAGGGTTGCCCTCGGAGATGAGCTCGAGTACCTGTCGGACTCGCCGGGCATCAGGTGCGGCAGCGAAGTCGTAGCTCGCCTGAACGCTGTAGCTGGTGGCCGTCTCGTTGCTGAGCCGTTCGAACAGGAGCCCCTCCTGGAGCGGGGTGCACACGGTGATCGTGTCGACGCGGGCGCCGTGGAGCGCCGCCGCGATCGCCTGGAACTCGGGCAAGGTGAGGTCGGCCTCGGGGTGGTCGGCCGGAACGGTGACCCGGCCTCGCCACTGGTCAACGTGCCCGGCGAGCCAGACCATCTCGGCCCGCACCGCCCGCACGAACGAGACAAGGGTCGCCTGATCGGCGAACTCGGACCGCACCCGCGTCTGGATCTCAAGCTGGCCATCGTTGAACATGGCGTCGACGCTGACCAGGGCCGAGTCGAGGTTCTCCGGGGCGCTTGGCTGCCCGTAGGGGTTGAGAGAACGTTGATCGTCACCGGAGACGTCGCCCATGTAATTGAACGCCAACCACATCGACCCGGCACCCTCGACCTCGACAAGCCCCCAGGTCATGCCATGGGAGGGGACGGACATGAGTTCCTGCCGGGACAGGAGAAGTTGCTCGACGCGGTCCTCGCACGTGTCGAGCGCCACCGGGTAGCGGGACGTGAACCATCCGACGGCGCCAGTAGCGTCGGGTAGACCGTCCAGATGATCACGGCCGTGGCCCTCCATTCGGACACCAATGCGCTCAACGTGCCACACGCGCCTCGCCGCGCCGGCCACCGCGGCCAGCAGGACCTGTTCCAGGTCCGGATCGCCGACGCCACGACGCGTCGCAACGAGGCGTTCGGTGACATCGTGTGGGAGAAGCATGTCAGCACGCAGCAGTCGGGGTGCGGTAGAGGCGGACGCGGACTCTGGCCGTGGAGGCAGGTTCGCGGCCGTTCGGGCCCAGTGGGCTCGGTCGAGCGCCCTGGGTTCGACCGACTCGAGGGCACATGCCCACTGCCGGAACGTGACCTGCTCGGGGGACAGAACCACCGGCGCACCCTGTCTGGCAAGATCCAGCGCTTCCTTGAGGGAGTTTCGAATGGCCCGCCAGGACAAGGCGTCGATGACGAGGTGATGGGCGCAGACCAGCAGTTCCACGCCCTTGTCGCCCCTCAGCACCGCTCCCCAGGCCAGAGGGCCGGAGGCGAGATCCGTGGCGCGGCAGAGCTCGTCCGCCCGGCGCCCGGCCTCCTCCTTGAACTCGTGCGGCTGAAGGCCTTGGAGAGCCCAGTGATGCAGGCCATTGGGGGCAGGGTTGGCCGGAACGACGAGGCGCCCGTCACGAACGTGCCCGGACAGGATGAGATGACGGCCGAGCACCGCCGCCCAGGCTGCTGGAAGCAGTGGAAGGTCGGCCTCGGACACGGGAAAGGCCATCGACTGATGGTGGTGTTGCGGTTGTGGCAACGCCCGGCTGAAGAAGTCCGCAACAATCGCAGTGGCAGGCACTTCCCCGGTGGCCGGCGCCAGCGCGGCCGGGCGCTGCACATCCGGGCGCGCGACGACGGCCATCCGCGCCGCCGTCTGACTGGCCATGATGTCCCTGACGCTGATCCTCAGGCCGCGACGAGCGAGGGCTGAGACAACAAGAATGGCCTTGATTGAGTCACCGCCGACCTCGAAGAAGTTCGCAAGGACCCCGATCGGCGAACATCCCAGGACTTCCTCCAGAGCTTCCACGACCACAGCCTCAACCTCAGAGCGTGGGCTGGTCGTGTCAGCCTCGCACCGGGCAGAGGGGGTCGGCAGTGCCTTCCGGTCGAGCTTGCCGTTACGGGTGAGGGGCAACTCGGCGAGCCGCATGAACACCGAGGGGACCATGTAGTGCGGGAGCCGTTCCCCAAGCCAGGCCCGCAGTTCGTCCTCGTCGACGTGGTCGTCGGCCGTGTAGTAACCGACGAGGACCTGCTCACCCGCGGCGGGATTCAGAACGGCGGCGGCTGCCGCGAGGATCCCAGGGGCACCGTCGATGGCCCTCTCGATCTCCTCCAGTTCGATGCGGTAACCGTGCAGCTTGACCTGCGCGTCCATCCGGCCGTGGCAGTCGATCTCCCCCGACGGGAGCACACGGCCCAGGTCGCCGGTTCGGTAATAGCGCCCAGAGCCCGGCCCGAAGGGGTCGGTGACGAACTTCTCCTCCGTCAGTTCGGGTCGGTTGAGGTAGCCCCGCGCCACACCCCGGCCGCCGATCCAGATCTCGCCGAGCAGTCCCGTGGCAAGACGTCGACCACCCTTGACGACAGCGACATCGACCCCGTTGAAGGGGTGGCCGACGGTGAGCCGTCGAAGCTGCTGACCCGCGTAGCTCGTGTAGGTGGCGTCGATGGTTGCCTCGGTGGGACCGTACATGTTGTAGACGGTGGCCCCGGTGAGGGCGAACACGTCCTGCGCCAGCGCGAGGTCCAGGGATTCGCCGCCGACGAGGACCCCTTTGAGACGCGGAACCTCACCGCGGTCAGACACGACGGAGCGCACGGCACGCAGATACGAGGGCGTGCAGTCGAAGGCATCAATTCGCTCGGCGGAGAGCAGTCTGACGAAGGCGGCGACGTCGTCGCGTTCATTCTCGGCGATGACGCGGACGTGGCGCCCAGTCAGGAGAGCCCCGAAGCTCGTCTTCATGGACATGTCGAATGCAAAGGAGGAGACAAGAGCGAGCCGTTGCGACCCCGAGTCCTCCCAAATGGGGGTGAGGCAGTGCTGGACGAAGTTCACCAACGATCCGCCCTCGATAAGCACCCCCTTTGGTTTGCCCGTGGTGCCGGAGGTGTAGATGCAGTAGGAGAGGCGCGTCGGGTCATCCGGGACGCCATGGATGGGCTGGTAGATCGCATCCCTGAAGGGGGTGGCCGAGGACACCGTCTCAACGTGAACCCCATCGGCCCACTGTGAACTCGTTGGCGCCCAGTGCTCGATCGTCGGTTCGCCGCACAACACGACGGCGCGCGCCGCGGTGTCTCTTACTATGAACCGCACTCGAGCGGCGGGGTTGCCGGCCTCAACCGGGACGAACACAGCGCCGATCTTCACCAGGGCCAGCTCAGCGGCCAACATCTCGGCGCAACGGCTCGCCACGACGACGACGAAGTCGCCGACCGACACCCCCGCCGCGGTGAGGCGGTGGGCGATGGCATCGGTCCAGCGGTCGAGTTCCGCATAGGTCCAGGTGCGTTGCGCGTTCGAGATCGCGGGGGAGTCGGCGGCCCCGGAAACGGCCTCCCGGAAGAGCTGCAGCGGGGTAACGGTCCCAACGGAGGTGGAGTACATCACGGTCCTATCAGGAGATCGAGGTCGAGAGGGCGTCGGAGCGTGTCCCGATTTCAAGCGGCTGGTCGGGGGCGAGATCGATGTCTGCCACGAGCGAGTCGACCTGCGCGGGTAGATGGGTGAGGATGGCCTTTAAGTAGGTGAGCAGTAGCTCGGCGGTCTCATCGGCCAGCACGGCTGAGCGGTATTCGATGCCGATCTCGTGACCGGCAGGGCCTGTGGTCACGGTGAACTCGAGGTCGAACTTGGCGCCTCGCCCCTGGGGCACGCGGAGCATCACATCCTGGCCGTCGAAGTCAGGCACGCTCGGCGCCTGATTGAAGGCGAGCAGGACCTGCACCAGTGGCCGCCCCGGGGGCAGACCGCGGCCGACAAGGTCGCTGACCACCGCGTCGTACGGATAGTCCTGATGGGCATAGGCGGCAATGGCCCGGTCTCGGATGTCCTCAAGGAGGTCACCGACCACTACGCCATCGGAGGGGTTCGTCCGCATGGCCAAGGTGTTGACGCACATCCCGACGACCTCCTCGAGTTCCGCGCTGCGCCGCCCATCGCTCGGAACCCCGATGATGATGTCGTCGCTCATGGTGAACTTCTGCAAGAGGATGGACACCGCAGTCAGGTAGGTGTGGAAGAGCGTTGCCTGCCGGCTCCGGGCAAGGGAGGTGAGCCCCTGCGCGATATGGGGCGCGAGCAAGGTCCGGATAGTGGACAGCTCGCCGAGATCAGCGGAGGCGGCGGCGTCGGTGGGGATGTCCAGTGGCTGCGGACACCGCGCGTAAACCTCGGACCAGTAGAGACGCTGCGCCTCGAGGTTGACCCCGTCGAGGTATCTTCGGTAGACCTCGTAGCCGGGGGCGGGGGGCAATTCCTCCCCCGCGTATGCGGAACCCAGGTCGGCCAGCAGAATCTTGAGACTCCAGCCATCGAACGCGATGTGGTGCACGTCGAGCAACAGCAGGTCGGCGGCAGTGCCCTGGATCAAACGGGCGCGCAGCAAGGGCGGGGCGGCGAGGTCGAAAGGCCGGGTGAAATCGGAGACGAGCGTTTCGAAGTCGCAACCATCACCGGAGGTGATCTCGAGGTCGATGCTGGCGTGGGTGACTTCCTGAACCAGGCCAGTCGGCTCGGCACGGAAGCTGGTTCGCAGCGCCGAGTGTCGGGCGACCAGGCCGCGAAGGGCCGTCTCAAGTCGCTCCGGGTCAAGCCTTCCGGCTACCTCGAGTCCGAAGGGCACGTTGTAGGCGAGCGAGTCCGGGTCCTGGAACTGGGCCAGGTACACCCGGGCGGCGGCTGGGGTCATGGCGACGACGGCAGGCTCGTCGGCCACGTCGGGGGTTGCCTCCTCAGCGTGCGCCTCGGCGAGGATCGCCAAACAGCCCGGCGTATTCGAACGCAACACATCGGTGACGGTGACGTGGACCTGCCGCCTGCGGAGATTGTTGACCAGGCGCATCGCCCGGATCGAGTCGCCACCCACCTCGAAGAAGTCGTCGTCGACGCCCACCTGTTCCAGTCCGAGGACCTCGGCGAAGGCCTCACACAGCGCCTGCTCGATCGGCGTCGTGGGGGCGGCTGAGCCGGTGCGCGCCGTCACCTCGATGCACGGCATCGCCTTCCGGTCGACCTTCCCGTTGCGGTTCAGGGGCAGGGCCTCGAGCTGAAGGAAGTGCGACGGCACCATGTAGTGGGGGACGATTGCTGCGAGTTCCTGCCGCACGACAGCCATCTCGAGCGGCACATCGGCCACCAGGTAGGCGCTGAGGGACAGGGTTGGGTTGGCCTCCGCCTGTGCAAGGACGACCGCGTTGCGGATGTAGGGGAGCCGCTCGAGTGCGGTCTCGATCTCACCGAGTTCCACGCGGAACCCGCGCACCTTCACCTGGTCGTCGCAACGGCCCAGGAACTCCACGGTGCCGTCCGGCCGCCAGCGGCCGAGATCCCCGGAGCGGTACATACGTCCCGGCCCGAAGGGGTTGGGCACGAACCGCTCCGCGTTGAGGTCCGGGCGGTTGAGGTACCCCAACGCCACCCCGTCGCCGCCCATGCACAGCTCCCCGATCTCCCCGATCCCACACAGCCGGTCGCCGTCCAGGACGTAGATCTGACTGTTCGTGATCGGGGCACCGATCGGGATGGTTGTGAAGTCACGGGGGACAACGTATGTGGTGGAGAAGGTGGTGTTCTCCGTCGGTCCGTAACCGTTGACGACGACCACCTCGTCGTTGACCCGGTACAGGCGCGCCACGTGCTCGGGCGAGATTCGCTCACCGCCGGTGCTGAGCCAGGTCAGACCTTCGAGGCACTCGGGGGCCATGTCGACGAGCTGGTTGAACAGGGAGGTTGTCAAGAACATCTTGTTGACGCGCTCGTCGCGGATCAGGGCAGCCAACGAGGAGGGGGTGAGGATCTGGGAGCGGCTCGTGGGAACGACAACGGTGCCGCCATTGAGCCACATCCCCCAGATTTCGAGGGTGGAGGCGTCAAACGCCAACGACCCCGCCTGGAGCATGATGTCGCCCGGCTCCATCGGCTGAGCGAGGCTGTTGACGACGAGACGCATCACCGAACGGTGCTGAATGATGGTGCCCTTGGGCTGCCCGGTGGTGCCCGACGTGTAGAGGACATACAGCTCCGAGTCACCGTCAAGCTCCTGTTCAGGCGGCTTGCACTCAATCGGTGGGGCGCCGAGAACCGCCGCAAGGTTGATGACATGGCAGTTTTCGGGACGACACCCGGGGGAGGCGAGCACCTCGTCAGCGCGTTGCCCGAAGGTCAGGACGACGCTGGCTTTGCAGTCGGCGAGGATGAATCCGGTGCGTGCCGCGGGGGCATCGATCTCAAGCGGAACGTAGCTGGCACCGGACTTGACGACGCCAAGCAGGCCGGCGAACAGCTCCCGGCCCGGATCGGCCAGGATGGCGACCCGGTCGCCGAGGCCGACGTCAGCTACCCACAGGGCGCGGGCAACACGATCGGCAAGGTCATTGAGCTCGGCGTAGCTGACGCGCTCCGCCCCAAAAACGAGCGCGATCCGGCACGGATCGTCGGCGAGGATCTGCTCGAACCGCTCCGGCAGTGAACTATCGCGCGGGTACTCGCGGGCGGTGGCGTTGAAACTCCCAAGGATGCGTTCGCCTTCACCATCGGTCAGCGTCGACAGGCTGGTCACGAGCGCCCGGGGTTCAGCCGTGAACTGCTCAAGGAGCAGGGACATCCGGGTCAGAAGGCGGGTGATCTCGGCAGCGGCATGAACATCGGCGTCGTAGAGCAACTCCAGAACCAGCCCGTCGTCGCTGGTCGAGGTGAGGAGGTTGAGCGGATAGCCAGTCTTCTCCCGGGATTGCCCGATGTCCAGGGTCAGGGCACCGCTGGCAGAGCAGACCTGCGCTACCTGGACCTGCTGCGCATACAGGGTTTGCACGAGATGGGGCTGCTTCGTCGCCCGCTGAATCCGGGCGAGGGATGTGCGGTCGAAGTGGCTGGAGGCGAGGGCCTGGTCGCGCAGCTCGGTGAGCAGCTCGCCAACAGTGGTGGTGGGGGTGCACCGCACCCGGACAGGCACGGTGTTGGCAAGCAGCCCGACGACCGTATCGGCGCCATCGGCCGCGATGTCGCGACCGGAGACAACCTTGCCGAAAACCACGTCCTGGCTGCCGGTGGCACGCATGAGGATCAATCCCCACGCGGCCTCCACCAGACCACTGAGGGTCATGGCGTGGCTGATGGCCAGGCGACTGAGCCGGTCGGTGAGGCCCCGCCCCAGCGCCAAGCGCTGGCGGCCGATGCCCCGACCATCGGCCGGCTCGACGGGGAGGATGCCGCTGTTGCCCTCGTAGCCGCTGAGTAGCTCGCACCAGTAGTCCTCGACGCCGTCGTCGTCGCGTTGCTGAAGGTGGGTGAGGACGGAGGCGAGGTCAGGAGCCGCCCGACGTGCCGCGTCCAGGACCTCCGCGGGGGGCTGGCCAGCGGCCAGGTTCTCGTAGGCCGTGGCGAAGTCCTCGAAGATGGTGCCCATGCACCAGGCGTCGATGACGATGTGATGGAAGGTCCACAGCATCGTCGCACCAGTCTCGCGCGGCAGGACCGTGACGCGCACGAGTGGATCAGTCACGAGGTCGAATCCGCGGTCCGCGTCGCTCTCCAGCAGAGCGTCCAGGGCGCCGGGTGCCCCGCTGGAGCGGACCTCCTCGACGTGGCAGGTTCGCTCTGCAAGCACCACTTGGCGGGGCCGGGGCAAACCCGCTGAAACGATTGCGGTTCGGAGGGCGGAGTGGCGGGCCATGACAGCCCGGAGGGCGTCGCGCACGTGGCACACGTTGACGTCACCGGCGAGCATGTGCGCGTCGACCACCTGCTGCAGCACATAAGCTCCAGAGCAGGGGTTCTGCTGGGCTTCGAGGAGGATCGCCTCCTGCAAGGGGGAGAGGTCGTGGATGTCCTCAATGCCGTCGATGTCCAGGATCTGACCGGATTGGGCCAACTGCCCCACGATGCGTTCCACCTCGTCGGCTGTCAGTTCGGAGGCACTGAAGTCTGATGGGGTGCGCACTGTGAGTCCGAGTTCGAGGCGGTCACGGCAGTGGGCGGCGATTTCCGTCAAAGCGTTCTCGTAGGCTTCCGCCAGGGCAGCCGCCTGTACCTCGTCGATGACCTCGGTGTCGAAATCGAACTCGACGTGGACGAGGTGCGACCGCACGGTCACCAGCACCCGGAGCCCCGGTGCAAATCGGTTCTCGGGGGCGCAGCGCAGGCCTGTCTCGTTCATTCGCACGGCCCCGAAGTCATCTTCCTGGCCGGCCTCGGCCACTTCGCCAAGGTAGTTGAAGGTGACGGTGGCTTCAATCCCCGAGAAACCCTTCGGCCTCAGGCCGTACCCGAAGCCCTTTCGGGGTACGCCCCGCAACGATTCCTTGGACGTCACGATGGCCTCCCGGGGATTCCTGCAGCAGGGCAGGACCAACGGGTACTCGGCGGTGAACCAACCGACGGTCCTGTCGACCAAGGGCATCCCGTCCAGCCCGGTGCGTCCGTGGGTCTCGAGCCGGACCGCCACTTCCTCCTGCCCCGTACGGGCAGCGACGGCCGAGCCGAACGCCCCCAACAACAAGTCCAGAGGCTCCGCATGGTACGTGCGACCTCCCTCACGCAGCAGCAAAGTGCTGAGTGTCCGGTCGAGGCTGAACTCGATCCGTGCGACGCCGGACCCGGCACCGGCCGCAACTTGCAACTGCGCCCTATCGGCGCGGCTCTCGACGGCTTCCCAGTAGCCGGATTCACGCGCGTCGATCCGAGCGCGTGCCTGTTTTAGGGCGTGTGCCCACTCGACGAGCGATGCGGTTTTCTCGGGCAGGGCGATCTCACGCCCCTGTTGGGCTTGCCAGATGCACGTGAGGATGTCTTCGGCCAGGACTCGCCACGAAACGCCGTCGACGACCAGGTGGTGGATGCAAATGAACAGGGAGCCACCGCTTGGGCTCTGCACCAGGGCCGCCTTGACGAGGGGGCCGCTGGCCAGGTCGATCGAGCGCTGGAGTCGTTCGGCGATCGCGAGCAGGGCCGGCCGCCGCTCGGCATCCTCGGGCACCCGGTGGGTTTCGAACCCGTAAGGCTCGGCCCCCGCAACGTCTCGGATGACGAGGATGTCGCCGCACACCACCGACCGCAGTGCGTCGTGGTGGGACCACACGGCGTCAAGGGACTGGCGGATGACATCGGCCGTCGTCTGCCCGACCTCAAGAACGATGTCTTGGTTGAAGTGGGATGGTTCTGCCAGCGCCTTGGCGAAGAACTCCTCGGCGATGGGCACCCCGCGGACCTCGCCGGTGACTTCACCCTGTTCGTGAGGGTTCTCGGCGCGCAGCCGTGTCCCTCGCGCGATGCGCCGGGGTGTGCCCCCGCCAAGGACGGTGCCGACGTTGAGGTCGTAGCCGGCGGAGCGCATCTTCGACACCAGGCGGATGGCCTTGATCGAGTCACCGCCGAGCTCAAAGAAGTTGGCACCGGGCGACACGGCGTCGAGTCCCAGGACTTCCGCCAGCGCGACGCACACCTGATGCTCGACGCCTGAGGACTCCGTCGGCTCCCCCGTCGCGGGGTGGTTGGGGGCCGTGACTGCGGGCAGGGCCCGCAGGTCAGGCTTGCCGTGTCTGGTCAGGGGGATCTCGTCCATCTGAACCACGTGCGCCGGGATCATGTATCGCGGCAGCAGTTCAGCGAGTTGGTCGCGCATGGCGGTCGGGTTGAGATGGGACTCACCGACGACGTAGCCAACCATCTCCAACTCGCCAACGTGATCCGTACAAGTGGTGACGACGACATCGCGGACGCCATCGAGTTGGCGCAGCGCACTCTCGACCTCGCCGAGTTCCACCCTGAAGCCGCGGACCTTGACCTGGTTGTCGAGTCGGCCGCAGAAGTCGAGGCTTCCATCCGGGAGCCAACGGGCGACATCACCTGTGCGGTACATCATCCCCTCGCCAAAGGGATTGGGCACGAACTTTTCGGCGTTGAGTTCGGGGCGGTTGAGATAGCCACGAGCCACACCCACTCCTGCCACGCACAGTTCGCCCGGCTCACCGATGCCGCAGACGCGAGAGCCGTTCAGCACGTACACCTGTGAGTTGGCAGTGGGCCAACCGATGGGGATCCGCTCAGTGGGATCCATGGGAGTACCCGGCGCCTCCCAGACGCTGATCTGGACCGTGTTCTCGGTCGGCCCGTATGCGTTGATGTAACGCTCACAAGTTCGTAACGCCTTGTTCACGACATTGGCGCTCGACGCGGAACCGGCCGTGGTGAGCACCCTCAGGCGCAGGTTGCCGGTGGTTAGGAAGTACTGGGGAGGCAGCGCCGCCAGGGTGACGCCCAGCCGCTCGGCGAGCTGCTCAAGACGTTCCACGTCATGGATGGTGTCCTGGTCAACGACGACAAGCCCCGCCCCGCACAGCAGTGACAGTGTGAGCTCCCACACGGAGGCGTCGAAGGTGGGAGCCGCGAACTGCAGGACCCGGTCGGTGGCGGTGACGCCGTAGGTCTGGAGCAGCACGTGTCGCAGATTCACCAGCCCGCGGTGGTGGAGTGCAACCCCTTTGGGTTGCCCGGTGGTGCCGGAGGTGTAGATGACATAGGCCAAGTCGTCGGGCTCCGGGAGCGTGGCTTCATACAGCTCCGGAGCTGCATCGACACGGGTGTCATCGTCCAGGGACAGGCTCACGCAGCCAGCGGGAAGGGTTCCCGGATGCGCGGCGGTTTGAGCGGCCTCCCAACCCGCGGTGAGCATCGCCCGCAGCCCGCAGTCGGCGGCCATGTTTTCGATCCGTTCGCGCGGGTGCCCCACGTCAAACGGGACGAAATGATTGCCGCTGAGCAGGACCGCCATCATCCCGACTATCAGGGCGGGACCGCGCTCCCCCATGACACCGACGGCTGACCTCCTGGGGATTCCCGTGCGGCGCAGCCGAGCGGCCACTGACAGCGCCCAGGCCCGCAGGTCGCCATACGTGAGCGAACCGTCCTCCCACACCAGCGCGGCCCGCTCGGGATGCGCCTCCGCTTCAGCCAGGAAGAGTTCGGCAGCGGTTCCGCCACCACTGAAGGTCTGGGCGTTGGCGTTGAAGTCCTCGAGGACGAGCCGCTCCTCCTCAGGGGTGAGGGTGGAAACCTCGGTGACGGGGCGGCTGGGATCCGCAACGAACTGCTCAAGGACACGCAGGACGCGACCGAGCAGACGCTGCGCCTCCGCCTCGGCGTAGACGCCCCCATCTCGGATCAGTTCGAGAACGATCCCGTCGGCGGTTGTCCGGCCGATGAGGTTGAGCGGGAAGCTCGTACGGCGGTGGTCATGACAAAGACTCAGGCTGGTGCCGCGTTCGCTGGTCAGTGCGGCCTGCCAGTCCTTGGTCTCGTGGGCGAACAGCGCGCGGACGAGACCCTCGGAATGACCGGAAATCCCCTGGATCTGCCCCAGTGAGGCATGACGGTGAGGTGCGGAGGCTGCATGCTGATCGCGGATCTGGTGGATCAGACCGGCGACGGTGAGCGTTGATGTGACGGTGATCCGTGACGGCACCACGTTGATGTACAGACCGACGGCTTTGGCGCCGGTCCGCTCGTCAAGGTCAGAGACCACCGTTCCGAGGGTGAGGTCGTCGGTGCGGGTGGCGCGCATCAGCACGAGCGCCCAAGCGGCCTGGAGGACGCCACCCACCGTGGCATCGTGGGTGGCGGCGAGACTCTGCACTGCGTCGGCGAGTGGTTGGCCGACCCGGCACACAACTGACCCCACCTGCCCGGGCTGGCCGTCGGGCCGCCCCGTGGCGACGAGGTCCGGGGTGCCTTCGTAATCGGTGAGAAGGTCGCGCCAGTAGGTGACAAGACCGTCGTTATCGCGGTTCTGAAGGCCTTCGACGTAGGTACGGAACGGGGCTTCGGCGCGGCCAGCGCTGAGGCGGGCGACCGCGGCCCCGAGGGTCTCGCCGTCGCTGAGGGCATCGTGGAGTTCCAGAAAGTCGCCGAACAGCGTTTCGAGGCACCAGACGTCGAGAATGACATGGTGGTACGTCCAGACCAAATCGAGTCGCTCCCCCACCCAGAGCGCGCTGACCCGCACGAGAGAGTCGGTTGCGAGATCGAAGCCGCGGGCGAGGTCTGCCTCGAGCCACGCGTCGAGGTTCATCCCAGAAGCCCGAAGGTCATGCTCGGTAAACTCGATGCGCCGGTCGGGCATCACCACTTGGCGCGGGGCCGCTGGATCGTCGAGGAGAATCGCGGTGCGGAGCACGGGGTGAAGCATCGCCAGTCCCTCCAAGGCCTCGGCTATCAGCGCCGGGGACATCGGCCCGGAGGAGGTTTTTGCCGTGAAGACCTGCTGGAAGGTGTATGCGTCATCGCGGTTCTCGTCCAGGCATCCGACGATCATGCCCCGCTGGAGCGGGGCCAGCGGGAAGCTGTCACCAGACGCTTCAGCCGAGGATGCGGGACCGTCGTTGCCCTCGCGCTCAGCAACCGTTCCGACGGACTCCTGGGGATTCAGCTTGTGCATGCTCAGTACCTCGACTCGGATCGAACGATGACAATGCACCGTCTCAACGTCATGTCGATGAGTTCACCCTTTGACGTGACGTCAGAGTCAAGGCACAACCTGCGATTCTCGCATCCAACCAGCCCAGGCAAGGGGAACTCGATGGCGGTTCCCGGAAGGCCCTGGATTCGAGCATGACGAAGCGCCTTGGACCGATGTCAAATCGTCGATCCAAGGCGCAGGAGTCTCGTCGGGCTTGATTCACCTCCTATTGGGGGTCGCAGACGCTTCCTGGTTCACCGAAGGTCCCATCTGCTCCGCCAGGCTCAGCAAGGTCTCGGCCGGAACGTGATGCACATCGGACGGCCACTGTCCTCCCTCCCGGGTGCACACGCTGAACCAATAGTCGCCGTGCCGCCACGTCTCGAGCTGGAGACCCCGATACTCGCCCCCGCCCTCGGAAAGCCCGGAAAGGTCAATCGACGGCAGTTGGTAGTACAGCCCGCCCCCAAGACATTTGACATAGCTCTCCTTCATTGCCCACAGCCGGATGAAGGCACTGTGGCTGTCGAGGGCTTGGGTGATGCGAGCCATCTCGCGCGCTCCCATGACCACCTCGGCGAGTTCCACCACGTCCAGGGACCGTTCAATCTGTTGAACGTCGACCCCGATCTCGCTCCGGGACACCCCGCAGGCACAGAGCTCAGCAGAATGGGAGATGTTGAACTCCGTACCCTCCACCGCTGGTTTGCCGTAACGGGAGTATCGCCACGGCAGACCGGCAGCTTCTGGGCTCTCCTGCTGCAGTCCGAACATCGCCAACCAGTAGGCCACTACGAGATTCCGGGCATCCTGATCGGATCGGAACTTCTTCCAACGGACGCGACGATCCGGGGGCATCAGACGCGCCATGCGGCGGAGATCCTCCTGAGTAATCGCGTCGCCGTCCCGGCAGACGTAAAGGGCCATGCCGTCACCGGTGCCTTTCGGTCCTGACGGCCACCGTCACGCCGAACAGGACAGCGGAGATGCCTACGAGGAACCCGATCGCAGGTAGCGCTGCGCCGATGGCGCCGGTGCTCATGACGGCCTCGGCCCCGTCGAGATACCAGTACACGGGTAGGAACTCGCCAATCCTCTGAAGCGCCTCAGGCATCAGCTCGCGTGGCCATAGGGCACCAGCCAGCATCACCATCGGGATGTCGATGAGCGTGTTGATGGCACTGCCCATGAGTTCGTTCTTCACGAACCGGAACACCAGCATGGCTTTGGCTACGCAGAACAGACCGAACGCTGCCGACAACCCGACGATGGCGGTCTCCTGGATGTGGTCGCCGTAGGAGACCCCCGCCATCTTCGGCAGCATCTCCATGACCGCCATGAGCTGAATCATCGTGATAGCGAACAGGGACGCAATGTACTGCCCGAAGTAGGACAGACGCGAGGTTCCAGACAGCGTGACCCGATCGTAGATGCCGCGAACGCGGTCCTGCAGCAGCAATGACGCACCTGCGGTCATCATGAGAAGCATCGAGAACGCCAAGTAGCCGAGCGTCGTCATGGTCTTGCTGGAATCCTCCGCCGCAGCGCTGGAAAAGTTGCGGTAGTCGCTGGAGAACTTGTTCTTCACGAAAGCGTCCATGCCGGAGTAGAAGGCCTTCTGATCGCCCGCAGCAGCGTTACCGATGCTCTGGACGCTGCTCAGGTAGGTATCAATGCGGACCTTGATGGACTGAGTCTGGTTGGTCCCGCTCTGAACGTACAGCTGGGCCCGGGCAGGCTCGCCGGCGATGATCTTTTCCGTGTAGCCCTTGTCGAATACAACGGCGACATCATAGTTCGAGCCGACAATGCCCTGCTGAATATCGCTCCCGGCGTCGATCTTGACGACCTTCGAATCACCGGCGAAGTTGTCCATGAACTGCTGCGTCAGCTGAGTCTGGTCCTGGTCGAGGACGCCGATGGACCACTTTGGTTGTTGAGTCGTAACCTTCACGATGAAGACGTTGAGCAGCACGGGAATCAGCAGCAGGAAGACCCAACTGGATCGTTTCCCAAGAAGCCGCTTGAAGTTGTTCAGGATGATGGTCATGCCAGTCTCCTTCTCGCGCTGACCATGCTCAGCGCCGCCAGGACGACGGTGATCGCCCCGAGGACGCCGAGGTAGTTGATGGCGTTGCGTGTGGTCTCCCCGAACATCAGGCCGAACAGACCCTCACGGGCGTAGTAGCTGGGGGAGATCAGTTCCAACGGACCAAACTTCGCCACGACGAAACCACCGGCCAGGAACGTGGAGCCGAGGATGGCGACCTGCAACAATCCTTTGGTCTTTCGCTCGCTGCGCGTCATCGTCATGACAGTCATGCCGAGGGCGATGGCCAGGACTCCGAAGATGTAGACGAAGGCCAAGGTCAGGGGCAGATTCTGGCCCCAGTCGACGCCGAAGAACTGGCTCGTGACGCCGATGTAGATGGCGCCCTGCGTGAACGGGACGAGGCTGAAGGCCAAAAGTTTGCCGAGGTACTGCTGCCACGGCTTGACCAGGGTCAGGCGGGTGCGCTTGCCGACGACACCAAGGAAGTCCTCGTGCATGCCGCCGAAGCTGCCGTATTCCGTGCCGTACAGCAAGAGGAACAACAGCATGCCCACGGCGTAGTAGCTGAACCCGGTGAGGTTCCGCGACGAGGTGACATCGTGCAGTTCGACACCCTGACTGGTTCCAACACTCCCTGATGAGGTGTCGCCCCCAGCGGTTCCGATGGACTTGACGGCCCACGCGGTGTTGGCGCCGCTGTTGAAGCTGTCGACGACGGAGCTCACCACGGGATAGTTGATCCCCGAGTACTTCTTCATGTACACCTCTACGGTGCCTCGACCATTGTCGGCGGCGAGATTGTCGGAGAAGTCCTTGCCGATGTAGAGCATCGCGCCGAGTTCCCCGTCCTCGACCTTTTGCTGTCCGGCCTCGAAGCTTTCGAGTTTTGTGAAGGTGGCTATCCCTTCAAATCCCTGAATAGACGTGAGCTGGGTGAAGTACTCCTGACCTCCATCACCGACGTCCTGGGAGTAGTAGCCGATCTTCACCGGGTCGATGTCATTCTTGCTGAAAGAAGAATTGAATGCGCTGCCAAGGATGAACGTCATGAGGACGAAAACCCCGAGACGGAACAGAATAGGTTTCTTGTCCATCCACACCGATTTCAACGAGTACAGAAACTGTGTCAGCAACAGGTACATCAGTCAGATCCTCTCGATGATTCTCAATCGCGCAGGGTCTTGCCGGTCAGGCTCAGGAACACAGCCTCGAGCGACAGCCGTACCTCGCTGAGACCAGCGACATTGGGACTGGTCGCAAGCACGCATCGCGCAAACTCGGCGAAGTCGGCACCCTTGTCCAGATGTGCCCGCACCTTGACGCCGTCGACCTCGATGCGGTCACTGGTCAGGCCAGGAGCCTCAAGGCGCACCGCAGCCTCGGCCGCATCCCGGGTGGAAGCCAGGGTGATCTCGACTACCCGCTCGTTGGTGTGCCGGTCAACAACCTCCTGGAGACCACCCGAGGCGATGATCTCGCCATGATCCATGATGGCCACCTTGTCGCAGAGGGCCTCGATCTCCTCCATGTAGTGCGATGTGTACACGACCGTCGTCCCGCCAGCGGCCAAGGCCTTGACCGACTCGAGGATCGCGTTACGGGACTGCGGATCAACACCAACAGTCGGCTCATCCATGATGAGCACCGACGGGTTGTGCACGATCGCGCACGAAATGTTGAGTCGACGCTGCATCCCACCCGAATAGTTCTTGGCCTTGTCCTTGCGGCGATCCCACAAACCTGTGAAGTTCAAGGCGTCATGTACCGCCTCCGCAAGAGCCGCGCCACGCAACCCATTGAGCTTCCCCCAGTACGTGACATTGTCGATACCGGAAAGGTCCTCGAAGAAGGCCATGTCCTGCGGCACATAGCCGATCTGACGCTTGACGTCATCCGTGAGGCGATGCGCGTCGCACCCCAAGACCTGCACCGAGCCACCATCGGGCTTCAGGAGTCCCAGGATGAGGTTGATGGTGGTCGACTTACCGGCACCGTTCGGGCCAAGCAATCCAAACAAGTCACCCTCGCAGACCTCGAGATCCACTCCCTTCACAGCATCGGTCTTCTTGAATGACTTTCTCAGACCCCGGGTCTCGATGACAGCCCCGGGTCCATGACGTTCAGCATGGGGCTCGGGCCGGAACTCGGCAACCGGGATGCTGTCGTAGTTACTCTCACACATAGTCATCGATGTTCTCCTTCTAACGCGGAACAGCACAAGGGCTGGGTTGGAACTGGGATGCGGGCCAGGAGGCCCCTGACCGTTTGAAGCACCACCTCATCGCCCTGGAAGCAGAAAAAGTGATCCCCCGGTGCTTCCAGGAATCTGGTTCTCCCCGAGGAGAGGCGGGCCCACTCGGTCACAGCAGCAGGATTTACCGATGGGTCATCCCGTCCGTTGACCACGGTGATGTCACAGGCCATGCGATGGTGGCGCGGCCGCCATGTGTAGCCCTCGCAGAGCTTGAAGTCGGCACGGAGTACGGGGAGGAAAAGTTTCCGAAGCTCCGGGGCGGCGAGCGCTTCTCGAGTGGATCCGCCATAACCCTGGATCGCGGCAATGAACTGCTCGTCATCCAAGATTGCCGAGTACTTGGTGCGGGTACCGGTGTTCTGGGGAGCTCCCCGCCCCGAGAAGACGATGTGCAGGGGCAGCACGGCACCCCACTCGCGGAACACGAAATATGCCTCGTAGGCGAGCAAGGACCCCATCGAGTGTCCCCAGATGGCATAGGGCACGGACGGATCGCGGTGCGCTTGAATCTGGTGGGCCACGTCGCGTGCGGCCGCATAGGCGTCGTCGAAGAGGTCCTCGGATAGGCGGCGGCCGTGCCCAGCGAGCTCAATCGGGGTCACGAGCACGTCCTCTGGCATGATGCGACGCCAGCGATAGTAGGGCGCAGACGAGCCACCTGCGTGGGGTATGCAGAACAACTGCAGTCGGGTCATCGATTGATCCTTTCCACGAACCCGGCGGGCTTGCCCACCAAGGATGCGATTACCAACTTGAGTCGGTTGACTTGTTTGCGCTTCGGCCAACAACGGACCATGTCGAACGGGTAGGCGGGTCCCCGGACAAACCTCTGGTCCTCGGGGGCGAACAGCTCTGACAGGGCCAAGCTGTCGCCGTCAACGAAAGCCTGGGCACACTCGATGAGCGCGCGGCCTTGAAGAGAGCGCCTCCGCTTGCGCAGCGCCCCTCGGCCGAGGGTGGCGTGGACGACGCCCGCTGCAGGGCTCCACGTCCGTCGGAACTCTCGAAGTCGGGCGAGCAACTCGTCACGACCAACGGCGAGGACGGCCAGACGTTCGTGGCCGTGGTGGTGGGTACGGCAGCACGCCGTGTAGCAGAAAGCCCGGAAGTCCGCCTCGTCCAAATCTGCGAGAAACTGGATCTCTGCATCAAGGTGCCGTTCGAAGGACGCCCGACTAGCGGCTGAGACGCAGTAGAGGACCTCCCCCTTACCTGCGACGGGCGTTGGGGGCAGCAGTGGGGCCTCCTGAACGACGGCGAGCACATTGGAGCCCCCGAAACCGTAGCTGTAGGCTATCGCGGCCCGAGACCCGCTCTTGGGCGGCTCCCACGGCTGGGTCACGGGCGGCACGTAGAACGGGGAATCGAGCAGATCTGCCTCTTCCATGGGAGAGTCGAAATGCGGCAGTCCCGGGATGTGGCGATGTTCGATCGCCAAGGAGCAGCCAATGAGATTGGCGATGCCGAGGCCCGAATTGACATACCCGAGGGTGCCGGTAAGAGCATTCATGGCGCAAAACTGGTTGCGTTTGGTGAGCTGCCGGAAGCCCGCCGCCTGGCCGGCTAGCTCCAGTGCCGTCTCCAGGCCGCCGGAATACCCCTCCCCCAGGAACAGGCCAATGTCCTCGGGGTCGATCTCAGCGCTCTCGACCGCATCCCGCACCGCTTTGGCGATGCTCCTGGGTGAACTGGACATGAACTCACCTTCGGCGCCGTTGTTGTTCATGGCGACACCCCGGATAACACAATGAATGGCGTCGCCGTCGGCGACGGCCCGCTCCAGCTTCTTGAGGACCACGAAGCCACAGAACTCGCCGCCGAAACTGCCTGCGTCATGGCGGTCAAACAGCTTGGTGGCGGTGTCGTCGCTCTGGGCCATGGAAAACCCAAGCCGCGTGTACTGGTGAACCGGGGTGAAGTCGACGTAGAGTCCCCCGACGAGAGCTGTCGAGAAATCGCCGTTCGCGATGCCGCGGTAGGCGTTGACCACCGGGACCAGTGACGAGGGGCAGCTGGCATCGACGACATAGGAGGGGCCATGGAGGTCAAAGAACATCGAGATCCGTGAGGCGATGCCACTGGTCCAGCTTCCGAGTTGCTGGTTTAGGGGGTCGGCAGCGAACGTGTTCTTGTAGACGAGTTCAAGGAAAGACCCGAGCTGCTCCTTCGTGTGGTTGTAGCCGACGATGACGGCCATGTCATTGTCCGCGATGGCTTCCCCCGCCATACCCGCGTCCTCGAGCGCCCGGTAGGCGGTCGCCAGGCTGAGGCGGGTCCGGGGCGAGAGGTGCTCGGCGGAGTGCTGGTCGAACCCGAAAACCCCGCGATCAAACAGGTCAAGGTCCTCAAGGTAGCCTCCCTTGGCTGCCAGCCACGGGTCTTTGGTGACTGCGGGAGGCACCAGGCAGGCCACGTCCTCGAGTCGGTCCAGGGGGCAGCGTCGGATGTAGGAGTCGCCGCTGGCCCAAGTCGTCCAAAGCGACTCGTAGTCATCGCCGCCCGGGTGGGCGACGCCGATACCGATGACAGCCACGTCCGTGCGCTGGTTTATCTTCCGCAGCAGGTCAACGGCGAACTCGCGGCTGAGATCACCCCTCTTGAGGCCCTGGAGGACGGAGGCGACGAGTTCAGGCGAACGCATGTTTCTTCTCCTCTCGCACCGCACCCCGGCCGCTCGTATCCACTGTCTCGGGACGCAGCCCTGTCAGGCGCCTGACCGGCAGGAGAGTGTCGCCCTCCAGGTGGTGAAGCAGGCGGTCGCGTTCCTCCTGGGGAACGCCCTTGAGGTCGAAACATGTAGTGATCATGGCGCTGAGGCGACGCAGCACCGCCCACACCTCTGGCGTCCGCCAGTTGCTCACCGGGCCGCCAAAGTGCGCCCGGGTCCTGCGGATGGCCGTGACCAGCTCCCTGAGACGCTGCCGGGAGTCAGGCTGGTCAAGCCGGTCGGGGGTCCCGGCAAGGATGCCGAGAACCCGATGGGCCAGGTGATCAAGGTTGAACAACTTGCGCTCGTTTAGGATGTCCGTGACGCGAGCCTGGTTCCCGTGACGATCTAGTGCGCCCAGCAGCAGCGTCTCCGGCCGGGCCGATGCGAGGGCGGTGATCCCGGTGTCCCCGGGGCCGATCTCGAGCAGCGCATCGAGGCGCATCGAGGCGAGCCGCTCAGCGGCCGCCGCACGGGGCCAGTCCTGCTCGAACTCCAGTGCCTGGATGAGTTCGGCCAACTCCCGTGGGTGCCTGCGGGGGCGGTAATCGGCGACTGAGACCACGGGACGTGCCACACGCCGGGGGCGGACGGAACCACGCCGGGTCGCGAGTCTCAAGGCCTCCCGGAGGGTGACAGCACCCGCCGCCACGAGGGCAGCGAGGACGCCGACGCCCTTGCCCACGAGCACGTTCCCCGGGACGGGGAAGGTCTGGCGGTACAGGCAGTACAGGCCCACGGATGCCGTCAGCACCGCGGCCCGACGCTCGTGCGCGGCCAGGCCCCTGTCCCTGCGAGTGGGGTACAGCACCCGTCGGGTCAGGCCGCGGCTGACCACCGAATCCAGCTCTTCGTAGCCACGGCGCACAACGGCGTAGTGCTCGTAGGTCTCGACAGCCATGCCAGGTCTGAAAGACTCCACGTCGGGGAAGAGAAGGCCTAGCCTCACGATCCGGTCCTCTCAGTTCTGACCGATGTAGGCCAGTAGGGAATCTGCGTCGATCTCTCCGGACTCAAGTTGGCCGATCAACTCGTTGTAGGAGCCCTGGGCCGGCATCTCCTCCTCGACGACGGAGCCGATCCCTAGGACCTCGGAGATGTGCGCCGCCATCTCGGCGGGAGTCGCGTAGGTGAAGATGTCCGAGATGCTGAGCACGTCGTCGAAGTGACCGTTGAGCACCTTCATCATCTCCGTAGCCATGATCGAGTTGCCTCCGAGCGCGGTGAACGTGTCGTAGATGTCGATCTCGGAGATCCCGATGACCACGGCGTAGACGCAGGCCACGGTCCGCTCGACATCGTCGAGTTCAGAGTCGGGTTTGCCGAGGATTGCCACGTCGTTGGGATCGATGGCAACAGGAGCGGCACCATGGTCCTGGACGGCGGTTTCCCGCTCCAGTCGGGCGGACTCACGGGCGAGTCGGCGGTTGATCGCGTCAGAGTTGGCGAAACAGAAGTAGCCAGGCTCAATGGCCGCGAAGACCTGCGCGTTGAGGTTCGAGGGAATCACGTGGGTGATGTCCCGGAACATCATGGCCTCGTTGACGACGTTGAGCGCCGAGTGGGTGGACAGCGACTCGAACGGGGCGCGCGAGTCGTCGACGCCGTGATCGACAGCCATGCCGATTTCGCTCCAGCCCGGCCAGTTGATGACCCGGGCTTTGATGCCGCGCCGGCGCAACTCCGTCGTGAATCCATCAAGGAAGCTGTTGGCCGCCGTGTAGTCAGACTGGCCGGCGCCGCCCAGCAGCGACGTCATGGAGGAGAAGCTGAGGTAAAGGTCGGGCTCATCGCCGAGGATGCGATAGAGGTTCCGAAGCCCCGCCGCCTTCGGATCCAGCACCTGGTGGAAGGTCTCCAGATCTTTGGAGAACAGGAACCCGTCCCCTGCGGTGCCGGCACAGTGGACAACCCCGCGGATCCGACCGTAGGTGGCGCGCAGGCGGCCAATGAGCTGGGACATCTGGGCCTCATCCGTTACATCCGCACACGCCAATTCAAGTGGGGCCCCAGCGGCCTGGATCTCAAGCAGGTTGCGGACGATGCGTCCGGTCCTGTCGTCGACGCAGGCCAGAGCTTCCCACTGGGAACGATCGGGCAGAGGACGGCGGCTGACTAGGCACACAGGCGCTTTGGACTGGGCCAGGGCCATGCCTGTGGCTGACCCAAGAGCCCCAGCTCCGCCGGTGACCAGGTAGATACCACTGGCGTCACCGGCCTTGCTCACGGACGGGAAGTCCTGAGACGTCGACTCGACGAGGACGGGTTGATAACGGACGCCACGCCGGTAGCCCACCAGGGTCGGGCCAGTCCCTGCGCTGAGGGCCTCGTTCACAAGCGTGGCGATCTCGGTACGCCCATCGGTGTCGATGGCCTTGTGACAGAAGGTGACACACTCGTGTTTGAGGGACTTTGTCATGGCGAGCAGCGCAGTGTGGGAGGCATCGATGAACGGCTCGTCGCCATCGATCTGGTGGGCGTGGTCCGCGACCACGACGAGGTCGAGCCCGCCTTTGGCCCTTGTCTGGAGCAGCTTGGTCAGGTGGACCAGGCCGTCGACACCCTGACTGATTCCACGGTCGAGGTCGGCATCGTCCCAGGCGGCGCGATCGGGATTCCAGCCGGTCACGACGACGGCCGCGTCGAACTGATCCGTGGGCAGTTGCCGGACTGCCCATTCGATCGACGAGTCGTCAACGGAAGCCATGACCCTGTTCGGGGCGAGCACGTGGTTCTCTTCACCGAGGATGATCTCGTGGACGGCCGGCGCGCAGGTGGCCAGCTCTCGCTGCCATGGGGACGAATCCACCTCGGCGCTGGAGACCAGCAGAATTGGGCGCTGCCAGGGCTTCCGGGCACCGGGCTCGGTTGTCTCGTGCCACTGCAGCCCATAGAACGAAGAGGAAGTGAACTCGTTGAACTTTGGCACCCGTTTCATGGAGTAGCGCTCGACCCGACCGATGACGGTGCCATCCTCGTTGACGAGCGTGATCTCGAAGACCATGACGTCGTCATTGGCGTGGACACGGCGGGAACGGGCGTAGAAGCGCCGGCTCAGGCGCCCGCGCAGCTCCAAGCCCTCATATCCCAGGGGCAGGAAGAAGTTCGGGGCCATGAACACGAGGATCTGGATGTGGCTGAAGGCGCAGTCCAGCATGCCCGGATGGAGCCAGTACTGGCCGAGATCCTCACGAGTGGCGTCGCCACCGAAGTCCATGACGCTGTAGGTGACGTCCGGGTCGCTGATGGAGCGATAGCCGAGGGCGGTGTGCTGCCAGCCCGGCCCGAAGTTCGGGATCCCCTCGGCAGGGATCCTCTCGAGGTCGGGGTCGGCGGCCAGTTGCGCCAAGGTGGGTTCGGGAGCCGGCTCTGGACCGGTCTGAGGGGTCACGTGGCCGCGGGCGTTGAGCACCCACTGGGCGCCCTCGTCGTCGAGGCGACTGACGACCTCGACCTGGTCCCGCTCGCCGTCCCGGCTGATCCGAATGTGGACGATCACATCCCGGTCGGGGCTGGCCAGCACCGGCGTGATGTAGTTCATGTCAGCAACGGTGATCCCCGCCGTCCCGTAATGGTGCCGCAGCGCCTCCGTGATCATCTCAAGCTGCACCGTTCCCGCCACGACGAACGTGTCCATGAGAACGTGGTCTGCCACCGGCCAGTGCGTCTTCGGCGACAACCTGGCCTCGTAGATTCCGAGGTCGAGCGAGGTCACGAGGCAGCGATCGACGAGCGGGTGCGGCAGCTCGCCCCAGTCGTCGGCCGGCACGGTGTCGGCAACGTGCGAGACGCGAGGGCGGCCCCAGCAGGGGCTGGGCTCGAATGGGTAGGTGGGCAAGCAGACGCGGTGTCCTGTGGCGAACAGCTGGGCGAAGTCGATGCCGGCACCGCGGACGTAGAGAGCAGCCAACAAGCTGAGCTGCTCGCGGCTCGGATCGGTGTGGGCGAGTTCGCTGACGAGCGTTCGCGCCTGGTTGCTGAGACGGGCAAGTTCGGCCTCGGTGACGTCGCCGGGTTCCCGGTGTGTTTTTCGCTGCGGCACGATGCGGTGGTGGCCAATGTGGACTGTACCGTTCGAGGGCGTGATCGAGCCGATGTTCTGCTCGGCAATGCGGTTGGCCAACTCGTCGACAGTATCCGCGACGATCGCGAGCCGATGGGTGTAGTGGCCGCGACCTCGTGCTGCGGTGAAGCAGATGTCCTCGAGGCTCGCCCCGACGTCGCCAGCCAGATAGGTGCGGTATTGATCGACGTAGCGCCCCAGGGCGGCTTGTGACTTCGCGGACAGGACGAACAACCGGGGTTTGGGAACCTCATGTGCCGGGCGCCGGGCCGAGGTGTGGTCGCGCAGGACGACGTGGGCGTTGGTCCCGCTGAACCCGAAGGAGCTGACGCCCGCGTAGCGGGGGGTGTCGCGTCGTGGCCACGGAGTGTTCCGATCAGTGACGTACAGTGGGGAGTCCGAGAAGTCGATGTGCGGGTTCGGCTCATCGAAGTACAGGCTGGCCGGGATGACGTCCCTCTCCATGGCGTGAAGCACTTTGATGACGCCGGCGATACCGGAGGCCCCCACCGTGTGTCCGATGTTCGTCTTTACGGAACCAATGCCACAGAACTGCTTGCGATCGGTCGTGCGTTCGAAAGCGTTCTTGAGGCCGAGCACCTCGATTGGGTCACCGAGCGGGGTTCCAGTGCCGTGACACTCGACATACTCCACCTGTTCCGGGTTGACGCCGGCGGCTTTCCAAGCGGCGACCAGGAGCTCTTCCTGGGCACGGGGGTTCGGGGCGGTCAACCCGTTTGAGGTGCCATCGGAGTTGAGCGCAGTAGCGGCGAGGACTCCGTAGATGTGGTCGCCATCGCGCTCGGCTGCGCTGAGGGTCTTGAGGACGAGCACCGCAACGCCTTCGGTGAACACTGAGCCGGAGGACTTGCCGTCGAAGGCGTGGATGCGATAGTCGCGTGAGACGACATCGCCGGGCCGCCCGGAACGAGGATCGCTGTCATCCTCCGGGGCCTCGACGTCCACATTGCCGCAGGAGATCGCCACGCCACCGGCCAGCGCCATCTCGCACTCACCAGACCGGAGCGCATTGGCCGCGAGATGCATGGCCAACAGGCCCGAGGAGCAGGCGGAGTCCACAACGTACGCGGGGCCGCGCAGATCGAACAGGTAGCTGATTCGGCTGGCGAGGATGCCCTCCCACACACCGGACAGATGCTCGTCAGGAAGCTCGACCATACGCCGGTAATCCGTGGTGTTCGTGGCGTCCCTGCCGACGAAGGACGCAATCCGTCGCCCGGTGATCTGATCCTCCGGGTAGCCGGCGTCCTCGAGGGCCCGCCACATCTGCTGCAGCATCAGCCGCTGCTGCGGATCGATCGATGCGGCCTCGGACTCCGTGATGTTGAAGAACTCGTAGTCGAACTGGTCGATATCAGAGACATACCCGCCAAGGAACCTCTCGAAATCCTCGTCCGAGGGGGTGAACACGGGACGGCCGACGAACTCCGCGAAGTACGGATTCTTGAACACCTGCTCGTGGTGCAGGCGGTTGGCCGGCTTGTTTACCAGGCATGTGCGGTTGTTGATCAGATTGTCCCAGAAGGCCTCCACATTTGGCGACATCGGCAGGTCACAAGCCATCCCGATAATCGCGATGTCCTCACGCTTGCGACTTTCGGAGCGCGTCAATAGTCCCAAGAGTTCCATGGATTCCGATTTCGTGAGGTTGCCCTTTGCGAGTTGTTCCAGGATGACCCTCTTGATGTTGCTCATCAGTTCATTCCTTCGGGTGCAGCGTTAGTCGGCACAGTGGCGGGTGGTTCTTGCTGTTCGTTTACGATGTCTTCGATGCCGACATCCCCTTTGAGGAAGCGGTCGAGCAGTTCGGACAGACCGGACTCATCGGCATCCATGGGGGTGAAAGCGGAGTCTTTCGGACGCGGAATCTGGGTTCTCGCGGTGATGTACTCAGTCAGCTCCGCGATGGTCGAGTAGATGAAGATGTCAGCGATGTTGACTATCCCCGGGAAAGCGCGATCCAGCTCCACCTGGAGCGCGGAGGCCAACAGGGAGTTGCCTCCGCTTTCGAAGAACTTGTCACGGACCCCGAACTCGCGGGAGCCAAGGGCACCGGCCCAGGCGAGTGCGACCTTCTGCCCTGTCTCGTTGAGCGGAGTACTGCCGCAGCCATGAACGATGAGGTCGTCGAAGCTGAACGCCCGCCGCTCGTTCGCGGATGTGGTCGGAGCGTTCTCGAGCAGCATTCGAATGTCGAGCGCGCTGCAGAGGGCATCGACTCGCGTGCTGATCTCTTCGGGGATGAACCGGCCGAGAAGGATCTGAGGTGCGCTCGACCTGAGTCCTTGGGAAAGGAGCTCGGCTCCCTCAGCGTCGTCGACGAACTGCACGAAGCAGTCGGCGGATTCGACTCCATGCGCAGCCGCCATGCCGGATTCGGACCAGCCAGTCCAGTCGAGCGACACGGCTCGGATCCCGGCGGAGCGCAGCTCGGTGGCGAATCCGTCCAGGAAGGCGTTGGCGGCGGCATAGTCGCTCTGCCCTGCGGAGCCAAACACGCCCGTCATGGACGAGCACATGGCGAAGACCTTGAGGTCGTCGGCCATCGTGGCCCGGGTGAGCAGCTGGGTGCCGATGACTTTGGGGGCGAGGACACGCGCAACCTCCTCCCAGGGCTTGGTCAGCAGGAACCCGTCACCCGGGAGCCCGGCGGTGTGGATCACCGCGTCGATGCGCCCGTAATGTTCACGGATCGACGAGATCGCCGAGTCGAGGGCGACCGCGTCTGTGACATCGGCGCGCCAGAGCGACACGGAGGCCCCCGCGGCGCGGAGGGCGTCAACGCGACTGAGGATGCGGCGAGCCTTCACATCGAGGGGCGCGGTCACGTCATGATCGTCCACGTGACGGTTGATGAGCGCCACCCGCAGCCCATCGTGCGTTCGTGTGAGGGCCTCGGCGAAGGCGAGGGCCATCCCGCCGCTACCGCTGATGAGCACGACATCGTCGCCCGCAATCGGCTCCGGGGAGTAGCGTTCCCGGGCGGACTGAGCACAGGGCACCATCGACGGCTCCAGGCGGTGGCCGGCGCGCAGCGCGCTGACTCGGCACCGGGAGTCTCCGCCAGCCGCGGCAAATATCTGCTCGCCGGTGGTGTGCTCGTCAGCGTCGAGGATCCGGATGTTGATGTTGGAGTACTCCTCCGCCAGCGAGAGTGCCATCGCGGTGGCGGCTCTCCCGTAGGCGTTGCCCGGCTCCCCCGGCTCAATCGCCTGCGATCTCCGGGTGACCACCAGGTAGTCGATCCGATGGTGGATGCCGGACTTCGCGAGAGTCTTCACGAGGCTGCCCAACGGGCGCAGAGCCCGCTCGGCCTCGTACTCCAGTTCGGCCGCCGGGAGGCCAAGACCCGGGGTGGCGGGTATGAGGTGGATGACCTGGACGATCTCCTCGAGTCCAACCTGGTAGACGAGACGCCGCATACTGGACTCACCAAACTCATCGGGGCTGCACAGCATCGCGAGGTGTCCCCGGGATGCAGAGACCACGGCCTCCGCGCGTTCACGGTCCGCAGGATGGCTCGCGACGACGAGGCTCTTGCCAGCTGGTGCGGGAGCACCCAGCAGCTCATCGACGCTGATCCACGCGATCTCATGGACACAGTCGTGTTCAACATCACGCAGGAACTCCTCTGGGGCGTTGACGCGAGAGATGGCGTATCGCTCGAAAGCCGCGACGACCTGGCCACTGGTGTCGGTGCACAGGACATCGAACTCCCGCACTTGTTCCCCCTCGGTGGCAGTGGGTCGGCACACCCAGTAGCCCTCGTCCGGCAGCGGCCGGAAGAATCGCGCCCGTTCGAACGCCAGGGGGAGGTAAAGGTTGTCATCCTCCCGCACCATGCCGATGTTGACACCAGAGTCGACGAGTGGCGGAAACAAGCTGTACTCGGCTTTTACCGCAGCCGTCTCGGCACTTACTCGGTAGTACATGAGGGTCTCGCCCTCGGGTCCGAAGTAGATGGCCCGGGGGGAACGCCAAAGCTCACTGCGGATGCTGACGAAGGACTCATAGGTGTCCTTGGCGGTGAGGTTCTGCATGACCGGCCACGAGGCCACGAGGTGACGGATGTCGACGGGCTCAGCGGGGTCGGCGTGGAGCAGAGCGGCGTCGACGCGGCAGTGTTCCGTCCAGCCCTCGCCGTCGAGCGGACGGCTGCGGAACTCACAGCTCACACCACTCGGAGTCCTCGTGGCCACGCACCGGACAAGACGGGCCTCGTCGCCCCGGGTGCTGAGCGGCTGTCGGTAGTGGAAGTTCGAGAATGTGACGCTACCGCCAAGGGAACGCTCGGTGACGAATCGAGCCATCTCGATAAAGGCCGTCCCCACCAGGACGTAGGTGTCGTTGATGATGTGATTGCCCAGTTCGAAGCAGCCCTCGGCCTCGAGCACGGACTCATAGATGTCGAAGTCCCGCTCATCAATCACGTGCCGATGAACCAGCGGGTGGAGACGCTCGGTCTGCGAAGCCAGGCCAGGCCGGCCAGCCTCCCGCCACACCCGTCGAGCCGTGTCATCCAAGGGAGGCAAGGGGATCCTGCGGCGGTCCTGACCTGGGTACAGGTGGGCCCAGGGCAAGTCCGCGCCGGCCAGGTAGAGGTCAGCCAAGCGTTCCAAGGTGGCACGCCGGTTGGCCCCGGATAGGTCGTGAGTGAGGTCTCTCGCCTGGCGTGTCAGGTCCTCCTTGTCCCGGATGGAAAGGTGACCGGAGCCGTCAGGATCATTGACAACGCGGTGCCATCGGGCATTGGCGAAGTCCTGGGGTGCCTCGACCATGGCGGACATCGCAGCGAGCAACTCGTCCCGGTCGCGGAAGCAGAACGCCACTCGGTGCTCGCCGTGACCACGTCCCACCGCACACGTGTAGGCAGCGTCGGCGAGGTTGACTCCGGTGTCCTCGACGAGCACGGCGCGCAGAGAGTCAACGGCGGCGATCAGCGAGTCGCGGCTCCAAGTTCCAAGGGCAAGCAGGTGAGCTTCGGCCGAGCTGTCGGTCGCCTTCACAGCAGGGGGTTCCTCGACGACCACATGGCAGTTGGTGCCACTGATCCCGAACGAGCTGACACCAGCCCGAAGGGGACTCGGACCTTCCCACGCGGTGAGGCGGTCATTGACATAGACGGGAGACTGACTGAAGTTGATCTCGGGGTTCGGCGAGGTGAAATGGATTGATGGCGGGATCTGCCTGTGTTTCATCATGAGCAGCACCTTGAGCAGCCCAACGATTCCGGCCGCCGCGTCGAGATGGCCGACGTTGCTCTTGACGGAGCCGATGCCGCAAGCCTGTGGCCGGGTCTCGTAGGCGGAGAATGCCTCCGTCAGGCCAGCGATTTCGGCAGGGTCACCCAGAGGGGTTGCAGTGCCGTGCGCTTCGACGTAGCTCACGCTCTCGGGGCTCACGCCAGCGTCGCGCCACGCCTCGCGGATGAGCGCGGCCTGGGAGCCGGCGTTGGGAGCCGTGAGACCGTTGGAGGCGCCGTCCTGGTTCATGGCAACCCCGCGGATGATGCCGTGGATGTGGTCACCGTCGTCAAGGGCCTGACGGGCGCGCTTCAGAACTAGGGCGACGACCCCCTCGCCACCACCGGTGCCATCCGCACGAGCGTCGAAACTGAAAGTGCGCCCTCCGGCAGCGGCGACACCCAGCGGATGGGGACCCGCCTCAGGAGGCACCAGGCCAAGCCTCAACCCGCCGACCACGGCGAGATCGACAGTCCGCGAGCGAAGCTCCCGGCAAGCCAGGATGGTGGCTGCGAGCGACGACGAGCACGCGGTGTCCACCATTACGGCGGGGCCGCGCAGGTTGAGCCAATAGCTCAGCCGTGAAGCGATGATGGAGTTGACCTTCCCTGCGAGGGCGACACCCGCACTAGCGGGTTTGAGCGTGTCGACATCGGGCAGGTAGCTGCCGTCGATGCCGTACGACCCGACGTAGACCCCCGCACGGGTGCCCGCGAGCGAGGTTCCGCCGTAGCCCGCATCCTCAAGTGCATTCATCGCAACGGTGAGGAAGAGGCGCTGGGCGGGGTCCATGAGCTCCGCCTCACGCGGGGCGATGCCGAAGCGCTCTGGATCGAACTGGTCAACCCTGTCGAGGTAGCCGAGTTCAAGGAGCGAGGTACTCAAGGGGAGTCTCCCAGCCTCCAGACGAAGCTGATTGGCGTCGTCACGACGTTCCTCGGGGAACTCTCGTACCATGTCGCGTCCGGCTCTGAGGGCCTGCCAGAAGGCCTCGGCGGACTCCGCCTCGCCGATGCGCGCCGACATCCCCACCACTGCGATGTCGGACTCGGTCGCACCGCGGTTCGTCGTCTCCGCTGGGGTCTGAGGAGCATCGTCGACGAGAAGCGCTTCGAGCGCCTTGACATTTAACATCCTGGCCCCTACCGCAGCGAGGCGTAGTCGAAGTCGGCGAACTCGCCCTGAGTGGCACTGTCATGGAAGAGCTGTCGAATGCGGTCCGCCTGCTCTTCGACGGGAACCTTCTTCGTCGTCAGGATTCCCGTGAGCAGTTTGAGGCCATGACGCATCTCGTCAGGAGTGGCGTCGCGTTCCTCCCGAAGGATGGTGGCGCTGAGCTTCCGCATCTCCTGATAGGGGCGGGCGACGCCACGGCCATAGGCTTCGTTGTCACTGTTGTTGTTGCGCGTCGCGGCGGCGACCCCGAGAGCGCGCGCGACAAAGGGGATCGTGGTGCGACGCACCATACGACGTAGCCCGGCGACCCCCTCAGGCCGGTCGTAGGGGAAGATCTTGACGATTCCGTAGGTGTGCCGCATGAGCTTGGTCAGGACCTCCCCGGGGCCCACCTCAACGCCGTAGACGGTGTTGTGCATCCGCAGCCAGGTCATGATGTCCACCCACCGGACCGGTTCGACCACTTGGCGGGGAAGCAGGTCGGTGATCTGCTCAAAGGATTTGTACGGCTCGGCGGTGACATTGGAGAGCACTGGAACCTGGAGGGGATGCAACGTGATGTCGTTGAGAGCCGCACGGAGCGGTTCGACGACCGGCTCCATGAGGGCGCAGTGGAAGGGCACCGAGACATTTAGGACGACCGCTCGCCAGTCGCGCTGGGTGGCTACCTCCTGGAGGCGCAACACGGACGCCTTCGCGCCGGCGATGACGACCTGGGTGTTGGAGTTGTAGTTCGAGATGGAGATGACCTCGCCTGTCTCCATGGCAATCTCCTCGCACATCTGCTTGACGGCGGGGTGGTCGCGCGTTTGCAAGGCCACCATGAGACCCTCACCCTGCGGAACTGCCTGCTGCATGAGGGTTCCCCGAAGCCGAGCGATGCGCACGGCGTCCGCGAAATCGATGGCGCCCGCCGCGCACAGCGCACTGATCTCGCCGAGCGAATGGCCAGCGAGAACGTCAGGCAGGATGACCTCGCGTTCCGCGATCGTCCGGAACTGGGCGATGCTGAGCGTCAGGATCGCCGGTTGAGTGTTGGCGGTCAGCGCCAACTCGGCGTTGCTGGAGTCGAAGCACAGGGCACGCATGTCGAGGCCGAGCGCATCGCTCGCCTCCTCGAAGGTGCGGGCCGCGACCTGGGAGTCGAGACACAGCTCTTTCCCCATCCCAGGGTATTGGGCTCCCTGCCCGGAGAAGAGATAAGTATTGTTTGCCATCGTCGTATCGCAGCCGTGGTCAGCTGCTCCTCCTTCGCCCTTCCAAACCAGTCACAGGCCGGTGTCACCGTGCTCTGTGTCCAGTGAAGGCGTTGACGGTACGTCAAGGTCAAACGTTTTCGTGGCAAACCTTCGACCGTTTCTGCCACACCGTGACCTCCTCGGCGACGGCTTCTATGACCCAGTCGGCGTTGCCCGTTGGGCACCAGCCGTGAGGTGAACCAGCCATCACGGTCCCTCAAACCTGTTTTTCATCACCGCCCACGAAAGCGTGCAGCACTCCAAGCCACCCCACCATGGTTTCGACACTACCCACTGACTGCCACTCGCAGGTCGGCTCAAACAATTTCACCGTCTCCAATCCCGTTCAGGGAATCCACAGGCATTTTCGGCGCGGAAAACCGTGTGGAGGGCGGTTCGGCTAGAGTGTCGGGCGTGACCGAAGACCCCGAGCACTCATCACGTCGCCTGAAGGTTGCGCAGTTCACCGACAACTACGGTCCCGGCAGCAACGGTCTGATGTTCGCGGTCCAACAGCTGGAGGGCAACCTGCTCGACGCCGGACACGAGGTCGTGGTCGTCGCGCCGAAGGCCAAGGGGCCGAATCCGCACCTGGGGCGGGAGGGCCGCGTCGAACTGCGACTGCCTTCGGTGCGGGTGCCGAACATGCCCACGCGGGTCGCCAACGGCAGGCATTTCGAACGAACCATCGAGCGGATCGGCCAACTCGATCCCGACGTGATCCACGTCCACGGGCTGGGAACCGTCGGGGTGCTCGGCACCTGGGCCGCGAAACGGTTGAACAAGCCGATGCTGATGACCTGGCACACCGACTTCGACGCCTACGCCGACCACTACGCCGCGGTCCTACCGCTGCTGCACGGGGTGGTGCGGGCATTCGCGAGGCTGACCCACGGGGAAATCCTCAACTCAGCCGACCTGCGCGACGCGGCGGTCCGGTTCGCCGACCGGGGCCGCTCCACGGCGACGCTGCTGGGGTTGTGCAAGAAGATGCTGGATTCGGCGGATCTGGTGACGTCGCCGTCGCCGAAGACCGCCGCCCGCTGCCTTTCCCTGGCGCCGGATGCGAACCTGATCGTGGTGCCGAACGGCGTCGACCCGCTGCCGTCGGGTCCCCCGCCGGTGCCGCGCGGCCCGGGTCCGCTGGTGATCTACGTGGGTCGCATCGCCCCGGAGAAGGGATTGCCGCTGCTGTGCGAGGCGTTTGAGCTGGTCGTGGCTCAGCGTCCGGATGCGCAGCTCATGGTGGTCGGCGACTGGCAGCGTTACCCGAAGATCGCGAAGGTCCTCGACGCGGGCAGGCGACGCGGCCACATCATCCTGCCGGGTGAGCAGAAACGCGAGTCGCTGGGGGCGTTCTACGAGATGGGGGACCTGTACGCCTTCCCCAGCCAGACCGACACCCAGGCCCTGGTCCTGCACGAGGCGGCACTGGCTGGCCTGCCGATCGTCTCGGTGGATCCGGAGCTGCAACTGGTGCTGGAACCGGGAGTGAACGCCGAACTCGCCAGCCCCACCCCCGCCTCCCTGGCGGCCGCCATCATGCGGATCATCGAGAAACTGCCCGATGCCCAGTGGCGGGCCCGCGCATCCGAGACCTCGCGTCGCCTGGCGGGCCAGTGGACGATTGAGTCACAGGCCCAGGAGATGCTTCGGATCTACCAGCAGGTCGCCCGGCGTCGCCCCCTCCCCCAGGCTGATTGAACCGGGACGCGAACCTCCCTACCCCAAAGCCGGTTGAACCGGGGCACGAACCTCCCTACCCCAAAGCTGGTTGAGCCGGGGCGCGACGAAGGAGCGACCCGTGTCGAAACCACCCCGCAGCCGGCGGCCAGACCCGACCACCATTCACCCGCCGCACGGTTTCGACACGACCCACTCGCTGATGCTCGTGAGGGTCGGCTCAACCAGTTTGGGGAACAGACCCCCAGGACCCACCGAACCCCTGCGCGGAGGTGGGCGCAGGGGTTCGGCGGGAATTGAGGAAGGGCTCGAAAGCCACGTTCTTATTTGTCAGAGGACCTCGTAGTTGACGGTGATCACCCCGGAGGAGGTGCCGCCGATGGTTTCCATGGCGGCCTTGGACAGGTCCAGGCAGCGTCCGGCGATGTAGGGGCCGCGGTCGTTGATGCGAACCACGACGGTCTTGCCGTTGCTCGGGTTGGTCACCTTGACCTTGCTGCCGAGGGGAAGGGTCTTGTGGGCGGCGGTGAGATCGCTGGGGTTGAACCGCTCCCCGGAGGCCGTCATCTGTCCCTGCCAGTAGTAGGAGGCCTTGCAGGAGCTGCCGTTGGCGGGGCTGAGGTCACCGTCGCCGCCACTACCCGAGCCGGAGCCGCCCTCGGACGACTTGCTGGCCTTCTTCTTGGTACCGACCTGGGTCACCTGGGTGACGGGTTCCTTGGTGACCTGCTCGTTCTGGAGTTCGGAGGAAACCAGCGTGCCATTGTGGTAGACCTCGACGAAGTTCTGGGTCTTGACGCCGTTGACACCCTCGGTGGTGACCTTGGTCTTGCCCTCCTCCAGCTCGTCGGACTTCTCCTCCTTCTTCTCGAAGGGGACCGCTTCCTCCTTGCTGGTGGTGCGCTGCTCGACGTTGGTGTAGCTGATGGCCAGGCCATCGGTGAGGGAGGTGTCCGCGGCGGGGGTGACGACATCGTCCTCGTCGGGGGTCACCTTGGCGGCGGTCAGGGCGTCGCCGACGGTCCCGGCGACCCGCAGTTCGACCGGGGTGCCCGCGGCGTCGATGGTCACGTTCTTGGGGGTGCTGATGTTGAAGGAGAGCCCTTCGCGGCCGATGGCGGCCGACCGGGAAGCGGACAGCTTGGAGTCGGGATCGTTGAGGTTGAGTTGCGTCAGCGCATCTTCGACGGTGCGGGCGGTGGTCCATGCGGTGCGTGCCTCGCCGTCGATGGTCAGCTGGAGCTGACGTCCGTAGAGGACGGTGATCTCCATGCCGTTGGTGATCTTGGTGTCCAGCGACGGGGCGACCACGTCGTGCTCGCCGACGGTGATCCCGTCCTTCTCGAGTACTTGCTGCACGGTGTCCTCGCGAACCGAGACGTTGTGGGTTTCCCCGTCCACGGAAAGGATCACATCGTTCTTGTGCAGTGCCATCGCGACGGCGACGCCACCGGCGATCGTCAGCGCCACCCCACCTGCCACTGCGGCAATAACCACGTGTTTCTTGGCCATAGATCTCTTCCTGGTCTGAGACTTCCCGGAACTTACCGGCTGGGTCAGCCTAGCCGAGCGCAGATTTAATTCCAAACGAAACCTGAGAATCTCTCAGGACCGCGCAGTTCGATTGCAACCCTCGGCCCTCCCAACTGGTAACAGTCCCGCGTCGGCACCCGCATCCCGGGGTGCGAATCCTCACGTGACCACGGGTTTCACAATGACCCCCGATATCCGGGAGGAATTGGTGGGGGCCGGGGAGCCGCGACGGATGGCCTCAGCGGAAGTTACGCAACCTGAGAGAGTTCAGCACCACGAACACGCTGGAGCAGGCCATGGCCGCCCCTGCGATCATCGGGGTCAGCAACCCGAGGGCCGCCACCGGGATGGCCGCGACGTTGTAGAAGAAGGCCCACAACAGGTTGCCACGGATGGTGCGTTCCGTGGCGCGGGAGAGCCGGATGGCGTCCACCACGCCCATCAGGTCGTCGCGCATCAGGGTGAGGTCGCTGGCGGCCATGGCCGCGTCGGTGCCCGCGCCCATCGCGATGCCGAGGTCGGAGGTGGCAAGCGCCGCGGCGTCGTTCACCCCGTCGCCGACCATCGCCACCCGCATCCCATCGGCCTGCAGCCCGGTGATCACCTCGGCCTTGCCCTGCGGCAGGACCTCGGCGTGCACGTCCTCGATGCCCACCTGCGAGGCCACCTCCCGGGCCACGGCCCACGAGTCACCGGTCAGCAGCACCGGTCGCAATCCCAGGTCCCTCAACCCGGCCACGGCCTGCTCGGCCCCGGGTTTGAGCTGGTCGCCGACCACGATCCGCCCCAGCAGCGCGCCGTCACGGACGACGAACACCTCGCTGCCGAGCCGACCGGCCTCGCCGGGGGGCTCGATGCCCTGCTCGGCCAGCAGACGCCGGGAACCCACCGCCACCGGAACCCCGTCGAGCAGGGCCCGCGCCCCGATACCGGGCAGGGCCTCGAACCGCTCCGCCGCGGGTACATCCTCGGCGCGCTCCACGACGGCGCGGGCGATGGGATGCTCGGAGCCGGCCTCCACGGCCGCGGCGACGGCCAGCAGCTCGGCCTCGTCCACGCCCTCGGCGGGCGCGACCTCCAGCACCGACATCCTCCCCGTGGTGAGGGTGCCGGTCTTGTCCAGCACCACCGCCTGCACGGAACGGGCCTTCTCCAGGGCCTGGGCGCCGCGGATGATCACGCCCAGCTCGGCGCCGCGACCGGTGCCCACCAGCAGCGCCGACGGGGTGGCGAGCCCGAGCGCGCACGGGCAGGCGATGATGAGCACCGCGATGCCCGCGGTGAGCGCAAAGGTGGACCCCGCACCTGCGAGCAGCTGCACCATGAAGGTGAGCATGGCCAGCGCCAGCACGGCGGGCACGAAGAACTCCGTGATCCGGTCCGCCAGGCGCTGGGCCCGGGCCTTGCCGGTCTGGGCTTCCTCGACGAGCCGCGCGATCTGCGCCACCTGTGTGGCCGACCCGACCGCCGTCGCCTTGACCACCAGGCGTCCCGTGGCGTTGACCGACCCGCCCACCACCGCCGAGCCCGGGCCGACCTCCACCGGCAGCGACTCGCCCGTGATGACGGCGGCGTCGACGGCGGAACTGCCCTCGACCACCACACCGTCGGCGGCCACCTTCTCTCCGGGACGCACCACGATGAGGTCGTTGAGCGACAGCTCACCCGCTGGAATCGCGACCTCCGCGCCGTCGCGCAGGATCGTCGCCTCCTTCGCGCCGACCTCCAGCAGCGCCCGCACCGCGGATCCGGCCTCCCGCTTGGAGCGGGCCTCGATCCAGCGGCCCAGCAGCAGGAAGGCGACCACGCCCGCGGCGGCCTCGAAGTAGACGCTGCCCATCGGGTCGGCGCGACCGAGGGTCAGCGTGAACTCGTGGGTCATGCCGATGGCGCCGGCATGCCCGAAGAACATGGCCACCACCGACCACAACCACGCCACCGAGGTGCCGAGACTGACCAGGGTGTCCATGGTGGTGGCGCCGTGCCGGATGTTGGTGAGCGCGGCCCTGTGGAAGCTGCGCCCGCACCAGAACACGACGATGGTGGTCAGCAGCAATGCCAGCCACTGCCAGCCGGGGAACTGCAGGGCGGGCACCATCGAGACCGCGATCACGGGGACCGCCAGCGTGAATGCCAGCTGCACCCGCGGCAGGAGCACGTCGGCGCGTTCCTCCCGGGGCTCGACGGTGGTCTCGCGGGCCCCGTAGCCTGCGGCCTCCACCACGGCGATCAGATCCTGGACGGTGGTGCCCTTCGGGGCCTGCACGCTGGCCTTCTCGGTGGCGTAGTTGACGGTGGCCTGCACCCCGTCGACCTTGTTGAGTTTCTTCTCTATGCGGTTGGCACAGGAGGCGCAGGTCATGCCCGTCAGGTCGAGGGAGATCGCCACCGAGTTCTTGGCGCCCCCGGTGGAACCCCGCTCCACCACACCGGTGTTGGTCATCTATTGCTCACCTCCTGCGTGTCCTGTGTGGTTCGTTGCCACGTCTCAGGCCTCTTTGACGGTGTAGTCGCCGGCCTCGGCGACGGCCTCGACGACCGCGTCGAAGGGGATCTTCTCGTCGGATTCGATGACCATCCGGCCCGATTCCCAGTCGACGCTGACGCTCTTGACGCCCTTGATGGTCTGGATCTCCTCGGTGACGTGGGAGGCGCAGTGTCCGCAGGTCATCCCTGCGACGGCGTAGTCGGTCTTCATGGTTGTTTCCTTTCCGACCCCCGGTGCGATCCGGGGGTCTGACGTTTTCTCCGGCCCTTGCCGGAGGGGTTTCCGCGTTCAGCGGGCCAACCGGGAGATGGCGGTCATGGCCTCGTCGAACTTCTCCTGGGCGGCGTCCCCGCCCTCACGCACGGCGGCCGCGACGCAGTGTTCGAGGTGGTCCTTCAACAGGGCCATGGACACCGCCTTGAGGGCGCTGGTGACGGCGGAGATCTGCGTCATGATGTCGATGCAGTACTCGTCCTGCTCCACCATGCGGGCGATCCCGCGCGCCTGGCCCTCGATCAGCCGGAGCCGCCGCAGGTAGGCCTGCTTGTCGGCGGTGTAACCGTGCTGTGCGTGGCAGCACTCGTGTTCGTTTTCCACTCCGCCAACCATACCCCCCAGGGGTAACCGCTTCAAGCGTTCCCCGTCTCCGGTCCGCTTGCCTTCCCGCCATTCGCCTGCCTTCCCGACGGGAACGCCAGCCTTATGGACAAACGCCAGCGCTACAGCGCAAGCACACGACGGCAAGGCAAGCGAACCAGGAGAAAGACACCACACCCACGGCACCAGCCCCGACTCGCCAGCCCACCCGCCAAACGCCAGCCTTCCCGTCGTCCGCTGGCCTTCCCGACGGGAACGCCAGCCTTGTGGGCAAACGCCAGCGCTACAGCGCAAGCACACGACGGCAGGGCAAGCGAAACGCGCGGAAGCCCACCCGGGGCACGACCCCACCATCAATAGTAACGGTTTCATAACGATTCTGAGCGGTTTTCCCCCGACCCCGGCCAGCGTTGCCGTCGCTTCCCCACCGGTCTTCCACAGCTGTCCACAGAGTTTTCCACAGCCCGGGCGGCGGTCGTCGCGGGGCGGGGTTACATTGATGAGTCCGACCGGGATGCGTCGGCGGGGGCCAGGAAGGGAAAGCATGTCGGAGGAATACGCCGAGGAGACGGTGGGGCGCACCCCCCCGCAGGATCTCCAGGCCGAGCAGAGCGTCCTCGGGGCCATGCTGATGAGCAAGGACGCCATCTCCGACGTGGTCGAGGTTCTGCGCGGCAGCGACTTCTACCAGCCGAAACACGAGACCATCTTCGAGTCGATCATCAGCCTCTACGGCCGCGGCGAGCCCGCCGACCCCATCACCGTCGCCGCCGAACTGGGCCGCACCGGCGACCTCCAGCGCGTCGGCGGGGCCGTCTACCTCCACGACCTCCTCGCCACCATCTCCATCGCCGCCAACGCCTCCTACTACGCGGAGATCGTGCGCGAGAAGGCCATCCTGCGACGCCTCGTCAACGCCTCGATCCGGATCGCGCAGCTCGGCTACCAGGGGCAGGGCGAGGTGGACAAGATAGTCGACGAGGCCCAGCAGACGCTGTTCGAGGTGACGGGCGCCAGGGCCAGCGAGGACTACCGGTCGCTCAACGACCTGATGGAACCGACCTTCGACGAGATGGAGGCCATCGCGAACTCCGGCGACGCCCTGTCCGGGGTGCCAACCGGTTTCAACGAGCTCGATTCCCTGACCAACGGCCTCCACCCCGGCCAGATGGTCATCGTCGCCGCCCGCCCCGGCGTGGGAAAGTCCACCTTCGCCCTCGACGTCTGCCGCGCCGCAGCCATCCACCACGACCTGGCCACGGTGTTCTTCTCCCTGGAGATGAGCCGCACCGAGATCGTGATGAAGATCCTGAGCGCGGAGGCCTCGGTGCCGCTGCAGAAGATCCGCGGCGGGCGCATGGACGAGAACGACTGGCAGCGCATCACCGACCGCTCCGTCACTCTCTCCGGGAAACCGCTGTTCATCGACGACTCCCCCAACCTGACGATGATGGAGATCCGCGCCAAGGCCCGTCGCCTCAAACAGCGCAACAACCTTCAGCTGATCTGCATCGATTACATCCAGCTGATGACCTCGGGCAAGAAGGTGGAGTCCCGGCAGCTGGAGGTCTCGGAGTTCTCGCGCCAGATCAAGCTTCTCGCCAAGGAGCTGGAGGTGCCGGTGATCGCGCTGTCGCAGCTCAGCCGCAACGCCGAGCAGCGCAAGGACGGGGTGCCGCAGCTCGCCGACCTGCGCGAATCCGGGTCCCTCGAACAGGACGCCGACATCGTGATCATGCTGCACCGCCCCGAGCTCTACACCCAGAACCCCACCGACGAGGAACGCGGCCAGGCAGCCTTCCACATCCTCAAGCACCGCAACGGCCAGCTCGACAAGATCGACGCCCTCTTCCAGGGTCACTACTCCCGATTCACGAACCAGCCGGTCGCCACCTTCAACCCGACCTGACCCTGAAGTGCTGCGCGTGGCGGAGCACTCCGGACAGCGTCGCGGGTCTCGGTGGATGTCAGGTCGATGACCGGGCGTGCGAAGGGGACATGAGATCCGCTTCTCGTCATCGCGCGGAGTGGGCCAACCAACGTCAGCACTACCCCGCGACGCCGACGGCCGCTGGGCTCACCTGTCAGTGCGCACGCGGCACACCCAGCGTGTCGGTTCCGAGGTACTGGACCAGCGCCTCGGGTACCCGGACGGTACCGTCCGCCTGGTAGCCATTCTCGAGAAGCGCAGCCCACACCCGCGGCGTCGCCAACGCGGACCCGTTGAGCGTGTGCACCGGCACCGTTTTCCTGGTCGCATCCCTCACCCGGATGTTGCTGCGCCGCGCCTGGAAATCGGAGAAATTGCCGACCGAGGAAGCCTCGAGCCACCGCCCGACCCCGGGGCTGTGAACCTCGAGGTCGTGGATGCGCGCCGAGGAGAAGGTCAGGTCGCCCGTGGCGAGGTCGACGACGCGATAGGGCAACCCGAGACCTCGAAGGCTCGTTTCTGCGTCGTGCAACAAGCCCGCGAACTCAGCCGCCACCTGATCGGCCCGGCAGTAGATCATGAATTCGACCTTGTGGAACTCGTGCAGCCGTTGCATCCCCCGGGTGTCCTTTCCGGCTGCACCGGCCTCCCTGCGGAAACAGACCGTGTAGGTCGTGTAGTGGAACGGCAAGGAGTCGGCGTCGAGGATCTCACCGCGGTGCATCGCCGTCAGCGGCACCTCGCCCGTGGGGATCAGCCAACGGTCATCTGTCGTGGCGTAGGCGTCGTCCGCGAACTTGGGAAGGTGTCCGGTGCCCACCATCGTGTCGCGAAGCATCATGTGCGGCACGACGAACTCGGTGTATTTGTCCCGATGGAGGTTGAGCGCGTACTGCGGAAGAGCCCGCAGCAGGCGCGCACCGTCACCGCGAAGAATGGCGAACCCGGACCCGCTCATCCGCGCGGCCCTCTCGGGCTCCCACCATCCCTGGGCCTCCGCGATCTCCCAGTGCGGCGGAACCTCATCCGCACGCGGGGTTCCCTCGTGCCGCAGGATGACGTTGTCGCTCTCATCGAGTCCCACCGGTGCTGCAGGATCAGGCAGGTTCGGCAGCACGAGCGCGAGCCGGGTGTAGGCGTCATCCGCGTCTCGTGCCCGCTGTTCGGCGTCGCGGATCGAGGATTTCAGTTCTGACAACTGTCCCCGAAGCGTCTCCGCCTGCGAATCGTGAGCTTTCATGGCTTCGCCCACCACTTTGCTGTGCCGATTCAATTCCGCACGCAATTCGTCGAGCTTCTGCCGTACCGATCGCCGTTCGAGGAGCGCATCACGGGCCGCGATCACGGACTCGCGCGCGGTGCCCTTCGTTTCGAGGGCGGACGCGACAGCGTCGGTGCGGTTGAGAAGGAGATCGGGGTCAATCATGCCCTTTATTTTTGCACGCGCTGGTTCGCGACGAGACTCACAGCTCGACAAGATCGATGCCCTCTTCCAGGGCCACTACTCCCGTTTCACGAACCAGCCGGTCGCCACCTTCAACCCGACCTGACCCACCAGCTGTTCACCAACCTCCACACGTTGGCGACCTTTTAAACTTGTTTCATGAGGCCACTCATCATCGACGATCCCCGCGTGCGGGCCATGGTCGACCATCTCGCGAAACAACGCGGCGTCACGGCCACGGAGGTGGTCCGGGACGCGGTCGAGCAGCAGCTCACCAAGGATGAACAACGACGACTCGACCGGCTGGCCGCCATCGAGAAACTCCAGGCCGAAGCCGCACCGTACCGGCATCTTTTCCTGACAGACGACGACATCTACGACGAGAACGGACTACCGAAGTGATAGTCGACACATCTGTAGGTGTCGCAATCCTCAAAGAGGAGCCCGAGCGGAGACCTTCAAGAGAATTCTCGCCACAACGGACAACATCAGGATGTCGGCTGCTTCTGTGTTGGAACTCGCGATCGTGCTCAGAGAACGCCCGGGGCTTGCTGAGAAGTTCATCACCAGAACTGGCATCGAGGTGCTCGACATCAATGCCGAGCACTTGTACGAGGCCATCCGCGCCCACAAGCGATTCGGCCGCGGATCGGGTTCGCCGGCGAAACTCAACTTCGGCGACTGCTTCAGCTACGCAGCTGCAAAGGTGACGGGCGAGCCGCTGCTCTTCAAGGGCAACGACTTCACCCACACCGACATCCCGGGTGGCGTTTCCTGAGCGACCGGGGGTTCAGCTCGCTTTTTCGCGCAGTTCCGCGATGACGGGGAACACCTTGCGCAGCGCCGGGTACAGGGCCGCGTGGGCCTTCGCGGCCTTCTTGTAGAGCTTCTTCAGGTGGGGTTGCGGGGCGACGGTGTGCGATACCCGGCTCATCCTCGCCGCCGTTTCCTTCACGTCCGTGACCCCGCCCGCCCCGACGGCGGCCGCCCCCAGGATCGCGGCCCCGAGGCAGGTGGTCTCCGTCTCGGCGCACACGTCGATGGGGCGTTGCAGCGCGTCGGCGAGGATCTGGTTGAACAGCGGCGATTTCGTCCCGCCGCCCATCACCACGAGACGCTCCACCGGCGTTCCCGTCGCCTTCTCCACCCGTTTCAGCGACACCCGTTCCTCCAGGGCCAGGCCCTCCAGCAGCGCCCGGTACAGCTCCGGGACGCCGTGGGTGTCGGAGAAACCGACGAAGGATCCGCGCGCGTTAGCGTCCCAGTAGGGGGTTTCCGCGCTGGTCAGGTAGGGCAGGAACTGCACCCCGCGCGCACCGGCGGGAACCCCGGCGGCGAGTTCCTCCAGGCGCGGCTCGATCGGCCCGTCGGCGGGATCCATCCCCGAGAGCCGGTCCCGGAACCACGCGATGCACAGCCCGCCGGAACTGAGCAGCGCCTCCAGAGTGTAGCTGCCCGCGATGGGACTCGACAGGGTGCGGAAGGCCCGCGAGTACAGGTACTGCTCCGAGTGGATTCCCATGGTCATGGAGGTGCCGAGGCTGAGATAGGCCCGCGACGCCGTGGTGACGTTGGCGCCCAGCCCGGCGGACTGGCCGTCCCCCGCTCCAGCGACGACGGGCAGGTCGCGCGGCAGGCCCAGCGAGTCGGCCACGTCGTCGGTGACGGTGGCCATGACGCTGCCGGGCGGCCGCAGCTCGGCCATCTGGTCGAGGCCGAGACCGGCCAGGGCCAGCAGCTCCTCGGAGTACTCGAAGGAGCTCATGTCCAGCACCGCCATCGGGTCGGCGGTGGCCCAGCTGGTCACCCACTTCCCGGTCAGTTCGTGGGTGAGGTAGGCGTGCACCTCCACCACCCGCCGGGCCGCGCGCATCGCCTGTGGTTCGTGTTCGGCCAGCCAGATCAGCTTGTAGAGACTGGGGGTCGTGGACGGGGGTTTCCCGGACAGCGCATGAACCTGGTCGTTGCCGAACCGCGCGATCTGGTCGGCGGCGCGAGTGTCCAGCCACAGCACGGCGGGCCGGATCGGGGCGTCGTGCTCGTCGAGCAGCACGAAGGACTCCCGCTGGTGGGTCATGCACAGCGACAGGATCTCCCGCCCGCTGCCCTCCAGTTTCCCGGTGACCTCCCGGATGGCCTCGGCCGCGGCCCGCCACCAGTCGGTGGCGTCCTGTTCCTGCCAGCCGGGCCTGGGGGTGTTGCGGAGGTAGTCGCGGCGGGCCTCGGCGACGGCGTGCCCGTCCAGGTCGAAGGCGATGGCCTTGGTCGCGGTGGTGGAGGAGTCGAGGGCGAGTATGACGGGGGAATCGGACATGTGGCACCTGCCTGGGTCGGGGGGTCTCGAAGGGAGGTCGAGGTCTCAGAGGGAAAGTGCGGCTTCCTTGATTTCGTCGGCGGTCCGCCCCTGGTGCACGACGGCGTGGACGGCAACCAGCAGCGGAAGGTCGTCGACCAGCCGCGGGTGACGCTGCTGGACGAATCGCAGGGCGAACTCGACGGCGGGCACGCCCTCCACGGTCTGCTCGGCGGCGGTCATCTCGGCGAGGGCCTCGTCGGCACGCTCGCCGCCACCGATCCGCATCCCGTACACCTTGTTGCGCCCGGACAGGCCGGTGACCTCCAGGTCGCCCGCGCCCGCCAGCCCGAGGGCGGTCCACGGGTCGGCCCCCTCGGCGTCGAGGAGCAGCCGCAGCTCCGCCAGGGCCCGCGCGAAGGCGGCGGCCTTGAGGTCATGGAAGGGCTGATCGCCCAGCTCGCTCATCCCGTCCGCGATTCCGAGGGCGATGGCGTAGACGTTCTTGAGGGCCGCGCACAGTTCGACGCCGTCGCGGTCGGTGGTGTGGGCGACCCGGTACTGGCGGGTGGTGGCCATCCGGGCCCAGCGCTCGGGGGCCTCGGCGGCGAAGATCGGGGCGGTGGGGTGGCGGGAGGCCACCTCGTTGGCCTTGCAGGGGCCGCCTATCGCGACGATCGGCGGGACGCGGGTCTTCTCCTGCGCGAGCACCTCCTCCATCACCTGCGGCAGCAGCTGGACGTGTCCCGACCCGTCGGGGGCGAATCCCTTGGACGTGAGCCAGACGGCACGCACGTCCGTGAGGAAGGGCGCTGCCAGGCGGGTGATGTCCACCACGCCGGGCGAGGAGACGGCAAGCACGACGACGTCGGCGCCGGCCATGGCGACGTCGATGTCGGAGGAGAAGTAGGAGGTGACCTCGGGCGGCACCACCACCCCGGTGCGGGGGTGCGGATCCCCGACCCGGACGGCGGCGACGAGGTGGTCGTCCAGGTGGGTGCCCCACAGCCTGACCCGGTGTCCGGCATCGATCAGTGGAGTGGCGATGGCCGATCCCATGGCCCCTGCGCCGAGAATCGTGATGGTGCTCATCAGAACCCCTTTGTGTGATTCACAACCATATATGTGTGGATGCTATCACGAATTATGTGACCCGGACCATGGTTTCCGCGACTCCTGCGGTACCGTGAGGCGAGGGAGGAAGCCATGGCAACCACGCGCCGAGGACGCGGCAGCGCCGCCGGCCAGCGGCAGCGGCAGCGCGCCATCCAGGAGTTCGTAAGCGCGGCCGGGAGCCGCACCGTCGAGGAGATCGCCCGCTTCGCGTCGGTGTCCACCATGACCGTCTACCGCGACCTCGGGGAGCTGGAGCGCCTGGGGTTGCTGCGACGGGTCAAGGGGGTGGTCACGGCCGCCGCCTCGAACCTGCAGGAGGCCTCGTCACGCCACCGGGTGGGCCAGGACATCGACGTCAAGCAGCGGCTCGGCGAGGCGGCCCTGGAATTCGTCGAGACGGGGTCGGCGATCATGCTCGACGACTCGTCGACGGGCCTGCCCCTGGCCCGGCTGCTGTCGCGCCGCACCCCGCTGACGGTGATCACCAACTACCAGCCCGTCGCCCGCGAACTGGAGGACAACCCCGGCATCCGGCTGTTGATGACCGGCGGCGAGTACCTGGCCTGGGCGGATGCCCTGTTCGGCCCCATGACCGTGCGCGCCATCCAGCAGATGCGGGCCGATGCGGTGTTCATGTCGGCCTCGGCCATCACCGACGGCGCCGCTTACCACCCCACGGAGGAGGCCGCCGAGGTGAAACGCGCCATGTTGGCCTCGTCGTCGCTGCGGGTGCTCTACGTCGACCACAGCAAGTTCGATCGCCGGGCCCTCCACCGGGTGGCCCCGCTGACCGACTACGACGTGCTCATCCTGGACCGGGGCACCCCGGAGGACCGTCTGGCTTCCCTTCCCGACGGGGTCAGGGTGGTCCGGGTCTGATTCGCTCCAAACCCGGCGACCGGGGACCGGGTCATCCCCTGAAACACCCGGTTTTGCAGCACTCAACTCCCCAAATCACACCTGGAGCGGTCCTAACCGGCTTGAGTGCTGCAAAACCGGGTTCAGCCGCCACCCTTCACCGCACGAAGGTGTCTAGGCTGGCCCGGTGATCGAGTTGACGGCACTGACCTGGGGGGTGTTGATCACCGGGGCGTTGCTCGTCGGGGTCGCGAAGACCGCACTCCCCGGGCTCGCGACCTTCGTGGCCGCGATGTTCGCCGCCGTGCTGCCCGCCCGCGAGTCGACGGCGGTGCTGCTGGTGCTGTTGATGACCGGCGACCTCGTCGCGATCTGGGTCTACCGCAGGGACGCCGATTTCAGGACCCTGCTGCGCCTGGCGCCCCCGGTGATCGTCGGCCTGGTAGTGGGGGCTACGTTCCTGGCCTGGGCCGACAACACCACCATGCGACGAACCATCGGCGTCATCCTGCTGGCGTTGACGGCCCTGACCCTGTGGAGCATGCGGCGCGGCCTCGACGACGCCGCGCAGGGTTTGCCGGCGCGGATCGGCTACGGCACCCTCGGGGGTTTCACGACGATGGCCGCGAACGCCGGCGGCCCCGTCATGACGCTGTACTTCCTGGCGGCCCGTTTCGACATGATCCGTTTCCTCGGCACCCAGGCGTGGTTCTTCTTCCTCATCAACGTGGCGAAGTTGCCGTTCTCGCTCGGTCTCGGGCTGCTGGGCGGCGAGATGCTGGTGCCGCTGCTGGTCCTGGCGCCCGTCGTGCTGCTGGGCACCTGGCTGGGTCGCGTGGTGATCCGCCGCATCGACGAGACGTGGTTCACTCGCGTCATCATCGCGCTGACCATCGTCTCGTCGCTGTACCTGCTGCACTGAGTGCACCGAGCCGCGGATCACCCGTAACCCGCGCGACCACTCGTCACAGCGACATGTCGACCACCGCCCTGCCGGTGATCTGGCCGTCGTGGAGCTGCTGGTAGCCGGCGGCGACCTCATCGAGCCCGTAGCGACGGCTCACGATGTGCCGGTAGTCGATGACGCCGGAGGCGGCCATCCGCACCACCTCCGGCAGGTCGCGGCGGGTCCTGGCCCCGTAGGAACCGATGATCGACTGCGACCTGCGCACCGTGCGGTTGATCTCCACCTCCGCCTTCTGCACCCCGGCCCCCAGCCCGATCGGCACCATCCGGCCGCCGTCGCGCAGCACGTCGAGGGCGGTGAGCCACGTCTGCGGCCGCCCCAGCACCTCGAAGGCGACGTCGACGCCCCGGCCGCCCGTCAGCTCCATCACGGCCTCGCGGGCGTTCACCTTCGCCGAGTTCACCGTGTCGGTGGCGCCCAGTTCGACCGCGGCCGCCAGTTTGTCGTCGGCGACGTCGATCGCGACGATCCGGCGGGCCCCGAACGCCTTGGCGATCTGGATCACGTTCGACCCGACACCGCCGGTGGCGACCACGGCGACGGTCTCGCCGTAGCGCAGGTCGGCGCCGCGCCGCACCGCGCCGTAGGCGGTCATGGCCGCGCAACCCAGGATCGCCCCCGCGACGGGTTCGACGCCGTTGGGCAGCTTCGCGACGGAGGTCGAGGGGATGACGCAGTACTCGGCCAGCCCTCCCATCGAGTACATCCAGATGGGGTTGCCGTCGAGGTCGAACAGGCGGGTGGTGTCGTCGTAGAGGCGACCCTTGAGCCGGTTGAGGGAGAAGAACGGTTCGCACAGGTCGTCGCGACCGGCGGCGCAGGGTTCGCACTGTCCGCAGGGCATCAGGAAGCCCCCGGCCACCCGGTCGCCGACGGTCAGCCCGGAGTGTTCGTTGTGGGGCCCGATCTCCACCACCTCACCCGCCACCTCGTGGCCCAGGACGCAGGGGGTGGGGAAGGCGATTGCCCCGCTGATGACGTGCAGGTCGGAGTGACACATTCCGCAGGCGGAGACCCTGACCAGCACCTCGCCGGTCCTGGGTCGCGGGGTGCGGATGGTTTCCACCTTCATGCCGTCGGCGACGTCTCGCAGGACGGCAGCTCTCATCGTCTCGGGGATGGTTGGGGTCATTGGGATCACAGCTCCTTCGCTACTTCCCGACTGGGGTTCGAAAGATGCTACGCCCGCCAACAAGAAACGTCTAGACAAATCAGGGTTTTGTTCGCTCTGAACGCATGAGATGCACCCCTGCCCAACCAAACCGCACCAAGAGCCCCATCCCACCCAGATCTCGCCCAATCACCCCACCCAAATCTCGCCCACTCGCGCCTCCCACTCCGCCCAAACCGAAACGCCAGTCTTGTGGACGAACGCCTGCGCTGTAGCGCTGGCGGACGACGACAAGACTGGCGTTTCCGGCGGGAAGGCTGGCGGACGACGACAGGACCAGCGACTCGCGGGGCGAGTGGTCGTCACACGACGAGCCGGCCGTCATGACCCCCAGGTGGTGCGGCCCGTCACCTCCGGGACGTCGTGCCAGCGGCCGTCGGCGGCCGATGCGACGGCGGCCTCGTCGATCTCGGCGGCCGCCCAGCCGTCGGCCACGGATGGGGCGAGCTGCTTGCCGGTCAGCACCGACTCGATGAACTGCGCCGCCTCGACGGTTTTCATGTCGTCGAAGCCCATGGAGGTGCCCGCCCCGGGCTGGAAGATGCTGAACGCCGGGAAGTCGGGGCCGGCCATCACGCGCGTGTAGCCCTGGAACTCCTGGTCGCGGCCCGCGCAGACGAGCAGGTCGTTGAGGTGCTCGAAGTTCCACCGAAGCGACCCATTGGTCCCGTAGACCTCGACGACGTACTCGGCTCGCGGCCCCACCGCCACCCGGCTGGCCTCCATGGTCGCGACGGCCCCGCCCTCGAGGCGTGCAAGCACCGCGACCCAGTCCTCGTTCTCGACGGGGCCGAGCTCGTCGGAGACCTCCCAGCCGGAGTGTCCGATACCGGCCTTGGTGGGGATGGGGCGTTCGGGGATGAACTGCGCCGACGTCGCGGTCACGGACTCGATGCGCCCGGCGAGGTACTGCACCAGGTCGGCGCCGTGGCTGAGGAGGTCGCCGATGACCCCGGAGCCGCCCTTGTCGCGGCTGTGACGCCAGGTCAGCGGCCCCTCGGGCGAGCTGCCGTAGTCGGCGATCAGCCAGCAGCGCACGTTGGTGACGCGCCCGATCCGGCCGTCGCGGATGAGCTGCCGGGCGCGTTCGATGGCGGGCGTGTGGCGGTAGTTGAAACCGACGGCGGTGATCAGCCCGGCCGCCTCGGCCGCCTCGGCGATCTGGCGCGACTGCGCCGCCGAGACCCCCATGGGTTTCTCGATCCAGAACGGTTTCCCGGCGGCGACGGCGGCCAGGGCGATCTCGTGGTGGAGGAAGTTCGGGGAGCAGATGCTCACCACGTCGACCTCGGGATCGGCCAGCAACTCGTGGTAGTCGGCGTAGGCCCGCTCGAACCCGAGGGCCGCGACGGCCTCGTCGCGGGCCGCCGCCACGGGGTCGCAGGCGGCGACGAGACGCACCTCGGCCCCCAGCCCCTGATAGCGCTCCGCCAGGGCGCGGTAGCTGCGCGCGTGCAGCCTGCCCATCCACCCGAGGCTGATGACCCCCACACCGATCCGCTTGCTCATGTTGTTCTCCCGACATCCGGGGGCCGGCCCCTACGGCGACCCACATGTCCGAACATATCAAGGGTCTCCTGTTGCGGATCCCTTGCCAAATCCAAACCCTGGCCACAGCAGGAAGCCACCCGCCCCCGTTCGTTCCCGTGCCGACCGGGCGAGGACGAACGACCACCACGTGGATGTATGCGTACGCCGACATCGCCGGTAGGATGGATGGCGTGACCTCCACGATCGACGACGCCGACGCCCTGGCCCGCATCGTGCGTGCCACCCGCACGCGGCGCCGGCTCACCCAGGCCCAGCTCGCCGAGGCGGCCGGGGTGAGCAGGTTGTTCGTCATCGAGATCGAAAAGGGTCACCCCAGGGCGGAGATCGGCAAGGTGCTCACCCTGCTGGGCGCGCTGGGGCTGAGTACCCAAGTCATCACACCGCGAACCCGGTCCCTGGACGAGGCCGAGGTCGACGCGCTGCTCACCAGCCTGCTCGACCACGGATTGGAGCAGGTGGCGGCCGAACACCGGCCGGCCGTGACCGCGGCGCTGCGTCGGATGCTGAACAGCGACCAGCCGGGCGTGGTGGCCCAGCACCTCATCCGCGGCAGCCGTCCCGAACGATTCGGACAGCACTGGGACCACAAGCCGACCCTGCTGCGTGCCTTCGCCCGCGGGGGCCGGGTGGCCGACGAACACGCCCGCGACCGCCTGCGCCATCTGGGATCCGCCACCAGCCTGACCCGCCCTCAGGTCGCCCGCCGGCTTCGCGACATGATGGAGATCCTCGACCTGGATGCGGCGGCCCTGGCCGAGGAGGCAGAGCGACTGCGCGTGGCGGATCATGATGACCTGTTCGACCAACCAGATACACGCAACCGGATCACACCCGCCAGTGTGAACCGGGTACTGGAGGGCGCGGCGCCCCTGCGGCCGGGACAGCTGGCCTTCATCCTCAGAGCCGCACACATGGACGTGGGCCGGGTGCAAGGAGGTGGGGATGCCTGAGGTCCTGGAGTGTTGGCTGCACGGCGATCACGTCGGACGCTTCGAAAGGCAGACCGGTCGCGCTGCCCGGTTGGTCTACGACGCCGACGCCACCCGGGTCGTCTCGCTGTCATTGCCGATCAACGCTCCGGCCCCGGACGGCGCGGCCGAACACTACCTGCGTGGCCTGCTGCCCGAGGATCCGGTGGCGCTGCGCGACATGATGAGGGCCTCGGGCGCCACCAGCACCGACACCTTCGAGTTGTTGCGCCAGGTCGGCGGTGACGTCGCCGGGGCCGTGCAGCTCACCGCACCAAGCAGCGAGCCCAGAAGCGATCCGGACCACGAACCGTTGATCGCCTCCCCGACCGATATCGGAGCACGGATCGCCGGAATCAAGGCCAGGCCCACGGCCTCGGCCTTCGCCGGCGACTGGCCCCTGCGGTTCTCGCTGGCCGGCGTCCAGGCCAAGTTCGCCCTGGCCCGCATCGGCGGCAGCTGGTACCGGCCCGACGCGCAAACCCCGTCCACCCACATCGTCAAACCCGGTGCCGCCCGGAACAAACACATCGAGGCACTCGAGGCCCGGGCAATGGACCTGGTCCGACGGGCCGGGTTCGCAGTCCCGCGAGCCCGCGTTGCGCACTTCGAAGACCAGAGCGCCTATGTGGTCGAGCGTTTCGACCGCGAGCTCATGCCCTCAGGGTTCAGCCGCCGCCTCCACATCGAGGACCTGCAACAGGCCCTGGGCCGTGCCCCCGAGGGTAAGTACCTCACGAGCCCCGCCGACGCCATCGCCCTGCTGCGCCGCCACGACTCGGAACTGGCCTACTGTTTCGTCGAGCAACTGGCCATCAACACCGCCATCGGAAACGCTGATGCCCACGCCAAGAACTACAGCATCATGCTTGAAAACGAACCCCGCTTGTCGCCTTTGTACGACCTGGTTCCGCTGGGGGCCTACCCTCAGTACAGCCAACTGCTGACCATGCCGATCGGGTCGCGGCGACACACCGGCAACATCACCTTGAAGGACTGGAACGCTCTGGCCGTCGACTGCGACCTGGAGCCGGACCACGTGGTGAGCATCGTCAGCGATGTAAACCAGCGACTGTCCTCCCAGCTCGAACCGGCCTTCGGAGAGTTTGCCGCCCAGTACTCAAACCTGGGCAAGGCCGTGAGGCAGATGCAGCGCTACATGGCGAGGAACATCTGAGCCGCACCAACCCGGCGGACGGGGTGCCGTCATCGAGATCGTCGACCGGCCCCTCCTGCCGGGCGGCACTCAACCGCTCGGCGGTGCAGGAGGGGCAGGCCATGACGTCACCTCATCGCCTCATCGCCTCAGGGCAGTCGAACAGGTCCACGCGCGCCGGGGCCGTCACCCGCAGGATGCGCGCCGGCAGGCCGTGCCAGTTCGCGTTGCCGTCGTCGCTGCGGAAGAACCGCTTGTCGCGGTGCAGCGACGGCAGGGTTCCCTCCCCGGGCGAGCCGAGCACATCGACGGTGGCCGGCTTCCAGTCGTCGCCGGGCGTGACCTCGGCGCGGCGCAGCCACAGGCCGGCGCACCGGTCGGTCTCCTCCCGCCACGCCGCCCAGTCGTTCCCGCCCCAGGCCCAGACGTGGCCGGTCGGGATGACGTGTTCGGGCGGTTCGGGCGCGAAATGCCAGCCGGTGTGATCGGCCCAGGCGTAGGCGGTGAACTCCCCTTCCGGGCGTGCCGTGAGGGGGCGCGCAAACCAGTCAGCCATTGTCGGTGTCCTTCCGCTTGAGGGAGCCGAAACCGCGGGTCGTGCCGCCGCCGATTCCGATGATCTGCTCGTCGAGGTCACGGGCGACGGCCTCGAGGAGGTCGCGTTCCTCGTCGGTGAGCGGCTGCAGCTCGTGGATGCGCAGGCTCAGGGTGGAGCCGGGCGGCAGGTACTGCACCGAGTACAGCGACCCGTGCGATGCCTCCGCCGTCATCTGCGAGTTCATCAGGCTGCCACCGGAGATGCGGTCGATCGCGACCTGCGTCAGGCACGGCAGCCCCTTCGGTTCGGGGGTGGTGCCGTCGGGCAGCTGCACCGGCGACGACTCGAACCGCAGGATCCCGCGCGTCCCGCCGTCGAGGGATTCCCCCTCCGTCCGCGCCGACCCGAACAGCCGCTCGTCGATCCCCTTCACCTCCCGGCCGGTGACCTTCAGGATGTGTGCGATGCGGTGCCGGAAAATGCCGCGCCACGAGTCGGCGGGCATCTCGGTCCTGGTGCGCAGCACGTTGTTCTTGTCCGGAACCGCGTTCTCCAGAGGTTGACCGTCGCCGATGTGCAGCGGATCGACCGCCTCGAAGCGGTACTCGATCGAGGGCTTCGGCGACGGGGATTCGCCCTGCCGCGTCTCCCAGCCGGTCAGTTCGGCATCGGGTGCGAGGCAGGCGCGTCGCTCCTGGAGCCACCAGGTCAGGCCGGCGGGATCGCGGCGGTCGATGGTGCGGTGATGGATGGCGTGGAGGGTGCCCCAGCCCTGGTTCGATGTCCGTCGCCGACCGACGACCGGCCGCCACGTGGCCGCCAGGTCCAGGAAGACGCCCAGCGTGGCGGTCTCGGCGTCGTCGCGGTCCCACAGCAGCCACCACTGCACCCGCGTGCCGCCGGGAATCACCTCGCGGGTGAACAGGTGGCCCCCTTTGGCGGCGCGCCGGTGGCCGTCGATGGCGACTCCCGTGACCTCTTCGGGCGCCTTCGCCTCGACGACGTTCGCGCCCAGGACCCGAAGCTGCGACGGCGACGTCTCCCCGCTCTTCTCGGCCCCCAGATAGCGGGAGGCCGCCTCGCCGAGGTGGTCGCGCAGCCCGCCGACGAGGGAGGTCGCCGGCAGGTACACCGACCCGTCGGGTCGGCGTTGGATGGGCGCCTGGACCGCGTCTTCGCCTGTGCTCCCGGAGCGCGTGAACGCGCCGATCGCCCAGGGGGTGTCGATGGTGAGGTCGAACCGCATCAAGGTCGCGTAGCGGGGCATCACTTCCTCCTCCCTTTCTTGTTCCTGCTCTTCTTTTTGCTGCCCGACCGCAACAACTCGGCCAGTTGCCCCAGCTGCCGCGGCTCCAGGGCCAGGAGCTCCCGGAGCTTGTCGTGGAACTGGGGCGGGGCTTTGGCGAGCACCAGGTCGAGGTTACGCTGGGTCTTTTCCTCAGACACCTCGCTGGTGTCCGAGAGGTTGATGCAGGCCACGCACAGCGCCCCCTTGACGTCGCTCCATCGTTTGTGTTTCCGCAGCTCGGCGCTCTCCTGGTCCCACCACTCGGCCGTGACTTCAAAGGGGGGCCGGTTGGTCGGCTCCCAGCCGGTGAGCGCAAGCTGGCCGTAGCCGTCGATGCGGCGCCAGCCGATGCCGCGCCGCAGCCGCAGCCAGCCGTCGGCGGTCAGGCCGTCGACGACGAAACTGGTTCCTGGCGCGAATGCCCAGCCCGGCACCTTCGGCAGGTTGCTGCGCCCGTGCCAGCCGGTCACCAGTTCGCTGCGCACCCACTCGGGGCGACGGTTGAGAGTCAGGTTCTCGTCGCCGCTGACCCGCTGCAGCTCACGCTCGACGTCTTCGAGGTCCAGGCTCGGCGCACCCCACTCGTCGGTGATGATCGCGGGGCTGGTCAGGTGGATGGCGACGGGGCGGTCGTGCCACGTCAACGGTTTCTCCTCCAGCGGCGCGACGGTGGCGAGGGCGCGGCCCCGGTCCTGGGACCGGCCCTGACCGATCCGGACGGTGGCGTCGTGGAGCCAGGAGAGGTCGGCACTGGTCTCGATCTCGGCGATGTAGCACGTGCCCTTTCCGATGTAGTCGCGGGAGTAGAGCCGCCCGTCCTCGGCGGTTTCTTCGGCGCAGAGCTGCACGCGGCCGCGCCGCACCGGATCGGGCAGGTCCGCCCAGCCGGGCTTGGCTGTCAGCGGGCCCTCGCAGCGCGGGCACACCCCGGCGTCCGGGGTCTCACCCGAGGCGACGAACAGCGCACGGTCGTAGACGACCTCCCCGCATTCGGTCGTGGCGCGGTACTTGCAGGTGACCTCGGAGGTGGTCCGCAGTCCCGCTCCTTCGGGGACGGCCTGGGTGACAAGGAGATCGTCGTCGAACAGAGCAGCGAAGTCGGCGGCGGAATCGAACCTGCGCCACCACAGCGCAGCCAAGGCACCCCGCAGCGTGGCTCCGGGAATCACCCGCTGGGTGGTGGTGTGGAACAACGCCTCATTGCCGATCCCGACGCTGAACGGCGTCTCGAAGCGCAGTGTCAGCTGGTATCTCACGACTCCTCCTTCATGGCCAGCAGAGTGCGACTGTCGTCGTCGGTCCAGGGCTCGGCGTCGAAGATCGTGACCCAGCCGAAACCGCGACGCCGGTTCAGCCCGATGCTCACGACATCGCGGGCCGCGGCCCGCAGCACCAGGACGTGCCGCCTCAGGGGCTCGCCCCGGCCGTCCCAGGCGATGGTGAACTCGCCCCTGGCGGCCCAGCACTGTTGGCCCGAAACGAGGGCGCGTTCCTCGGAGCGGCCGTTCTCGTCAACGCGCACCCGGTTCCACAGCGACGGCTCGACGCCGTGCTTCAGCACCCCGGTTCCGACGCGCTCCACGGCGACGTCGGAGAAGATCCAGTCGCTGCCCTTTTGGGCCGTCCCGAAGACCTCGCCCACGAGGAGGTTCGGTAGGCCGAGCCAGTGCAGCGCATGGGCGCGCAGCAGCCCCTTGACCGCGGAGCTGGGGAACGGGGTTTCCTCGTCGATCGTGTGGTCCAGGCCGTCGAGGGCCTTGCCGGAGCTGATCACGAACGGGGTTAGGAACTCCACTTCGAATTTCAGGCTCATTTCTGGCCCTCCTTGGTTTCCTCGACCACCGGCCACCAGCGGGCGCGGTCCAGGTCGGCGTGGATCTTGTTCTTGTCTCCGCAGCGGGCCTCCAGGTATTCGACGATGTCCCGCTTGGTGCGCCTGGCCCAGGCGACGGCGTCCCGCCCCGCATCGAGTTCCTGCTTCAGGGCACTGCGGGCGCTGGGGCCGAGGCCTCGCAGGACGTGGCCCTCGCGCAGTTCTCGGGAGGCCCGCTCGGTGTCGATGACGTTGCGTTCCAGCGCCTTGTGGTCGGCGGTGGTGTCGGCCCAGGCGATGTACGATTTCTCGCCCTTGCCCGTCTTCTTGGCGATCTTCTCCATCTCCTCGGCCAACTCCCGGGCCCCCGCGAACGGCGCCTTGACGTGGGTGAAGACGATGCCCACGCCGAGGCTGGCCCGCTTCGCAGCCTCCTTGACTTCCTTGAACTTCTGGTTGGTGCCACACACCTCGTCGACGCGGCTTTGGAACTCGGTTTCGAAGGCCTCGGCCAGAGTTACCGCCCACAGCCAGGCGAACCGGCCGGCGACGCTGGCCATGACGTCGTCGCCTCCGATGTAGTGCAGGACATCGGGACAGAATTTGGGGTTCACCATCTTGGCGATGACGGCCTCGCGGGCCCGCTCGGCGGCCTTCCGGGTGGCGTCGTCGAGGGCTTTTGACAAGGCCTTGTGTGCCTGCGGATCCTTCAGCTGGGCGACCTTCTTGAAGAAGTCGCCCATGCGGTTGCCGTCGGCGAGGATCAGCGCAAGGTGGTTGTCGGCGTCGCGGCGACCCATCGCGCGGACGGGGTGGTCGTTTTCTCCCGGCTCTTCGATCTTCGTTAGGTGTTCGAACATCTCCGGCTCCGCAACGCCATCCTCGCGAGGTTTCAGCGTGTCCTTCCACTGCTTGAAGGCCTCCCGCCGCACGACGCAGTCGGAGCCGTAGCTGTCCCTGTCTTCGGGAACGGCCACCAAGACCTCGGCGGATTCCTCGTGGCAGCCGTCGCATTCGGCGAGCATCGGCAGCCGGCGCGCCGACGGCACCCGGTGCCGCACCCGCGTACAGCGCTGCCCACCACCCGTGGCCTGGTAGGCCTCGACGTAACTGTCGGCCTCGTGCACCCAGGCGTTCCACTCCAGCCCGGGAAGGCCCTCGGCGACCACCATCAGGGCCGCGTCGACGACGTCATCGGCTACCGGTTCGTCGGATTCCAGGACGACGACACCGGCGATGTCGGGCACCTCGTCACTCAGGCGAAGTTCCTCGGGGAGTCTGCCGCTGAGATGGTCGCGGGAGGTGCGGGTGGTGAGGGCGTGGGAGGCGCCCTTGGTCAGGGCCAGGCGCGGGGTACGGGCGATCCATTGCTGGATTCGTTTCGCCCCGATCACGACGTAGGTTGTCACTTCGCGCTCCAATCGCTCTGGTCGTCGTCGGTGATCTCCGGCATCGGCCTCCAGGCTCCGGGCTTCCAGCTCACCTTCCGTTTCTCGGATTGAGCAGGGCCGCCGAAGTCCTTGAAGAACTTGAAGGACTCGTCGAACTCCTTGGAGCCGAACTGCTGCCACGCCTCGCAGGTCGGGTAGGTGACCTTCCACCAGTTCTCACCCAGCCCGTCGAGACGGAGCACCTTCCGGGCGCCCTCGTGTACGGCGTCGAGGTCGCCGCAGCGGGCCTTCACCTCCTCGGGATCGATGGCGAACTTCTCCAGCGGGGTCTCCGCTTTGTCGCCGTAACGGGCTGCCACCGTAGTGATCCTCGCGGCGGTGATCTCGGCGGTCACCGACCCCAGGCCGAGCGGTTTGCCGCGCCCGAGGTGCAGGGCGAACTCGCCTTCGCCGAGGAGGCGTCCGGGCTGGAGCGCCGCGAGCAGCGATGCGACGCCGAACCTGTCCAGACCGTCGAACGTGATGCGCTGCCGGAACGTGCCGCCCATGACCAGCTGGGCCTTGGTGCACATGTCGGCGCCGTGATGGCCCCGTTTGAGGTGCCGGCCGGGGACCTCCCCGACGCCCTTATCTCGGCGCAGGTGCTCCAGCTGGCGTTCCGGGTTGGAGTGCCAGTAGAACTTGCGACCCCGCAGCTGACGCTTCTGCGTGCCGTCGCTGTCCCAGCGGCTCCAGCGCTCATCGCGCGAGGCCGGGGCGGCCGCCGGCGACTTGGGTTCGAGGTAGGTCAGGCCGGCACCCAGGTGCGGCTGCCCGAGCGGGGCCAAGGTCACCTCGTCGCCCTGCAGGTCGACGCCGACCGCCGCCCCGAAACGGACGTGCGCGGCGTAGGAGCGCTGGTCGCCCTCGCGGCGACGCTCATCGGTGATGGCCTTGTCGTTGAGGGTGTCGGCCGACCCGAACACCGAACACGACGGGCACAGCAGAAGATTCTCACCGGAACACGGATGGGTCTCCTTCGAGATGCGGCCTCCCAAGCACTCCTCGGACCGCTCGCGCCAGAACTGACTCAGCTTGATGGCGGTGACCTTGCCGTTAAGCACCTTCACCCAGATGACGCTGCCGGGCTCGAGCGCATGCTTGTTGCCGCGCGCCTGCCCAAGCTTCGTCTTCCCGCGGAACACGTCGATCCACCGCTCACCGTCGGGGCGGGCCTCCATCATCGCCCAGCTGAAGTCGTGTTTGGCCTGCGACGAGATGGTCGCGCGCTCCCGGGTCAGCTTTCCCAACGACCAGTACCACTTGGTGCGCACCTTCTTTCCCTTGACCGTGGCCGTCTCGTGACGCGCACCTTCCTTGGTGATCAGCACGACATAGCAGCCGGCCAGGTTCTCGTACCTGCTCGCGTCGGCGGGACGGTCACGGACCTGGAACCGCTCCGCCACCCGCCGCTCCGGCTTCTCCCTCCAATCGTTCTTGGAGTTGACGGCGATGACGTCACCGGTTCGAGCTTTTCCTCCAAGACGTTGGCGCAGCATCTCCGAGTCGACCGACGACCGCTTCTTCTCCTTCTCGCACAGCAGGACCTCGTCGTCATCGAGGACGACGGCCATCCGCCAGTCTTTGAGCGCGTCCATGTTGGGCAGCTGCCGGTAGGTGGGTCGGTAACCCAGGTCGACCTGACGCAGACAGCCGCCGAACAACATCTCGTGGGTGCTGCGGACCGCACCCTTGATGGAGCTGCCGGGGATGCGGACATCGCCACCGATGCCACCCCACTCCTCCGTCGGGATGGCGATCGGCGATTGGATGTGCCACGTAACCTCCAGCGCGCCGACGTAGCGTTCCCGCGCCTCGTCGGGGCCGGGGTCGTGCCCGGGTGGCTGTCCGCGTACCACCTTCCGGGGTAACGACACGAACGTGTAGGGGTTGACGAAATCAGTCACGCGTTTCTCCTTCCACAGATGTTGCTCTGCCGGGGCGGTCATTGGGTCGGTGTGGCGTCGTCGAAGACCTCGATGATGGGGCCGTGCGGCATGCCCGCAGCCACACGCAGCACCTTCTGGTAGCGCTGCCTGGGCACGAGCGGATTCTGGGTCAACTCGTAGAGCACGCAGTTGAGGGTGTTGGTGCGACGCGCGACCAGGGGCGCGAGTGAAGTCGCAGTCGACCATGCGATGTGCAATTCCCTGCCAGCGCCGCGTTCGCGCAACTTGTCCGCGATCTCCTTGGCCAGGCGGGCGCCCTCATTGGACGGGTAGAAGTGGCCACCCTGACTCTGCTTGTCCTTACTCTGAATGACAATCTCGAAGCTTTCGTCGCAAGAGTCCTTGAGTTCGTCGAAGGGCGCCTGATTCTGCTCGTTGCTGTTGCGGATCAGGACGGCGACGCGGTGCAAGCGGTCAGCTTCCTGGAGTGAGGGGTCCTGGGGTGTGTGCTCGGCGGACGGCCCCGCGACCGCGTGGAACGTCTTCTGGTCGTCGCTGCGGCTGGCGTCGGTCCACTCGTTGCCCTGCAGGTCGATGACGCGCAGGCCGCCCTGCCGGGTGATCGGCAGGGCGGTGCCGAGCGCCCAGCCGAGGCTGAAGTGACCACCACCGGTCAGCATCACACCACTCACGCCGTGCGCGTAGAGGGCATCGACCATGATCGGCAGTGTCTCCTTCAGGTGCCGGTAGTCCTCAACGGCGGGGATGCCGGTGTCCGGGTCCTGGCGCAGCCGGATGGCGAGGTCGTGCTCGCGACCGAGACGGGTGGTTCCGGAACGACGCGTGTGGGCATCAGGGATCGGGCGGGTCTGTGTCTGGATGGTGACCTCGCCGTCGCCGATCCCCCGGTCACCGAACAACCACCCGAGGGCGCTGGAGATCGCCGCGACGACACCCGTGGGCAGGCCGATCGGCAAGTACCGCTCCGCCGGTCTCATGAGATGCCCGAGCCTGCGGTGGAGGAGGTCCCGGTACAGCTGACGGCACTCGCCGAGACCGTACTGCTTCAGATTCTTCAGCGGCTCACCTGTGGTTTTCAGCAGCCGGTCGGGAGCCGACAAGTCGATGGGCTTCTTCGATCGCCCGCACCCGCCGAGCGGGTGATCGGCAGGAGCATCGTCGGGTGAGGGTTGCCCGGCATCCACGTCGTCTCCTTGCGACCGGCCGTCGTTGGAAGCCGTCTCGTCCTGTTTGGGGATGGTGTTGAGGACGAGAAGACTGAAGTCGTGGGGTTCCTGTTCGAGTTTGAGCAGTTCCGGGAGCTCCTCAGCAGGGACGAACTGGCTGTCCCGGATCTCGGGCGTGACGATGAGAACGGCGGCCGCGATACCTTCTTCGAAGGCCTCGTGGACGCGGCGGGCGGTCTCGCCAGGAGGCAGATCAACGAGGTCACGCCAGGGCACGAGACCGCCGGCACGCAGGAAACGGTCCAAAAACTTGGCGTGCTCGGTACCGTCGCTTTGTCGATACGAGATGAAAACCGGCCCGGTCGGGTCGTAGCGATTCCCGTGGGCGGTGCCGCATCTGTCTCCCATGATTCCTCCAAACCCAGCCCAGGATTCCGAAAGGCCGTCGTGAAGTACTGACGGACAGCCGACGACTTCCTCAACCCTCCTCCCTCCGTCGCCCTTTCCAATGCACAGCTCGTCGAGCACTCCAAGAGACTGTGATTCACAGAGTGTGGGCCGAGCCGACCCGTTGTCCTGGTGGTTTGCTGGCCTTACCGATGTTTTGCTGGGCTTGTTCACGTTTGCTGGCTTCACAGCGCAGGCAAACGTGAACAAGCCCAGCAAAACAGGATTAGAGCCAGCAAAACTGTGTTGAGAATCACTTTCATCACAAAAATTAGTACCCCCGGGCAATTGACAGGACATATGGCCGAACCTAGGCTGGATCGTGCCCAACGATGCGCCAGAAAGGACCTCCATGGCCGACAAGTCCCGCAACCCCGAACCTCGATACAACAAGCTGACCATCGGTGTCTGTCCCGACCAGTGGGGCGTCTGGTTCCCCGAGGATCCGGCGCAGATCCCGTGGGAGAAAGCCCTCGACGAGATGGCCGAGGCCGGTTTCTCCGTGATGGAGACCGGTCCCTTCGGTTACTTCCCCACCGACCCCAAGCGCCTGGCCGAGGAAATGGGCAAGCGAGGTTTCCGCGTCGTCGCCGGCACCGGCTGGGGCATCCTCCACAAGGCCGAGGCCTGGGCCGACACGGAGCGCACCTTCCGCGCCATCGGTGAGACCCACGCCGCCGTCGGCGCCGAGTACGTGGTGCACCTGCCACCGATGTTCCGCGACGAGCACACCGGCGAGTTCACCGACGTGCGTCACCTCGACGGCGAGGCCTGGGATCTGTACATCAACAACGCCAACCGGCTCGGCCGCATGATGAAGGAGGACTACGGCCTCAAGATGGTCCTTCACCCGCACGGCGACTCCCACATCGAGACCCGCGAGGACATCGACCGCATCTTCCAGGCCACCGACCCCGAGTACGTCGGTTTCTGCCTGGACACCGGCCACATCGTCTACGGCATGGCCGACAACACCGCCCTGATCCGCGACTACCCGGAACGCATCTCCTACGTCCACATCAAGGCCATGGACCCGAAGCTCGTCAAACAGGCCCACGACGAGGACTGGCCTTTCGTGAAGGCCGTCAAGGCGGGCTGCTCCGTGCCGCCACCGGAGGGCGAACCCGACATGCCGAGCCTCGTCGAGGCCCTCGCCGACCTCGACAAGGAGCTCTACGTCATCTGCGAGCAGGACATGTACGGCTGTGACCCGTCCTACCCGCTGCCCAACGCCATCAAGGTCCGCGAATACCTGGCCTCCATCGGCCTCGGAGTGAAGTGAGCGACACCATGACCCTGCGAATCGGAATGATCGGCCCCGGCGGCATGGGGCAGGCGCACATCGAACGCATCCACAGCGTCATCGCGGGCGGCCGGGTGGTGGCCGTCACCGACCTCAACGCCGAGAACGCCCGGAAGGTCGCCGACCGGATCGGCGCAACGACCTTCCCGAGCGCCGCGGAGCTCATCGCCTCGAACGATGTCGACGCCGTCATGATCTGCAGCTTCGGGCCCGCCCACGAACCCGACGTGATCGCGGCCATCGAGGCCGGCAAGTACGTCTTCTGCGAGAAACCCCTCGCCCCCACCGCCGATGCCTGTGCGCGCATCATGGAGGCCGAGCAGAAGGCGGGCAAGAAGCTCGTCACCGTCGGTTTCATGCGTCGCTTCGATGCCTCCTACCGGGAGATGAAGGCCATCCTCGATGCCGGCGAGATCGGCGAGGCCCTCATGGTCCACAACGCGCACCGCAACCCGACGGTGCCGGAGAGCTACACCTGGGACATGGCGATCAACGACACCGCCATCCATGAGATCGACACCATGCGCTGGCTGCTCGGCGAGGAGTTCGTCTCGGCCCGCGTCGACAAGCCGAAGAAGACCAGGAACCGTTTCCCGCACCTGCAGGACCCGCTGGTGCTGATCCTCACCACCACCTCCGGGGTGCGCGTCGACGACGAGATCTTCGTCAACTGCCAGTACGGCTACGACATCCAGTGTGAGCTGGTCGGCGAGAACGGGGCGGTGCGGCTCAGCGACCAGGAACTGGTGCAGCGAGCCGACCTGCAGGGTCGCCGCAACCGGCTGACCATGGACCACAACCAGCGCTTCGGCCAGGCCTTCGTGCGTGAGGTGCAGGAGTGGATCACCGCCGTCGCCGAGGACCGTCACACCGGCTCCACCGCGTGGGACGGCTACGCGGCCGCCTGTGTCTGCGACGCCGGCGTCAAGGCCCTGGAGGCCGACGGCGAGGTGGCGGTTGAGATGATGCCCAAGCCCGCGTTCTACGCCTGAGGAGGAACCCCCATGGTGAAAATCCTGCTGGACCCGTCGATGTACCACCCCCACCTCAGCGTCGCCGAGGAATGCTTCAAGGCCGCCGATCTCGGCTACGAGTACATCGAGCTGTCGCCGCGTGCCGACTTCCACGAGTGGCACCACTACCCCAAGGTCGACGACGCGGAGGTCGCGAAGGTCAAGAAGGCCATGTCCGCCTCCGGTGTGAAGATCTGGACCTTCAACCCGGTGTTCAACTGGTCCTCGCCCGACGAACAGGAACGCCAGGCGCAGGTGCGCAACTTCCGTCGTCTCCTGGAGATCGCGGAGGAGTTGGAGGTGCCGCTGATCGCCACCGAGTTCTCGGGCGACCCGAACGAGCCCCTGAAGTCGGAACACCAGTTCTACAAGTCCATCGAGGAGTTGATCCCGGACTTCGAGAAACGCGGCATCGAGTGCACCATCGAGGCCCATCCCTACGACTTCGTCGAGACCAACGAGCGTGCCGTGCAGATCGTGCGCGGGGTGAACAAGCCGTGGCTGAACTACGAGTTCTGTCTGCCGCACATGTTCCACCTGTCCGGGGGCCGGGGGGATCCTCGGGCGATGATGGAATACGCCGGCCCGAGGCTGCGGCACGTGCACGTCGCGGATGTGTGGAACCATCTCGCCAACGTCGGGAACCGCTACATCATCAACCCGCCCGGGGTGGATGCCCGCATCCACCAGCACAACGAGATCGGCAACGGCGAGGTGCCGTGGGACGAGGTCTTCGGGTATCTCCGGGAGGTCGACTACGACGGCCCGCTGTCGGTGTGCGTCTTCGGTTGGGAGGAGGACGCCGACGCCATCCACGTGCGGATGCGTGAACGCCTGGAGAAGGAGTTCACGAAGTAGTCGCCCGATTCTCCCCCAAGCCGGTTGAGCCGGGGCGCGAGGAACGAGCGACCCGTGTCGAAACCACCCCGACCACACTCACCTCGGTTTCGGCACGATCAGCCCCGGGGGGAAGAAAACCGGTTTGGGGGCATGGGGGATAATTCAACCGGTCCGGCTCCAAGTCGGGGATTCGTCGCGGGAAATCAGGGAAGGGTGGCGCATGGAGGGTCTCATCATCGCGGTCGGAGTCGGGATTGCGGTGGTGGCGGGCAACGCCTTGGCCCCCAAGTTGCGTCTCCCGGTGCCATTGACGCAGGTCCTCCTCGGGTTCGCGCTGGCCTTCGTGCCCGGCTTGGAGAACCTCCACATGCCCCCCGAGGTGGTGCTGCTGCTGTTCCTCCCGGGCCTGTTGTTCTGGGAAAGCCTCACCACCTCCAGGAACGCCATCCGACGCGACCTGCGCGGCATCCTGATCACCTCGACGGTGTTCGTGGTGGCCACCGCCTTCGCGGTGGCGTGGATCACGTCGTCGCTGGGAATCCCGTGGGAGGCGGCCCTGATCCTGGGTGCCGCCGTCGCCCCGCCCGACGCCACCGCCGCGGCCGCCCTGGCCAAGGGCCTGCCCCGCCGCCAGTTCATGCTGCTGAAGGCGGAGAGCCTCACCAACGACGGCACCGCTCTGGTGGTTTACAGCATCGCCGTCGGCCTGGCTCTCGGCGGGCAGTACACCCCCTGGGACATCACGCGAATGGCCGTGATCTCGTTCTTCGGCGGGATCCTCATCGGGATCACCGTCGCTGCCGTCGCCTACCCGGCTTTTCGTCGCCTCCACGAGCCCATCACCATCAACATGGCGCTCCTGGTCACCCCGTACGCCGCCTACCTGGCCGCAGAGCTGGTGCACGCCTCCGGTGTGCTGGCGGCGGTGGTGGCGGGCCTGATCATCTCGACGCTGTCGAACCGGCTCAGCACCCCCGAGTCGCGGACCCAGGCGGAACACTTCTGGCCGCTGGCCACCAGCCTGCTCAATGGCGCCCTGTTCCTGCTGATCGGCATCGAGACACGCCTGCTGATCGTCAACTTCCGTTTCTCCGAGCTCCTGGCGCTGGCGGGCATCGCGGTCGGCGTGGCCGTGACCCTGGTGGTCTCCCGTTTCGCGTTCCTGCAGGTCACGGTCATGATCATCCGGGCCCTCGACCGCCGACCCGAGCAGCGGCAGCGTCGCCTGAGCTACCGGGCCCGGGTAGTCAGCGCGGTATCGGCCTTCCGTGGCGGGGTTTCCTTGGCGATCGCGCTGTCGATTCCCCTCACCTTGAAGGATGGTTCGCCGTTCCCCTACCGCGACGAGGTGCTCCTCATCGCGGCCCTGGCGATCGTGATCGGGATGGCGGTGCAGGGTCCGCTGCTGCCGAAGGTGATCGCGTGGGCCGCGAAGGGCGGTCACACCGACGACGACGAGGAGGTCGAGCTGACCGAGGAGCAGCTGGTCACCGAAGGGCGACTGGCGATCCTGGGGGCCGTCCGCCCCGAACTTCCCTTCCTCGCCGAGCAGTCGGGGGTCTCCCCGCGGATCGCCGAGGCCATGGAGGAGCGTCTCGACGACATCGCCGCCCACATCGGGGCCGATGACGAGGAGGAGGACGTGGCGGAGATCGTCGCCCTCGAACGCCTCCACGGGGCGGTGCTCGCCCGGAAACGGGAGCTGCTGACCCAGTTCGTCCGGGAACACAGGATCAGCGACGAGACCGCCCGGATCCTGCGGGCCCGCATGGACCTGGAGGAGATCCACCGCAACGGCTACCTCCCCTACGAGTGACCCCCGGAACCGGCTGAACCAGCTAACACTCCGCCGCTCAGCCATTTGTATTGACATTCCACGTGTCTTTGCGACAGGATCAGTTCGTCGCAGGGAGGCGACTTCCAGGTCCTGTTCGGGACACCGACACGAGGAAGTGAGAAGTGATGAAGCGAGTACCGAAATTCGCCGTGCTCATGCTCAGCGCGATGCTTGCGCTGAGCGGGTGCGGCATGACCAGCGACCCGTTGCCGGGCACCACCGGTGAGGACGGCCAGCCGGCGGCCGTCACCACGCAGGACTACGCCCCCGCCGAGGTCATCAAACCGAAAGACGGCAAGAAGGTGAAGATCGGCGCTTCCTTCCCGCTGCTGGACCAGTTCCTCCAGAACGTGGCCAACTCCATCAAGGCGCGGGCCGAGGCCGCCGGCGCCGAGGTGAGCGTCACCTCCGCCGAGGAGAAGATCGAGGTCCAGCTCAACCAGATCGAGAACTTCATCGCCTCCGGTGTCGACGCTCTCATCGTCCTGCCCCAGGACACCGCCACCACCGCCCAGATCACCCAGAAGGCCAAGGCGGCGAACATCCCGCTGGTCTACGTGAACCGCCGCCCCGCCGACCTACCCAAGGGTGTGCCCTACGTTGGTTCCGATTCCCTGGTGGCGGGTCAGCTTGAGATGGAGCAGCTGGCGAAGCTGGCGAACTACCAGGGCAACGTCGCCATCCTGCAGGGCGACCCCACCCAGGAGGCCGCCCAGCAGCGCACCAAGGGCTGCGAGGAGATCGCCGCGAAGTACAACATGAAGGTCGTGTTCAACCAGACCGGTCTCTGGGCGCGCGACAAGGGACTCGCGCTGGCAGAGAACCTGATCCAGTCGGGGCAGCAGGTTGACGTCATCTGCTCCAACAACGACGAGATGGCCCTCGGCGCCATCAACGCCTTCGAGAACGCCGGCATGCTCGACAAGGTGGTCGTGGGTGGCGTGGATGCCACCGGTGACGCGTTGGCGGCCATGACCGCGGGCAAGCTGGAGGTCACCGTCTTCCAGGACGCCAAGGGCCAGGGACAGGCAGGTGTCGACACCGCGATCAAGATGGTCAACGGCGAAGAGGTACCGGACATCATCAACGTCCCCTACCAGCTGGTCACGCCCGAGAACATGAGCCAGTTCAAGCAGTGACGACGCGGGGGCCGGGAACCGCGTTCCCGCCCCCCAAACCAGGGAGAACCAATGCAAGAGGTAATTCTGCGGATGCAGAACATCCGCAAGACCTTCCCGGGCGTCGTGGCGTTGGACAACGTCAATCTCGACGTCCGAAGCGGCACCGTGCACTCACTGATGGGCGAGAACGGGGCCGGCAAATCCACTCTCATGAAGTGCCTGATCGGCATGTACACCCCCGATGAGGGAACCGTCGAGCTGGCGGGCGACATCGTGAGGTTCAAGGACACCAAGGACGGCCTGGAGCACGGCATCTCGATGATCCACCAGGAACTGTCCCCCGTCCCCGAGATGATGGTGGCGGAGAACATCTGGCTGGGTCGCGAGCCGCGCGGCCGACTGGGGCTGCTCAGCCCCGCCGCCATGCTCCGCAAGACCCGCGAGCTCTTCGACGAGTGGAAGATCGACATCGACCCGAGGGCCCGGATGAAGGACCTGACGGTGTCCAAGCAGCAGATGGTGGAGATCGCCAAGGCCATCAGCTACGACGCGAAGATCATCATCATGGACGAGCCCACCTCGGCCATTCCGGAACGCGAGGTGGCGCACCTGCACGGGATGATCAAACGCCTGACCGACTTCGGCGTCGCCATCATCTACATCACCCACAAGATGGACGAGGTCTTCAGGATCTCCGACGACATCACCGTCTTCCGCGACGGCAAGCACGTCGGCTCCTACCCTGCGAAGGAACTCGACCGCGACAAGCTCATCAAACTGATGGTGGGCCGCGAACTGACGGACCTGTTCCCGAAGGAGGAGGCCGAGATCGGCGAGGTGGTGCTCTCGGTGAAGGGCCTCAACCGGGGCGCCGTGGTCAAGGACGTCAGTTTCGACCTGCGCCGGGGCGAGATCCTCGGGCTCGCGGGGCTGATGGGCGCGGGCCGCACCGAGGTGCTGGAGACCATTTTCGGCATCGAGAAGGCCGACTCCGGGGAGGTCGTCCTCAACGGCAAAACGCTGCGGATCAAACAACCCTCGGACGCCATCCGGGCGGGCATGGCGCTGCTGACAGAGGACCGCAAGCTGAACGGCATCATGGGGGTGCTGTCGGTGCGCGACAACATCACGGCCGCTGCCCTCCCCCGTTACAGCCCCCACGGGGTCCTCCACATCGGCGAGATGCGGAAGGACTCCGAGGACCAGCGCGAGAAGCTGCGCATCAAGACCCCGTCGTTGAACCAGCTGATCAAGAACCTCTCGGGCGGCAACCAGCAGAAGGCATTGATCTCCCGTTGGCTGTTGACCGTCCCGGACGTGTTGATGATCGACGAACCCACCCGCGGCATCGACGTGGGTGCGAAGTCCGAGATTCACCGTCTCATGTCCATGCTGGCCCAGCAGGGCAAGGCAATCATCATGGTCTCCTCCGAGCTGCCAGAGGTGCTCGGCATGAGTGACCGCATCCTCGTGATGCACGAGGGACGCATCTCCGGCGAGCTATCCCGCGAGGAGGCCAACCAGGAGTCCGTCATGCACCTGGCAACCGGCGGCGACGAGGTCGCCGCGAGCGAAGGAAACCCCAATGTCTGAAACCGCAACCACCACTCGTTCGAGCTTCAATTTCGGGGAGTTCCTGAAGAAATACTCGATCGTCTTCATCCTGCTCGGCTTCGTGATCCTGCTCGGCATCATCACGGAGGGCCGGTTCCTGCAGCTGCAGAACCTCCTCAACGTCATCGTGCAGGTGGCTCCGATCGGCATCATCGGCCTCGGCATGATGGCGGCGATCATCACCAAGGGCATCGACCTGTCGGTCGGCGCCACGGCCGCCCTCGCGGCCGTCGTCGCCGCCTCCCTGGCCCAGCCCCCGGGTCCCGGCACCTTCATCCCGGGGCTGCCCGCCCTGCCGGTCTTCGTGTCCGTGCTGGCGGCGCTGGCGGTCGGCACGCTGGTCGGCAGCATCGTCGGCAGCCTGGTGGCGGTTTTCCGGATTCCGCCGTTCGTCGCCACCCTCGGCATGATGACCGCTGCCCGTGGCGCCGCGAACCTGTACACCGACGGGCGCCCGATCTCCGGGACCGCGTGGAACTTCAACCTCATCGGGCAGGGGGCCACGCCCATCATCATCCTGGTTCTCGCCGCTGTCGTGATGTGGTTCGTGCTGAACCGGACCCGTTTCGGACGCCACGTCTACGCCATCGGCGGCAACGAGATGGCCGCGAAGGTTTCCGGGATCTCGGTGCCGAAGACGCACCTCAAGATCTACGCCCTGATCGGTCTGCTGGCCGGTCTGGCGGGCGTGATCCTGACCGCCCGCACCGGTTCGGGCGCCCCGGCCTACGGCAACATGATGGAGCTCGACGTCATCACCGCCACCGTCATCGGCGGCACCTCCTTCAACGGCGGTATCGGCACCGTCTGGGGTGTCATGGTCGGTACCCTCATCATCGGCGTCATCAACAACGGCCTCAGCCTGCTGAACGTCTCCCCGTACTGGCAGATGGTGGTCAAGGGCGGAATCATCGTCATCGCCATCATCATCGACGAGCGCAAGAACAGGTAGCGCACGGAAAACATATGAGGGCTCCCCGGTTCGGGGAGCCCTCTTCCATTTCACGGCCTCACTCCCCTTCGAGTCGCTTTTCCACCTCATTTCTGACCTCCGTGATCACGAACACCTGCGCATTGTTGTAAACCTGCTTGTTGAACTCGTTGACCAGGTTTTCCGTTGTCCTCCGCCTCGCACACGCGACAATTCCCAGAGGTCCGCCGCGACAAGGTCAGGGACTTGCTCCCCGGCGAGTCGCCCGCCGTTTTCCACGCACTCCCCCGAGGCGACGCCCACTTCCGGGTCGGGCGGGAACACCACCCGTCCAGCGCCCGTCGGACCGTTCCGAAGCCCACGCAACGAACTTTCCGGATCCCCTCCACAGCGGACCACACCGGCCCCTATCATGTTTTCCACACCTCCCCGGTAGGAGCAGCTGATGAATGATTTCACGTACGACAGCGCCCAGACAAAGGCGTCGAAGGACCTGGTGAGCCAGTGGGCCGCCCCCGAGGCCACCAGAGCGGCGAGACGGACCAGCATGATGGCCTCATCCCAGAACGAGCGCAGATGGGGCGTGGAGGCGGGTGCGCTGGCGTACAAGGCCCAGTACGAGAAGAACCTCACCGCCCTGCATGACGACTTCCACTCCCTGGCGGAGCGGCTCAGGGTTTTCGTGGAGGCCCTCGAACACACCGCCACGTCCCTGGAATCCCGCGAAGACGACGTCGTGGCAGCTCAGCGGGCTTTGATGAAGAGACTGGAAAGCCCAGAACCGTCCGCCCCCATACCCGACACCTTGACGGAGTACTACAAGGGTCCGGGACTTTCCGACGGCGATCCCACGAAACCTTACGCACCGGGCCTCGGGCGCGCCAAGGAGGTTTGAGCAATGCCTGACAGCCCTTTGTACGAGAGACTGGCTGCGGTGGCGAAACTGAACACCGCGGATCAGGGAACCTCCGACATCGACGAGATCCGTTCGCACATAGAGGTGGCCAAGGGAGTCGTGGCCCGGGTCAGGGAGAACCCCGGAATCACCGGCATGATAAAGACCGCGATCGAGAAGAAACTGGATTCCTACATAGCACTCTTCGAGATGCACGAGAAAAACCTCACCACGCTGCGCAGCAATCACGAGGCAGCCTGCAACGCCATGACGGAGGCAGTGGCAAGTTTCGAGACCATGTCCAAAAACTTGATATCGCATCACGAGATAGAAGAATGGCACAGCGGGAAAGACGTCAACGTGGCCGGAGAGGCAATGCCCTGCGACACGTACTACGCCAATCTCATGGAGGAACGGAACCGCCAGCGGGAGGAAGCCGCCGGCGCGATCCTGGACAAGATGAACAACGCCCTGAACGAAGCGGCCGAACTGACGGTGGACTCCGGGAACCAGGGTGACGGCGGGGGATCCGGAAACGCAGGGAGCGGCGGGATTGGCGGGGGTTCCCGTTCCTCCGCGTCCTCTGCCCGCTCCATGGGTGTGGGCGGCTCCTCCGGAGGCGCTGCCGGTTCAGCCCTGCCGTTCGGGAGGTTCCATCCCGGGGACGATGGCACGCTGCTGCGCACGGCCTTCGATCCCAGGGGTGGCACAGGAAATCTTCAGTGGCCCCGGGACATACTCAAGTACCCCATCAATGCCCGCATGACCCCGGACGGCCCCGTGGGCGGGTATGTCCCCGCCGACGTGTTGAACGCAGACGATCCCCGCTGGCGCCCCGACTACTCTCCGCCGGGGCTCGCCTCGGGGAGCGGGGTGAAGGCCACCGGCATAGCAGGCGGGGTTCTGGGTGCTGGCGCCCTGGCCGCCAGGGGAGCCGGGAACCTCAATGCCGCGCTGCCCCTGGGGGCGGCCCGCGCCGGTGCCCCTGGTTCCACCCTCCGTCCCGGAACGATGCCTTACGGCTACGGAGGGGCCGGAGGCTTGGGCAGCTCCAAGGAGAAGGAGAACTCCCGCGACACGAAGGGGTACAAAGTGGTCCGGGTCGACGACGACGCCAGCAGGTCCGTCGAGTCCTCGTCATTCGGGGCGGGCGACGCCGCTTCTCTTCGTCCCTTGGACACGGACGACGGGGACGCCTGGTGATTCGGGATTAGCCGGCGTGCAGTGATTTTCACGGAGCGGTGTTGACCGCGCTGCGAGCGGGGCTCATGACGATTGGGTCATGAGCCCCGCTTCATGGATTCACCCAACGGCCCCACCCAAACGGCGTCTCCGGAGGTTTTCCTTCGCGGCGTCCGGATTCTCAGTGGTGTTGCCCGGAGTGTCTGGCATTGACGGAGGCCGCCGCCGCGTTGTCGGCGCGATTCACGGACGGATCCTCACCCGCCGTTATCTGGGCGGCATCCTCCATGAATTCGGGATTGTTCCAGTAGTCGGAATGCCCACCCTCGGGGGTTGAGGCGATTTTCCCCACTCCGGGAACCTGTCGGGGGTCCGGTCCGAAATCATTCCCGAATGCGTTGTCGGGCCCTATGCCCGCGACAAAATCAAGTCCGTTGGCAGATGCATACATGTGACCGTAGGGAACGTTCCATTGGTGCGCGTCGGTGGCGCGCGCCCCGGGGGATCCATGAAACTGGGCGGCGTCGACGACACCCGTTTTCGTGTCCATCAGGGCGGTGCCGGCGGTGAGGGATCCGTAGGAATGGGCGTGAACGGTCAGGTTGGGGTCCACACCCTGCCTCTGGTGCCACGTGTGGAGGCCCTCTTCGAAACCGTTGAGGGCCGGAGCCCCCTCGTCGGCTCTCTCGGGTGTCATGTAATCCGTCTGGCTCCCGTTGGAGTCGAACTCCAGGAACCCCTGCGGGGTGTCGTAGCCGATCCATGCGACGACGGCCGTCTCGTCGGCGCCAGCGGCGGTACGCAGCGCTTCGGCGTTGTTCACCATCCCACCCATGCCGTTCCTGACCGTGTTTCCGATCCCGGGAACCATGGTGGCGATGTTGCTGGCCCTGTCCACGTCGCCAACGGCAACGGCGGCCTTCACGTCCTTGTCGTATTCCTCGGGTACCTCCAGGGTGAGCAGCTGGTAGTGGTGCCTGGGTTTCCCGTCGGCACCCGTCACGTACCCGCCGGAACCGTCCTCCTCCATCACACCGGCGAGTTCGTTCAGTTTGGCCAGATCGGAAACCCGCCAATTGGCCTGTGCCAGTTCGTCCTCGAAGGGGTTTGGCGGCTTGATCGGAGCACCCGCAGTGTTTCCAAAGTTCATCAGTACCGCCCACTTGTGGGCTTCGTCGATTTTTCTCTGCTCGGCATCGTATTTTTCCTGAACACTTCTCTGGTGATTCTCAGCAGCTGTGGTTTCTCTCCTCAGGATGATTCGGTTCGCCTCGTCCCGGGCGCTTCCGGGAAGACCGTCGAGGTTCCCGATGGCGTCCGGGTGCTTCTCGATCAGTTTTCTGCGCTCCGCCTCGGTCAAGGCATTCCACCAGACCGACACCTCGGTTGCGGACCAGCCGGCCTGTGGGAGATCCGGCAGGCCCTGGGAGTCGCTGGCTGCCGTCTCCGCGCACACATACGTGCCGTTGGCCAAGGCGTTCAGTCTCTTGACGTAGTCGTTGTCAACCTCGACGGCGCGGTCAATGGCGGCCTTGACCAAATCCCTCAGTTCTTGGGCATGCTTTTGTCGGTCGGCATTTCTGGTCGCCGTCTGGCCGGGTCCATTCGGGGCCGCCTGCTCCATGGTGGTCGCCTGCTCCTCCTCGCAGTTCACCGTCCCGTCCTCCCCTATGCTGAGGTAGTGGTACTGCTCCATGAAGGAGGTGCATTCGGCCACTTTGGTCTGGACATCCCACACCCCGTCGGAGGCATCGGCTGTTGCCATCATGAGCTCGGAGACGTCATTCACGACGCGGTCAAGGCTCCCGTTGAGCGAGCCCAACGAAGCGAGCATGGCGGTCACCGCTGCCCCCGATGACTGCACCCTCCCTTTCGCGGAAACCGCGTCATCGGCCTCGGTCATCAAGGTTTGGCGGGAACTGGTCAGATTCTGGACGGCAGTGTTCAGGTTCGCCGGATTCCATTGTTGGACATCACTCCATGAAATAGCCATGATTCACCACCTTTCCGCTCAACTGGCTGCGTCTGCGTCGACATGCCCTGCGGAACGCATGGCCGTCTCGACGTTCGCCTCGGACACTCCGTAGTTGTTCGCCGCGGTCGTCACATCGGCCCCGAAGTCCTCGTAGCAAGTCTGGGCGGAGCTGCGCCGCTCCTCGATGGCGCTGGCCGCTGACGTGATCGAACCGGCGGATGAGGATCCGGGCATCGCCGAGGGGGCGTCGGCCATGTCGGTCGTCACGTTCACCCCGCTGATCTCCGATGCCACGTTGCTCACATCCGTTGACAGGGCCTCCAAGTCACCTGTCACGATGTTCAGGTCGCTCACCTTTGACCTCCCACTCCTGATACGTCGTTGTTGGCTGGCCCAACCAAAGCTAGCTCGTAGGGAGGTCAGCCCAACCCGCTGCACGTGTCGCCGTAAACCACGGTAAACCGACCCTGACAAACCGGGATCCCGGGCACGGAGCATCAACTACTTCCCAGGAACGCGTCCGCCCCAGGTCGCGCAGACGCGTCGGGAGAGCACAACATGGAGCTCCGGCAGACCGCGATGATCCGCCTTCATGATTCACTCGCACCAGGAGACGGAGACGGCGACGGGGCGCTCACCGTATACGGCG